>JBIOED010000094.1:0-13509 GCA_044445675.1 Caulobacterales bacterium | reverse complement strand
CTGGATCAGGGCCACGCCGCCCGCCGCCCTGGCCACCGCCTGCGCCGGGCCGTTGAGGTCCAGATTGCGGTTGGAGAGGTGCAGGATCAACACCCCGTCAGGCTTCAGGTGGGTGAGGTAGCCGCGCACCGCCTCTGTGGTGAGCAGATGGGTCGGCACGGCATCCGAGGAAAAGGCGTCGATCAGCAGGATGTCGAAGATGTCCGCGGGTTGTTTGGCGACCGTCAGCCGGGCGTCCCCTAGCACATAGGTCACCGGCCCCTTGGCGCAGCGGGTGGTGTAGCTGAAGTGCGCCGGATCGCTGGAGATGCGGATCACCAGCGGGTCGATCTCGAAGAACGTCAGCCGGTCGCCCGGCCGCACATAGGCCGATACCGATCCGGTCCCCAGGCCCACCGCGCCGATCCGGAGCGCCCGCTTCTCGCGCTGCTCGGCCAGGAACACCTGCCCGATCGGCGTGCTGGTGGCGTAGTAGACCAGGGGATTGCAACGCCAGCGCGGGTCGAGCGCCTCGGCGCCATGCAGCGTCGTGCCGTGCGCCAGCATGCGGACCGGCCCGCCGATCGCAGCGACCTCGGTCCGGGACTCGCGCAGCACCCCGAAGAAGCTGCGCCAGCTATGGCTGGCATAGGAGCGATTGGCGGCCGCGTGGGCCCCGATCGAGAGCACGGCGAGCACCGCGAAGAACAACAGAGCGCGCCGCCTCAGCAGGAAGGCCGAGATCACCGCCGCCCCCAGGCAGACCTTCACGCCCAGCTCGAAGGCGTCCACCTGGGTGAAGCCGCCGAGGATCGGCCGGGCGAACACATGCGGCGCCACGAAGGTATTGAGCACCGGCATGGCCAACCCGCCGGCGACGCCGACGATCAGCAGGGTCCACGCTGACCGCCCGACATGCCAGTCGCCCCACGGCCTGGCGAACGAGGACAGCACCAGGACCAGCGGATATTCCCACACGTTGTCGAAGATCACCGGCGCCAGAAAGGCGTTGAAGGAACCGCCGATCACGCCACCCAGCGACATCCAGAAATAGAACTCGGTCAGGCGCGCCGGATCTGGCCTGCGCGCCACCAACGCCTGGTGGCACATCAGCGCGGTCAGGAAGAACGCCGCGAGGTGGAGCGGCAGGATCAGAACGAAGGCGTTGGACCGGAATGGCAACAGCCCCACGCAGGCCGAGATCGCCGCAGCCTGCAGCAGCAGCGTCCTGTCCTTCGAAATCGCCGGCCTGGCCTGGAAGGCGATGATGAAGGTCAAGAGATAGAGCGCGAGCGGCAGCACCCAGAGGAAGGGAGCGGAAGCCACATCGGTGGTGATGTAGGTGGTCACGCCGAGCATCAGGCTGGAGGGGACGGCGGCCAGCGCGACCCAGATCAGTCGTTCGCGCCAGGCGATCGTCGGGCCCGCCGCGGCGCGATGGCCGATCGAGGCGCCTGAACTCCCGGCCCGGATGACGGTGATGGCGAGGCCGGCGATCAGCAGGATGAAGGCGAGGTAGCCGCCGCTCCAGCTCCACCGCTGGGCGTGCAAGGTCAGGCCCGGTTCGACGATCAGCGGATAGGCGAGGAGCGCCAGCAGGCTGCCGAGATTGCTGGCGGCGTAGAGGACGTAGGGCTCGGTCCCCTCGCCATCTCCGAAGGTGCGCGCATGCCACGCCTGCACCAGCGGGGCTGTCGCCGAGAGCACGGCGAAGGGGGCTCCGACCGAGACGGTCAGGACCTCCAGCAGCCAGAGCGTGGGGTGGTTGGAGGACGGCGGCCCGACCAGTTCGTTGACCCGGAGCGGCAGGGCGGCGGCCGCGAGCAGAAGCGCCGCGCCATGCGCCAGCGCCTGGGCGCGAAGGGAGCGGAGCCTTTGCAGCGCATGGGCATAGGCGTAGCCGACCAGCAGGGCGGCCTGAAAGAACGCCAGGCTGGTGTTCCAGACCGACGGGCTGCCGCCGAGCCTCGGCAGCACCAGCTTGGCCACCATTGGCTCCACCAGAAACACCAGCATGGCGCTGGCGAACACCGTGACAGCGAACAGCGCCGGCGGCGCCCGAACGCGGCTCGGAGCTTGGGGTGCGAGCGTAGTCAAGGATGCCGAACCATGGGCGCGAATCGCCTTGTGTGGGGAACCTGTCCGATGTTCTGGTCACCAGACCTTCCGACCCGTTAAGAGGCCCTGCGATGTTTTCGCTTGAGATCGTGACCCTGGCGCGCCTGCTCGTCGACGAGGCCCGGGAGCGGTCGCTGCGGATCGTCACGGCCGAGAGCTGCACCGGCGGTCTGGTGGCCGGCGCCATTTGCCAGGTGGCGGGCGCGTCCGACGTCTTCGAGCGCGGTTATGTCACCTACTCGAACCGGGCCAAACAGGAGCTGCTGGGCATCCCGGGCGATCTGATCGCCGACCTGGGCGCGGTGTCGGAGCCCGTGGCGCGGATGATGGCCGAAGGGGCGCTGGAGAACTCCAACGCCCATATCGCGGTGGCGATCACCGGCGTGGCGGGCCCCGGCGGCGGCACGCCGATGAAGCCGGTCGGCACCGTCCACATCGCCACCGCGCGCACCAATCACGGCCTGATGCACCGCCAGGAGTTCTTCGAGCTGGAGGACCGGCAGGGCATCCAGCTGGCGGCGGTGCAGTCCGCGTTGCAGATGCTGCGCGACCGGATCGCCTAGGCCTTCGCCGCGACCGAGCGTCCGTTCTTGGGATTCGCCAGGCGAATCCGAGCCAGGTCGCCGTCGGGATAGGCCTTGCGATAAAGCGCCACGAGCGACGGGCCGGTCAGGAACGCAGCCGTGGCGAGCGCGATGACGATGGACAGTTCCGCGACCCCGACGCCCATCCTGGCGTTGAGGTCGACCACCCGGGCGGTGACCTTCGGCGTGTTGATTCCAAGCGCGATGGATTTCCAGAACACCGACGTAAACAGCAGGACCCTCCAGACCGTGGTCGGCAGGAGCGCTCGATCGAAAGCCTGGGCGCCGGCGGCCACGATGGCGATCGGCGCGAACGCCGCAAGGTCGATCCAGTCGGTCGGGCTCAACGCCTGGGGGCGCAAGGCGGCGCCTATCGCGGCCAAGGCCGCGAGGCCCAGGTACGCCCAGAAATAGAAGCGCCAGAACATCGGCATTGGGTCCTCTACCGGGGCCGCGCAGGCCCAGCCGTCCCGCGAGGATCGCATCGGCCGCGTTGCGGAGGCGCTAACAAGCGTCGTAACCGCGGCGTTCACCACGCGGTGTCCGGCGCGGCCGCTAGGGCGCCGGGCGCTCGCCGTAGAGCGCCTTGGCCCTCGCCTCGAAACAGGCCATCAGGCGATCGACCGCGTGGGCGAAATTGGCGCTCAGCAGGGTTTCCAGCAGGCGCGACTTGAACTGGAAGTCGATGTCGAATTCGACGCGTGTCGCGCCGGCCTGCGCCTCGAAGAACTGCCAGCGGTTGGCCAGGCGCTTGAAGGGCCCGGACAACAGGGTCACGTCGATCTGCCGGATCGTCGCGTCCCGGCGCACCCGGGTCGAGAATCGTTCCTTCAGGAAGGAAAAGCCGACGCCGGCCTCGGCGTCGACCGTCTCTACGCCCTCGCCCACCGTGCGCGCGTTCCAGGTGCGCATGGCGGTGATCCAGGGGACGAACTCCGGATAGGCCATGACGTCGCCGACCAGGGCGAAAAGCTGGTCCGGCGTATAGGGCAGCAACTTGGAGACATGATGCTTCAATTTCCGCCGGGCCCTAGGCGGCCGTGGCGTCCCGCGCCTGCCGCGCGGCCTGCAGGCGGGCGAAGTCCTCCCCGGCATGGTGCGACGAACGCGTCAGCGGGCTGGCGGCCACCATCAGGAAACCCTTGGCGCGGGCGATCTCCTCGTAGGCGCGGAATTCGTCGGGACGGACGAAGCGGTGGATCGGCGCGTGTTTTCGCGTGGGCTGGAGATACTGGCCGATGGTGATGAAGTCGACGCCAGCCGACCGCATGTCGTCCATCACCTGCATGACCTCTTCCTTGGCCTCGCCCAGGCCGACCATGACACCGGACTTGGTGAACCGGGTCGCATCGCGCTCCTTCACCCGCTCGAGCAGGCGCAGCGAATGATAGTAGCGCGCGCCAGGACGGATCGAGAGATAGAGGCGCGGCACGGTCTCCAGGTTGTGGTTGAAGACGTCCGGCCTGGAATCGATCACCTCATAGGCCGCATCGACCGGCTTGCGCAGGAAGTCCGGCGTCAGGATCTCGATGGTCGTGCCGGGCGCGGCGAGGCGGATCGCGCGGACCACAGCGGCGAAGTGCCCTGCCCCACCGTCGGCGAGGTCGTCGCGGTCCACCGAGGTGATGACCACGTGCTTGAGGCCCATCTTGGCGACGGCGTCGGCGACGCGGGCCGGCTCGGTGGGATCCAGCGGCTGAGGCTTACCGGTGGCGACGTTGCAGAAAGCGCAGGCCCGGGTGCAGACCTCGCCCATGATCATCATGGTGGCGTGGCTCTTGGACCAGCACTCGCCGATGTTCGGACAGGCGGCCTCCTCGCAGACAGTGACCAGCCCGTGCGCCTTGACGATGTCGCGGGTGGCGTTGTAGCCGGCCGACCCCGGCGCGCGCACGCGCAGCCACTCGGGCTTGCGCAGCAGCGGCGTCTCGGGATTCGCCTGCTTCTCAGGGTGACGGGGGCGGATCGCGCCCGAAAGGTTGTCGATGACCACGGCCATGGCCCCTAGATCGGCGGTCAGGGCTTCCGGATCAAGCCGCGAATGGGCGGCGGCCCCCGAGCCGGGGCGTTCACGCCCTGTAACCAATCTTTTCATCCGCCCAGCCAGCCGATAGGCTCGCCCCAACGATAACAAATGGGAGGCGGTGGGTTTGTCGCGTTTTGACGCCAGCCGGGCGAAGACCAGCCTGTTCGACGCCCTGGTGGACGCTCGCCAAATCTTCGGCGCCAAGAAGCCGATCCTGGAGGACCAGGAGCGCAACCCCCTGACCTACACCGACCTGATCCGGGCGGCGTTCGCGCTCGGCCGGAAGATCGCCGGTTTCACCTCGCCCGGCGAGCGTGTGGGCGTGATGCTGCCGGCCAGTTCGGCGGCCGCGGTCACCTTCTTCGCCCTGCACGCCTTCGGCCGCACGCCGACCATGCTCAACTTCACCGCCGGGATCCGCAACCTCAAGGCCGCCTGCGAGCTGGCGGGAGTCAAGCGGGTGCTGACGTCTCACCGCTTCGTCGAGCAGGGCAAGCTGCACGACCTGATCGACGCGCTGGAGACGCTGGCGACGGTGACCTATCTGGAGGACGTGCGCGCCACGGTGGGCCTCCCCGACAAGCTGTTCGCCGCCGCGGCCGGGGCTTTCCCCAAGCGATTCCGCACTCCCAGCAAACCCACCGACGCCGGGGTGATCCTGTTCACCTCCGGCAGCTTCGGCGTCCCCAAGGGCGTGGTGCTGAGCCAGGAGAACCTGGTGGCCAACGTCCGCCAGATCGCGGCTCACATCGATCTCGACCCGGCCTGGGTGATGTTCAACCCCCTGCCGACCTTCCATTGCTTCGGCCTGACCGGCGGCGTGCTGCTGCCGATTCTCACCGGCATGAAGGCGTTCCAGTACCCGTCGCCATTGCACATCAAGCAGATCCCGCCGCTGATCAAGGACACCAAGGCCTCGATCCTCCTGGCCACGGACACCTTCGTAAACCAGTACGCGCGGTCCGCCGAGCCGGACGAGCTGTCCGGCCTGCGGTTCATCGTCTGCGGGGCCGAGAAGGTGCGCGAGGAGACCCACAACCTGATCGCCGAGCGGTTCGGCGACGTGCCGGTGCTGGAGGGCTATGGGGCCACCGAGGCCTCGCCAGTGATCGCGGTCAACAAGCCCACCGACAACCGCCGGGGCACCGTCGGCGGCCTGCTGCCCGGCGTCGAAACCCGGTTGGAGCCGGTGGTGGGCATCCCCGGCGGCGGCAAGCTCTACGTGCGCGGCCCCAATGTCATGGCTGGCTATCTTACCCCGGGCGGCGGCGTGGAGCCGCCGGCCGACGGCTGGCATGACACCGGCGACGTGGTTTCGATCACCGACGACGGCTGGATCAAGATCAAGGGCCGCGTGAAGCGGTTCGCCAAGGTGGGTGGCGAGATGGTTTCGCTGACCGCCGCCGAGGACCTCGCCTGCGCCGTCTGGCCAGATGGCCGCCACGCGGTGATCTCGCTCCCCGATCCGAAGAAGGGCGAGCGGCTGATCCTGGTCACCGACCGCCGGGACGCCGACGCCGGTCCGCTGATCGCGCATGCCCAGGCCATCCAGGCGCCGGAGATCGCCGTGCCGCGCAAGATCATCAAGGTCGCTGAGATTCCGGTGCTTGGCACCGGCAAGACCGACTACGTCGCCCTGCTGCGGATCGTCGAGGCGGAACTGCGCCGAGCGGCCTGACGCGCACGGAAGGCGACCCTGCTTAGGGTTGCGCCTTTGACTTTGGTTCGGGCGCGTTCCTGCCCGGTAGCGTCCCGTGAGTTGAAGAGCCATTCAAGGAAACGCCCATGCCTGTCCTCGCCGCGTGGTCTCCAAGAGTCCTCAGCCTGCTGCGCATCGCCGCCGCGCTCTGCTTCATGGAGCACGGTTTGATGAAGCTGTTCCATTTTCCGGCGCCGCAGCCGGGCGTGCCCGATCCGCTGCCGCTGCTGCTGATCGTCGCCGCCTGGATGGAGGTCGTCGGCGGTGTCCTGCTGGTCGCAGGCCTGTTCAGCCGCCCCGTGGCCTTCCTGCTCTCGGGCGAGATGGCGGTGGCCTATTTCATGGCCCACGCGCCGAGCAGCCCTTACCCGGCCCTCAACATGGGCGAGGCGGCGGTGCTCTATTGCTTCATCTTCCTCTACGTCTTCTTCGCGGGTCCGGGGCCATGGAGCCTGGACGCGGTCTTCTTCCGCGATCGCCGCAGCTGACGCTTCAGATGTGCAGGACCATCCCGTAGGCGTCGAGGGAGGCCTCATGCATCGCCTCGCTCATGGTCGGATGCGGGAAGACGGTGGCCTGGAGTTCCGCCTCGGTGGCTTCCAGGGTCATGGCCAGGGTGAAGCCCTGGATCATCTCGGTGACCTCCGCGCCGATCATGTGGGCGCCGATCAGCGCCCCGGTCTTGCCGTCGAAGACCGTTTTCACGAAGCCCTCGGTCTCGCCCGACGCGATGGCCTTGCCGTTCACGCGAAAGGGAAAACGCCCGACCTTTGGCTCGCGGCCCTGCTCCCGAGCCTGGGCCTCGGTGAGCCCCACCGAGGCGACCTGCGGCGTGGAATAGGTACAGCCTGGGATCGGACTCTCGATGTTCGTGGGCTGGAGCCCCGCGATATGCTCGATACAGTGGACACCCTCGTGAGAGGCCTTGTGGGCCAGCCACGGCGGGCCGGCCACGTCGCCGATGGCGTAGAGGCCCGGGACGCCGGTGGCGCCGTGGCGATCGGTGACGATGTGGGTCCGCTCGACCTTGGCGCCCAGCGCCTCCAGCCCCAGCTCCTCGACGTTGCCCACGATGCCGACCGCGACGATGGCCACGTCGGCCTCCAGGGTTTCGGTCTTGCCGCCTGCCTCGATCTCCACGGCGACGCCGGACTTGGTCTTGGTCAGCTTCTTGACGTTGGCCGGCACGCGGAACTTCAGGCCGCGCTTTTCGAAGGCCTTGTGGGCGGCCTTGGAGACCTCTTCGTCCTCGACGGGCAGGATGCGCGGCAGAGCCTCGATCACCGTCACGTCCGAACCCAGCGCGCGGAAGAAGCTCGCGAATTCGATGCCTATGGCGCCGGAGCCGATGACGATCAGGGTCTTTGGCGCGGCCTTGGGAGCCAGCGCCTCACGATAGGTCCAGACCCGCTCGCCGTCCGGCTCCAGGCCTGCGGCCGGGATGGTTCGGGCCCGCGCGCCGGTGGCGACGATCACGCTCTTGCCGGTCAGGGTTCGCGAACCGCCGGCCTTCAGGGCCACGACGACCTTGGGCGCCGGCGCCCCCTTTTCGAGCTTGGCCGTCCCCTCGACCACCTCGACCTTGTGCTTCTTCATCAGGAAGGCCACGCCAGCATTGAGTTGGGCGGCGACCTTGCGCGACCGCGCGATGACCTTGCCGAAGTCGAAGCTGCGCTTTTCCACGGACAGGCCGTAATCGGCCAGATGGTCGAGCTGTTCGTAGACTTCGCCGGTTTTCAGCAAGGCCTTGGTGGGGATGCAGCCCCAGTTGAGGCAGATCCCGCCCAGGAGTTCGCGCTCGACGATAGCGACGCTCATGCCGAGTTGCGCGGCGCGGATGGCCGTGACGTAACCGCCCGGGCCGGAGCCGATGATGATGACGTCGAAGCTGCCCTGTTTCGTTTCGCCAGCCATCAGAGCAGCGCCTCGATGGCGCCTTCCAGGGCCTGCGGGGCGACGTTGGGCGCGAAGCGCTCGACGACGTCGCCCTTCCGGTCGACCAGGAACTTTGTGAAGTTCCACTTCACGCCCTCGCTCCCGAGCAGGCCCTTCCTGGCGTGCTTCAGGTAGGCGTAGAGCGGATGCGTGTGGGGGCCGTTGACCTCGATCTTCCGCATCATCGGAAAGTCGACCTCGTAGCTCAGGGAGCAGAAGCTGGCGATCTCGGCGGCGTCGCCGGGCTCCTGCGCTCCGAACTGGTTGCAGGGGAAGCCCAGCACCACCAGGCCGCGGTCCCGATACTTGCGATAGAGCGCCTCAAGGCCCGCGTATTGCGGGGTGAACCCGCACTTGGACGCGGTGTTGACGATCAGGACCACCTTGTCCCGCCAGTCGGAGAGCGGCGCTGGCCTGCCGTCCAGGGTCTCGGCGGTGAAATCATAGATGCTCATGGCGACCTTCAGACGATCATGGTGATCGGGTCTTCGATCAACGGCTTCAGCGCGGCCAGGAAGCGCGCGCCGGTCGCCCCGTCCACGACCCGGTGATCGCAGGTCAGCGTGACGCTCATCACCGTGGCGATGGCGAGCTGGTCGCCGCGCACCACGGGCCGCTTCTCGCCCACGCCCACCGACAGGATCGCGCCCTGCGGCTCGTTGATGATCGAGGCGAAGGACCTGATGCCGAACATGCCGAGGTTGGAAATCGAGAACGTGCCGCCCTGGAACTCTTCGGGTTTCAGCTTCTTGGTCCGCGCGCGTTCGGCCAGATCCTTGGCCTCGGCGGCGATCTGGGCCAGCCCCTTGGTCTCGGCGGCGCGGATGATCGGGGTGATCAGGCCGCCCGGCACGGCCACAGCCATGGCGATGTCGGCGTGGTGATGCAGAGCGATGCCCTCGGGCGTGTAGGAGGCGTTGGCCTCCTTCACCTGCATCAGGGCCACGGCGCAGGCCTTGATCACCATGTCGTTGACGCTGACCTTGCCGCCGGATTTTTCCAGCATGGTGTTGATCCTGGCGCGCGCGGCCAAGAGGCCGTCGATCTCCAGGTCTATATTCAGCGGGAAGTGCGGCACGTCGCGGAAGCTGTCGGTCATCCGCCGGGCGACGGTCTTGCGCATGCCGTCCAGGGGCACGAGGTCGTAGCTGCCGGCCGGGATGCCCTGCTGTTCCAGGGACAGGAGCTGGCGCGGCGCGGCGGCGGGCGCCTGGCCTTGAGCCTGCGGCTGGCCTGCGGGGGCGGCCGTCGTGGGGGCCCTGGCCTGACCGGGCCGAACGCCCTCGACGTCGGCTTTGACGATCCGTCCGTGCGGGCCGGAACCCTTCAAGGTGGCCAGGTCCAGGCCCTTCTGCTCGGCGATGCGACGGGCGAGCGGCGAGGCGAAGATGCGCTGGCCTTTCAGCTCCTCCCCCGTGCGCGGGAGAGACGGCGGCGAAGCCGACTGAGGGAGCGCAGTTGACGCGGAGCTTGGGGCTTTCGCTCCCTCCGTCACTTTCGGCGCCACCGCTCCCGAAATCTTCGCTTCAGGGGAGGAAGTGGCGGGCGCCGGCGCGCCGGCATCCTCTCCAGAAAGCCTGGCGATCGGCGCGTTGACCTTCACCCCTTCCGTGCCTTCGGGCACCAGAATCGCCTCGACCGTGCCCTCGTCGACGGCCTCGACTTCCATGGTGGCCTTGTCGGTCTCGATCTCGGCGATCACGTCGCCGGACTTCACGGTGTCGCCCTGCTTCACGTGCCACTTGGCCAGCGTGCCCTCTTCCATGGTGGGCGATAGGGCGGGCATGAGGATGTCGATGCTCATGCGGGCTCCTTGGAGAGATGCGCCAGCTCGGCGGCGTTGGCTTCCCAGTTTCGGCCATCGAAGGCCTCGATCCGGATGTCGAGGCCGTCGGGGTCGTCGAGGCAGCGGGCGTTGACGCTCCAGCCGTCAGGATTCGACCGCGGCCGATAGAAGCCTTTGACGCCGCATTCGGCGCAGAACAGGTGCTTCGCCACACGCGTGTTGAACGTGTATTCGGCCAGCCGTTCGGGACCCTTGGTGATCCGGAAGCGGCTTTCCGGCACGATGATGTGCACGAAGGCGGTCTTGGCGCACATCGAGCAGTTGCACGACTGCGCCTCGACGACGCTCGGCAGGGCGACCTCAAAGCGCACCCCGCCGCAATGGCAGCCGCCGGCATGCCAGGTGAAGGGGCTTTCCCCGCCTTCGCGGGAAGACGAAGAGAGGCCGCTCACTTGTAGCTCACCGCTTTCGCCGCCTTGACGATTTTCTCGACCGACGGCAGCGACAGAGCCTCAAGGTTGGCCGCATAGGGCAGCGGCACATCCTCCTGGTGCACGCGCAACGGCGGTGCGTCGAGGTAGTCGAAGGCCAGTTCCGCGACCTTGGCGCAGACCTCGGCCCCGACGCCCATCGGGCCCCAGCCTTCTTCGACGGCGACCAGGCGATTGGTCTTCTTGACGCTTTCGACCACCGTCTCGATATCCATCGGCCGGATGGTGCGCAGGTCGATCACTTCGGCCTCGATGCCTTCCTCGGCGAGCTTCTCGGCCGCTTGCAGGCAGAAACCGACCATCCGGGAGTACGAGACCAGTGTCACGCCGGCGCCCTCGCGCCTGACCTTGGCCTTGCCGATCGGCAGCACCCAATCGATGCCCTCGGGTACGTCGAACTCCGTACCGTAGAGCATCTCGTTTTCCAGGAAGACGACCGGATTCGGATCGCGGATGGCGGCCTTCAGCAGGCCCTTTGCGTCGGCCGCGTCATAGGGCGCGATGACCTTCAGGCCCGGCACGTGCCCGTACCAGCCGGCGTAGTCCTGGCTGTGCTGGGCGCCCACCCGGGCGGCGGCGCCGTTGGGGCCACGGAAGACGATGGAAGTCTTGATCTGGCCGCCGGACATGTAGAGCGTCTTGGCCGCAGAATTCACAATCGCGTCAATCGCTTGCATTGCGAAGTTGAAGGTCATGAATTCGACGATCGGCTTCAGGCCCGCCATGCCGGCGCCGACGCCCAGGCCGGCAAAGCCGTACTCGGTGATCGGCGTATCGACGATCCGCTTGTCGCCAAACTCCTGCAACAGGTCCCGGCTGACCTTATAGGCGCCCTGATACTGGGCGACTTCCTCGCCCATCAGGAAGACGTCCGGATCGCGCCGCATCTCCTCGGCCATGGCGTCGCGCAAGGCGTCGCGGACGGTGACCTTCACCAGCTTCACGCCGGCCGGAAGTTCGGGATCCTTCAGGGATTCGGCAGGGGTGACCGGCGTCGCGGCCTCCCCTTCGGGCTTTGGCTTGGCGGTTTCCGGCGGTTTCTTCTCGGGATCGCCGGCGGAGGCTTCGCCCTCGCCCTTGGGAGCGGACGCCGGCGAGGTCTCGGGTTTCGGCGGCGGTGCGGCCGCGCCGCCCTCGCCGGACAGGCGCGCGATGGGCGTGTTGACCTTCACCTCTTCGGCGCCTTCCGGCACCAGCAGAGCTTCGACGGTGCCCTCATCGACGGCCTCCACCTCCATGGTGGCCTTGTCCGTCTCGATCTCGGCGATGACGTCGCCCGACCTCACCGTGTCGCCGACCTTCACATGCCACTTGGCGAGCGTGCCCTCTTCCATGGTCGGGGACA
The DNA here is from genome assembly GCA_044445675.1 of Caulobacterales bacterium. GTDB lineage: Bacteria > Pseudomonadota > Alphaproteobacteria > Caulobacterales > Caulobacteraceae > Phenylobacterium. The sequence continues at coordinate 1,546 of JBIOED010000094.1, read as the reverse complement.
GCGCCGGCATCAGGACGTCGGTCATGCCCGCACCTCGGTATAGACGTCGGTGTAGAGCTCGGACGGGTCCGGCTCGGGCGAGGTGCGCGCGAATTCCGCGGCATCGGCGACGATGCGCTTCACCTCCGCGTCGATTCCCTTCAGCGTCGCTTCGTCGGCATAGCCCTTGGTCTCCAGCATCTCCTCGATGTGGTCGATCGGGTCGCGGGTCTTGCGGATTTCGTCGACCTCGTCGCGGGTGCGGTACTTGGCCGGGTCGCTCATGGAATGGCCGCGGTAGCGGTAGGTCTTCATTTCCAGGATGTAGGGGCCCTTGCCCGAGCGGGCGTGCTCGGCGGCCTTTTCCGCCGCCGCCTTCACGGCCAGCACGTCCATGCCGTCGACCTCTTCGCCCGGAATACGGAACGAGGCGCCGCGCTTGTAGAGATGGGTCTCCGCGGACGAACGGTCGATGGAGGTGCCCATGGCGTACTGGTTGTTCTCGATCACATAGACGACCGGCAGGTCCCACAGCTGAGCCATGTTGAAGCTCTCATAGACCTGCCCCTGGTTGGCCGCCCCGTCGCCGAAGTAGGTGAAGGCCACCTTGCCGTCGCCGCGGTAGCGGTTCGCGAAGGCGAGGCCCGTGCCGAGCGGCACCTGGGCGCCGACGATGCCGTGGCCGCCGTAGAAATTGGCCTGGGTCGAGAACATGTGCATCGACCCGCCCTTGCCGTGCGACGAGCCCGAGGCGCGCCCGGTCAGTTCGGCCATGACCGCCCTGGGGTCCATGCCGGCCGCCAGCATGTGGCCATGCTCGCGATAGCCGGTGATCACCTGGTCGCCGTCCCGCTGCGCCGCCTGGACGCCGACGGCGATGGCCTCCTGGCCGATGTAGAGATGGCAGAAGCCGCCGATCAGGCCCATGCCATAGAGCTGCCCCGCCCGCTCCTCGAAGCGGCGGATCAGCAGCATGTCCCGATAGTAGCTTAGCAGGTCGTCCTTGCCGCCGGCCTCGCCCTTCGCGGGCGCCTTCGCCTTGGAGGGTTGAGGCGCGTCGGCGCCATTGGCTTTCCGCCGACCGGCCGCGCCGGTCTGCTCACGCGCCATGCGTCTCTCCGTGATCCGTCCTAAGTCCTCTAGAACCCGCGAGGGGCGCTAAGGCTTCATGCGGATCACATAGTCCCTCGGATCGGCGAAGCCTAGCAGGGAGCGCGCCCTTTCCTCCAGCAGATCGGCGGAAAGGCTGTTGTCGCGCAGCAGCCGCGCGCGCAGTTCCAGATCCTGCCGCTGGGCGCGCACCTGGGCGAGTTCTCGGGTCTTGGCGATCAACGTCTCGTCGCGTTGATTCGAGGTCAGGAGCCCGCGGTCCCCGGTGAAGGCATGGAGCGTGAAATAGACGATCAGGAGACCGAGCACTGCGGTCGGCAGAAATGGGCGAAGACGGGCAAGCACGGCGAATCCCTGAGCGATTCCATGCTTATCGCCCCGACTTTCTTAATCGCCGGCTAACCACGTCGTCGATCCGCCGAGGCCCTGAGCCGCCCCCTGGCGGCCGGCCACCTAG
>JBIOED010000093.1:0-13552 GCA_044445675.1 Caulobacterales bacterium | reverse complement strand
GGCTGGAAACCGGACGCCAATGGCGGCGGGCTCACCGTGGCTCAGTGGTTTGGATCCGCGTGCTGCAACGGCTGACCGCGCAGGAGCATCACGAACGCAGGACAAGGCACGTCTGCCTCCTCTGTTCTGCGGTCACCCACGACGATGCTGCAAAAGCGTCCTTCCGCCTTCGCTTTCGCAAAGGCAGGCTCACGCGGCCAGCGGCTCCGGGAGCGGCGGGGCCGCGATGGATGCGGGCGCCAGGGCCTTCCGCGCATCCAACCATCGCAGGATTTCGAAGACGCCGTCGTGACGCTCGACGAGCGCGGTGCAGCTTTCCACCCAGTCGCCGTCGTTCAGGTAGGCGACGCCGCCGATGTCGCGCATCTCGGCCTTGTGGATGTGGCCGCAGATCACGCCGTGGACGCAGCGGCGGCGCGCCTCCTCAGCCATGGCGTCCTCGAAGCGATCGACGAAGGCCACTGCCTTCTTCACCCTATGCTTCAGGTATGCCGAGAGGCTCCAATAGCCGAGGCCCAGTCTGCGGCGGGCGCGGTTGAACTGCGTGTTGAGGGAGATCAAGGCGCGGTAGCTCCAGTCGCCCAGGAAGGCGAGCCACTTGGCGTGCTGGATCACGCCATCGAACTCATCGCCATGGGTCACCAAGTAGCGTCGGCCGTCGGCGGCCTCGTGGATCGCATCGCGCGCCACCACCAAGCCCCCGAAGTGAACGCCGCAGAAGTCGCGGATTCGGTCATCGTGGTTGCCGGGGACGTAGACAACACGCACCCCCTTGCGCGCCATGCGCAGGACCTTTTGCACCACGTCATTGTGCGCCTGCGGCCAGTACCAGCCGGACTTCATCTTCCAGCCATCGACGATGTCGCCCACGAGGTAGAGGGTCTCGCAGTCCAGCTCTCGGATGAATTCCAGGAGCAGCTCGGCCTGGCAGCCCTTCGTGCCGAGGTGGACATCGGAGATGAAGGCGGTGCGGCACCGCACGGCCGGCGAAGCATCTGACATGGCGTCCCCCCAACGGTATGGCCTCAGGGATTGCGGAGATTCGGCAACAGGTTGGTGACGGTCCGCCCCGTTCGGCTGGCGGGACTGCGCGCATTGCGCCCCGCCTATTTGAGCGGACACCCATGCTAGCTCTTCGCAGCTGGGAGAGGGGCCATAACGCATTGTTATAGGCCCTCCGCCTAAGCTGCCGCCGGGGACGCGTGGGGAGTAGGATGGCAGTTGCACAACCGCTAAGCGCCGGCGCCGGTGTGCGGCGGAGGGGCCTGAGGCTGTTCGCGCTCTGTCTGCTCGGCCTGGTCGCGACCTGCTCTTCGGCCCTCGCCGGCGAGCGGTGGGAGAACCTGGCGACCACCCTGGCCGAACCGATCGCCCAGGAAGAGCAGCTTCCCAATTCGGCCATACCCATGGTCTTGGCCGGCGACGCCCCGGGATTCCTCTGGATCGGCACCCAGAACGGACTGGCGCGGTGGGACGGCGCGCATTTTCGAACCTTTATCGCCGACCCCCGTCGCCCGGGATCGCTGCCCGACAGCCAGATCCAGGCGCTCCACACCGACCCGACGGGGCGTCTGTGGATCGGGACCATATCGGCGGGTCTGGCGCGCTACGACGCCGGCCACGGGCGCTTCGTCGCCTATGGGGCCGGCCCGCAAGGTCTGAGCCATGTCGGCGTCACCGCGCTCGCCGACGCGGCGGGGGGGAAACTCTGGGTGGGCACCGCGGCCGGCCTGGATCTGCTCAATCCGACGACCCGCGCGGTCACGCGCATCGGCGACAGGGGCGATGGGCTCGTGGCGGCCAGGCTCACGTCCGGCGTGACCGCGCTGCAGCCGGAGAGGTCCGGCGACCTGTGGATCGGCACAGCCAAGGGGCTGCTGCTGTGGCGCGCCGCGAGCGGTCAGGTCTCGGCCGTCGGACTGCCGGGCGATCGAAATCAGGCCGCGATCAACTGCCTGACGCTGACCGACGATGGCCGGCTCTGGGTCGGCACGGAAGGCAAGGGCGCGGTCGTGCTGACGCCCGCCACGGGCGCCGCCGCGCCCGTCGGCGCCGTCGCGTCGCAGGATCTGGCCGCCGCAACCTGGCGGGTGCGCAGCATCGTTCAAGTCTCCGGACAGGAGGTCTGGCTTGGCACCTACGGCCACGGTGTCATCGCCGTTGATACGCGGTCGCTGGAGGGCCGCGACCTGCGCGCCGGGAACGCCAGCGGTTTCGTCGAAGACCGCAATGTCAGAGCGCTGTACCGCGACCGCAACGGGCTGATCTTCGTCGGATCGAACAGCTCGGTGGCGCGCTACGATCCCCGTCAGCCGGGGTTCAAGACGATCCTGGGCGGCGACGCGCCAGGCCCCGTCCTTGCCGAGAGGAGTCCGGTGTCGCTCTACAGCGGGCCGGACCAGCGGGTGTGGGTCGGCTACATCAGCCGGGGCCTCGACATCATCTCCGCCGACGCCAGGTCGGTCCGGCACATCGCGTCGACCGCCGCTGGGGGAGGGGGCCTCCCGAAGAGTTCGATCCGAGGCTTCGCGGCCGGGTTCGGCGGCTCGACATTCATCGCCACGGACGACGGCCTGTTCCTTGCCGACGCGGCGGCCCGGCATATCCGCGCCGCGGCCGCGCCCGGGCGGGCGCCGGGCGCGCGCGTGCAGAGCCTGACCCGCGCCGGGTCCGCACTCTGGCTCGCGGGGCTCGATGGCGCCTGGGGATACAGGCTCGGCCCCGGCAACCGGCTCGAACCCTGGATCACCGTGCCGGCGGCCAAGCTGACGGACAAGCGGGTCAACGCCATCCTGCCGGATCGGGACGGCAAGATCTGGATCGCCACCTTCAACGGCTTGAACCGCTTCGACGCCAGGACGGGCCGCGTCGAAAAGTTCGCGGCCACGGGCGCCGGGCCTAACGGCTACATCTCCAGCCTGATGTTCGACCGGACGGGACGCCTTTGGGCCACGACCTTCGGCAGCGGCGTGGCAGTCAGCGATGGCCCGACCGCAGGCCGCAAACCGTCGTTCCGCACCATCGGGACCCCCCAGGGGCTGCCCAACAGCAACGTCAACAAGGCCCTGGAAGACGCTTCAGGAGCCATCTGGGTCAGCACCGACGGCGGTTTGGCTCGCCTCGATCCGGTCACCCTGCAGGTCACGCCGTATAGACGCGCCGAAGGCGTCGGGATCAGCATGTACTGGAGCAATTCGGGCGCTTCGACCGCGCAGGGCGACCTGCTGTTCGGTGGCCAGGGCGGCTTGACGCTGGTCCGGCCGGACCGTCTGCGGACGATCATCTCGCGCACGCCCCTGGCGCTGACCGACGTGCAGGTGGGTGGCGAGGCCAGCCCCGGCAATCCGTTCGCGGCGCTGGCGCCGGGCCACGCGCTGGTGGTTCCCGCCAACGCGCAAAACATCGCGGTCGGCTTCGCCGGCCTCAACTTCACCGCGCCCGAGCGCCTGCGCTATGCCTATCGCCTGCGCGGAGCGACCGATCGGTGGACCGAAACCGACGCCGCGCGGCCGGTGGCGACCTTCACCAATCTCGACCCGGGCGCCTATGTCCTCGAACTGCGGACCTCCGACACCTCGGGGCGCTGGACCGGCGGAGCCCTGCGGTTGCCGATCAAGGTCCTGCCGAAATGGACCCAGACGATCTGGGCCCATCTGGCGGAGCTCGTCCTGGCCGCAGCCGTGGTGGCGATCCTGGTCTGGCGCCGCACCGCCAACCTGCAGCATCGGCGCCGGGAACTCGAGGCCCAGGTCGTCGAGCGCACGCACGCGTTGATCGAACAGACCCAGCTCCTGGAACATCAGGCCGTCGAACTTCAGGATGCGCGCACACGGGCCGAGGCCCTGGCGGACGCCAAGTCCGATTTCCTGGCCAATATGAGTCATGAAATCCGCACGCCCATGAACGGCGTCATCGGCATGAACGCGCTGCTGCTGCGTACGCGGCTCACCGAAGAGCAGCGTCAACTCGCCGCTACGGTTCGGCTGTCCGCCGAGAACCTGCTGGTGATCATCAACGACATCCTCGACATTTCAAAACTGGAGTCCGGCAAGTTCGAGCTGGAATCGGTCGATCTCGAGATCGGCGCGCTGGTCGAGGACAGCCTTGCCCTGCTGGGGCCGAGAGCCAACGAGCAGGGTCTCGAACTGATCAGCGCGATCGCGGCGGACTCGCGCGGCTGGGCCAAGGGCGACCCGGTGCGTCTTCGCCAGGTCCTTCTCAACCTGGTTTCCAATGCCTTGAAATTCACCGAGGGCGGCCACGTCTGCGTCGGCGTGGCCTCGCTGCCGGGGGAGGCCGGCGCACGCCGTTTCCGCTTCGAAATCGCCGACAGCGGCATCGGGATCAGCGACGAGGCCAAGCTTGGCCTGTTCCAGAAGTTCCAGCAGGCCGACAACTCGATCACCCGGCGATACGGCGGCACCGGCCTGGGCCTTTCGATCAGCCGACAGCTGATTGAACGGATGGGCGGCGCGATCGGCGTCCACGACCGGCCGGGCGGCGGCAGCGTCTTCTGGTTCGAGGTCGACCTGGCGGCGGCCCACGAACCGCTAGGCCGGGACGAGGAGCCTCAGCTGGCAGGTTACCGCATCCTGGTGGTTCACCCGCTCGACGTCGCCCGCGCGGCCTATCGGGCAGTCTACGAGGGCGACGGCGCGGCTGTCGACGAAGCCGCTGATCTGCCGTCCGGCCTCGCCGCGGCGTCGCGGGCGGCGGCCGGGCCAGGCGGCGGCTATGATCTGGTGGTGCTGGACCACACGCTCGATGACGCCGGCGGCGACCTCGGCCGGCAGCTGCGCGCCCTGGCCGCGGCGGGCAAGACGCGCCTGGCCCTCCTCGCGCCGCAGCACCCGGGTGAGCCCCTGGGCGGGGCGACGGCCTTAGAGGCGCATATCGGCAAGCCGGCCCGGCGGCTGGCGCTTCTTCAGGCCGCGGGCGCGTGTCTCAAGACGAGCGCCGAGGATCCGGACGCGTTGCCGCCGGCATCCGCCGAGACCCCCGCGATCGTCGGGCGCATCCTGCTGGCCGAAGACAATCCCGTGAACATCACGCTTGCGGTCACGGTGCTGGAGGCCATGGGTTGCGACGTTGACGCCGTCACCAATGGCGTCGACGCGGTCGCGGCGGCCAAAGGGGGCGACTACGACCTGATCCTGATGGACGTCCAGATGCCGGAAATGGATGGCCTGCAGGCGACCCGGGCCATCCGGGCCTTCACAGGATCCCGAGGGCCGCCGATCGTCGCCATGACGGCGAACGCCACCGCGAAGGACCAGGACCTCTGCCTGGCCGCCGGGATGGTCGATTTCATATCGAAGCCCATCAATATCGATCAGTTCGCGGAGATCGTGGGGGCCTGGCTCGAGCGGGGCGCGGCTGGGTGCGGGGACCTGCCGACCGCTGACGCCGTGCAGGACGCTCCGCCCGCCGCGGCTCGCCGGCGTTAGGCGCGCGGCGGCGCCAAGGGCGACTAGGGCGAAAGTCACGCGCCGGCCCGGCAGCTCCGGCGCCGGCCTGACCGGGCTTCGCGCGTCTCCGAGGCGGTGGGGGCATGAAGACCAAGGTCTAGTCCGCAGCCATCTCGGCAAGCTTCGCAACGGTATTCATATTGCGCGCCGTGCCCGCGGCGGCGGCCGGGATGCGCAGCCGGGAGTGGGCCATGCCGGCCCCGTAGTGAACATAGATTTCGCGCCGACCCAGCGCCATCTGCTCCAGGGCTTGGCCCTTGGCCTGCGCCAACGCGTCGGCCGGCGCCGGAGCATCGAGGAAGATCGCCACCACGCGGTTCGGCGCGGCGTCCGCAAACGGGTTGGCGGCCAGCACCTTGGCGATCTCCGCAGCGCCGCGCACACAGACGCCCACCGGCTTGCCGGCATAGGCCGCGAGCGCGGTCTCCAGCGCGGCCTTCACGGTCGCCTCGCTGGCCTCCGCGCGGAAGACGGCGTTGCCGCTGGCGATGTAGGTACGCACCCCGGTAAACCCCGCAGCCTCGCACATGGCGCGCAGGTCCGTCATCGGCAGCTTGCAGGCGCCGCCGACGTTCACGGCGCGGAGCAGGGCGACATAGGTGGTCATCCGCATAGGCTATAAGCCGATCCGCGCGCCTGCTATCGTGATCTGAATGACCGCGATCTACGGCATCAAGGCCTGCGACACGATGCAGAAGGCGCGCGCCTGGCTGGACGGCCGGGGCGTGCGCTACGCGTTCCAGGACTACAAGACCCAAGGGATCGAGCGCGCACGGCTGGAAGGTTGGGTCAGGGCAGTGGGTTGGGAAGTGCTGCTCAACCGCAACGGCGCGACCTTCCGCAAGCTGCCTGAGGCCGACAAGGCCGATCTGACTGAGGCCAAGGCCATCGGCCTGATGCTGGCCCAGCCCTCGATGATCAAGCGGCCGGTGCTGGAAACCGACGGCGGCCTGCTGGTCGGCTTCAAACCGGAAATGTACGCGGCGCGGTTCGGCTAGTCACCCTGGAGACCGGCGCGGTGTGGTCGAAGAAGGCCAGCATGGCCTGGGCGCAAGGGACGCTGGATCCCGCGTGGCGCGACCTGATCGCGCGCGCCGAGGCGGTGCGCAAGGGCGACACCGCGCAGTCAGGCCAGACCGCCGATGCGCCGCCGCTCGGCGGCGCCCGGCCGGCGGCAAGCAAGTTCACGCCCAGCCCGACCGGCCCGGCGGCCGGCGCGGGCGTGGTTAGGGCGACGAGTGCGAGCTAAGCTTGTCCGGCGCATCCGATCGCCGCCCCGGCGGCGACTAGGGGTGAAGGGTGGTGCGGGACGACGACCCGCCCGCCACCGGTTTATGGAGCTCAGCTCATGGAAGATTTCTGGCGGGACTATTGGTGGCTGCTGTTCCCAATCGGCGCCTTCGCGTTCGGCGCCTGGGACCGGTGGTTGGCCTACAAGCGCAGCCGCGATCACCTGGATCTCCTGAGGACTTACGCCCAAAACGGCAAGGAGCCGCCACCGGAACTGGTGCGCGGGGTCGGCGACGACCTGCCGGGCGAGGCGCCGGGCGGCTATCCGCCGGGCTACGGCCATGGGGGCTACTGGGGCTATCCGCGCTACATGCGCCGCGCCTATCGGCAGTACTATCGCTGGGGTCCCTATTGGCAGTGGCGCAGTGTCTTTGTGACCGGCGCCGTCGCCGCCGGCTTCTGGTGGGCGTCGGAATGGTCCGACTGGCCGGGCACCTACGGGCCCTTCCGGCTGGTGGCGATCATCCTGACCATCGTCTGCGTCGGGAACCTGGTATTTGCGTTGATGGCGTCCAGCTTCCGGGACAAATGAGCCCGGCGAGCCTTGACGAAGCGCTGGTCGCCGCCGCCCAAAGCGGATCGGCGGAGGCCTTCTCGCGGCTCGTGGAGCGCCACCAGCAGGCGCTGCGCGCCTTTCTGCGCCGGGCCTGCGGCGACTGGGCCCAGGCCGACGACCTAGCGCAGGACACTTTCCTGGCCGCATGGTCGCGGATCGGGCGGCTGAAGGCCGGGGCCAGCGTCCGGGCCTGGCTGTGCGGCATCGGTTACAACAAGCATTTGACGGCGATGCGCTCGGCGGGCCGGGAACGCGCGCGCGCCGCGGTCTACGAAGCCGATCGGGAGGCGTCGTCGGACGCCGGGCCCGAGGACAGGCTGGCGCTGGAGCGGGCGATGGCGGACCTGCCGGCGGAACAGCGGGCCTGCGTCGCGCTTTGCCTGGCGGCGGATTTCAGCCATGCCGAAGCCGCAGAGGCGCTGGGCATGCCCCTGGGGACCGTCAAAAGCCATGTATCGCGGGGCCGCGCGCGGCTCCTGCAAGCGTTGGGAGTATGCGATGACGCCCGCTGACGATCGCCTGAAGGTCCTGTTTGCCGCCGATGAGCCGCCGGCTCGGGACCCCGCCTTCTCCACCGCGGTGATGGAGCAGCTCATGCGCCAGCGCCTGCGAGAGGAGCTGGCCCTGCTCTGCGGCGTGAGCGTGGTGTTCGCCGGTGTGCTGTGGCTGGTCTGGCCGACCCTGCAGTCAGCCCTGGTGGCGGTTTCGCAAGGGCTCGCCCCTGCGCTCGGCGCGATGGCGCTGGCGTTCTGCGCCGTGACGATCCTCGGCGGGCGGCCCGCCGCGGCGCTGGGACTGACCACATGACCAAGAATTCACGCTACATCTGCATCTGACGGTCATCGCCTGAGCCTCTTCTTCATCAAGAGACGGGTTATACCGGCCCGCCGATATCGAGAGAGGAGAGAAGATATGGAAGCTGTCTTCATCATCGCGATCATCTTCGGATCGATCGCCGCGGTTTGCATCGTGCCCTTCTGGTTGCGCTCGCAGGAGCGAATCCGGGTGCAGGAAACCCTGCGGGCCGCCATTGAAAGCGGGCAGCCGATGCCCACCGAAATGATGGAAAGCGCCGCGCGCAACATCAACATCCGCCCGGCGCCGTCGCCAAGCCGCGACCTGCGCACCGGCATTATCTGGCTGGGCGTCGGCCTGGGCTTCGTGGCGATGGGCGTCGCCCTGGGCTACGAAGAGCCGGAATCGACGATCCCGATGATCGCCTGCGCCGCGTTCCCGATCTTCATCGGCCTGGCCTTCATCGTGCTCAGCTTCGTCAACCGGCCCAAGGCCTAGACGCTGGCTTAGCCGGGGGAAAAGCCCATGCCGGGCTCGAGACATTCAAGGTTCGCCAGTCTGCACGACGTGGAACTCTGCACCCACGCGGCGACCGGGGAACGGCGCGCCTTCGGGGAACTGGTGCGGCGTCACGGGTCGGCGATCAGGGGCGTGCTCCGCCGCATGGGCGCGCAATCGACGGAGGCCGACGACGTGGCCCAGGACGCTTTCCTTACCGCGTTCGAACGTATTGCCGAATTCCGCGGGGAGGGCACCTTCGCGGCCTGGGTGAAGAAGATTGCGGCCCGGCTGTATCTGCGCCGCCTGCAGCGCGACCGCAAACTGGGCGCGCTGATCGCCGAGACGGTCGAGGACGAGCCCGACCCGCAGGGCGGCGACGCCGATGCGGCGATCGATCTCGAGGAGGCGCTCAAGGTGCTGAGCGCGGTGGAACGGCTCTGCGTCACCATGTGCTTCGGGGCGGGGCTCTCTCACAGCGAAGCGGCGGAGGCCTTGAACCTGCCGCTTGGAACGGTCAAATCCCATGTCAAACGTGGTCTGGAAAAACTCAGAACGCGACTGGCGCCGGCGGACGGCGTGGCTCTGGAAGGAAGGCGCGGCAATGGTTGAGCTCGACTTCGAGCGCCGGCTCGAACGCCTCTTCGCCGAGGCGCCGGAGTTGCCCGACGCCGGATTCTTCGCCGAGAGCGTGGAGCGCCGGCTCGACGCCGGCTGGACGGCGCGGCGCTGGCTGATCGGCGCGGCCGGCGTGGTCGGCGGGGTGATCGGGGCCAGCCAACTGATGATGTCCAACGTCTTCCAGCGGGTGGAGACGGCCGGCGATTCCGCGCGCCTGCTGTCGTCCAGCCTCAATCACATGTCGACGGGCGCGGACTGGGTCGCCGCCATCTCCAGCGGCGGGTCCGTGGTCTGGATCGCCGTCGGCCTGGCCGTGATCATGATGGGGTTTGTGCTGACCCGGGTGATCGGCGAGATCTGAGGCGCGCCGTCTCGCGTAGCGGCCATTTTCCCCGCAGGGGAGGATCGGTTGCGGCGCGCTGCGGCGCGCTATAGGTTCCCGGCCTCTGAAATGCGCCGCCAAATTCTGTCCGGAGTCCCCGATTGAGCGATCTGTTCGAAGAGGTCGAGGAGCAGCTTCGCTCCGACCGCTACCGGGCGCTTGCGCGCAAGGGCGCGCCATGGGTGCTTGCCCTGGCGGCCGCCGCGCTTGTCGTCGCGCTTGGCTACTGGGGCTGGCAACAGTATCGCCAGCAGACCACTGACAAGGCCTCGATCGGATACGCCGCCGGGTTGGCCGCCGAGGCGCAGGGCGACACCGCCAAGGCCGTGCAGCTATTCGGCGAAGTGGCCAAGTCACCAAACAAGGCTTACGGCTCGCTGGCGCTGATGCAGCTCGGCGGGGCGAAGATCGCCTCCGGGAAGCCTGCCGATGTCAAGGCCGCCGTGGCGTTGTTCGACCAGGCCGCCGCCGCCGCGCCCGACGACATCCTGGGTGACGCCGCGCGCCTCAAATCCGCCTTCGCGATCCTCGACACCGCTCCTTTCTCGGAAGTGGAGGGGCGATTGGCGCCGCTGATGAAAGACGGTCACCCCTACCGGGTGCAAGCGCGAGAGGCGCTGGCCTTCGCCAAGCTGCTGAAGGGTGACACGGCGGGCGCACGGGGCGACTTTGTCGTTATCACCGGCACTCTCGATGCGCCGGAAGGCGCGCGGCAACGGGCCCAGGCGGCGATCGGCCTGATCGACACCGGCTCGGCCAAGTCCGTGCCGGCGGCGGTGAAGGCGGCTCAGAACCTGCCCCAACCGATGCTGGTGGCCCCCAACGGCGTGCCGAAGGGCCTGGCTCCCCCCGCAGCGCAAGGCCAACCGCAAGATCAGGCGCCCGGCCCGCAATGACGCCCAGCGCCAAGAGCCTGATCGCCGTCGCGATGGTCGCTGCGCTGGGCGCGAGCGGCTGCGCGACTATTCGTAGGGTAAACCCGTTCCACGGCGCCACGCCGAAGGAAGTGGCCACCGAGGGCGATCGCATCTCGATCCTCTCCGCCGACAAGAAACTGGAGCCGGCCGAGGCCTTGAAGGGCGTCGACTTCTCCCTGCCGCCGGTGGAGCCCATGGCCGACTGGCCGCTGCCCGGCGGCACGCCGGAGCAGGCGGTCGGCAATATCAACGCCGCGCCCGATCTCTCCATTGCCTGGCGCAAGGGGATCGGCATGGCGTCGAAAGGCGGTGAGATGATCACCGCCCCGCCCATCGAAGCCGGCGGCAAGGTGTTCACCATGGACGCCCAGGCGTCGGTGGCCGCCCACGACGCCCGCACGGGCGCCGAGGTCTGGCGCGTGAACATGCGCCCGAACGACAACAAGCGCGACCGCGAGGGCTTCGGCGGCGGCCTGGCCTACGCCGACGGCAAGCTCTACATGACCTCGGGTTTCCGGCTGGTCGCGCAGATCGACCCCGCCACCGGCCGGGTCGGCTGGCGCACGCGCACGGAACAGCCCATCCATGGCGCCCCGACGGTCTATGCCGGGCGGGTGATGGCCATAAGCCTCGACAATACGCTGCTGACCTTCGACGCGGGGACCGGCGTCCCGGGCTGGACCTACCAGGCGCTGTCGGAATCGGCGCGGATCCTCCGCTCCAGCAGCCCGGCGGTCTCAGGCGACACGGTGGTGGCCGCGTTCGGCTCCGGCGAGCTGGTGGCGTTGCGCACCGTCAATGGCAACGACCTGTGGAACGAGGCCCTGTCGCGGGCCAGCCGCACCAGCGCGCTCTCCGAAATCCGCGACATCGCGGGCCGGCCGGTGATCTACCAGGGCGACGTGTTCGCGGTCAGCCACTCCGGCGTGTTCGCGGCCACCGACCTGCGTACCGGCCAGGCGCGCTGGAGCCTGCCCGTGGTTGGCATCACCACCCCGCTGCCGGCTGGCGATGTCGTCTATGTAGTCGGCGTCGACGGCAAGTTGCTCTGCGTGGCGCGCGACAGCGGCCAGATCTACTGGGTCCACGACATGAACGCGGGCTATGTGGCCAAGAAAAAGGGCGGCTTCTGGGGCATCGGCGCGCACACGGTCGCCAAGCCCCTGTGGACCAACCCGATCCTGGTGAACGGTCGGCTGATCCTGGCGTCTTCCACCGGCCAGCTGGAGGCGCTGAACGCCAAGACCGGCGCGGTCGAACGCAATGTCGACCTCGGCGCGCCGGTGCTGATCGGGCCGATCGCGGCGGGCGCCATGATCTATGTGGTCACCGACAACGCCCAGCTGATCGCGCTGCGCTGACCTTTAGGCCTATGCTGGCGCCATGACGCTGAAACTCGCGATCGTCGGGCGCCCCAACGTGGGCAAGTCCACGCTGTTCAACCGGCTGGCGGGGCGAAAGCTCGCCATCGTCGACGACCAGCCGGGCGTGACCCGCGACCGGCGCTTCGGCACGGGGCGGATCGGCGACCTCGACCTGGAGCTGATCGACACCGCCGGCTTCGAGGACGTCACCGACGACAGCCTGGAAGCGCGCATGCGCACCCAGACCGAGCTGGCCATCGACGAGGCCGACGTGGCGCTCTTCGTCGTCGACGCGCGGGACGGTGTCACGCCGCTCGACGAGGTGTTCGCCGAGATTCTACGTCGACGGAACAAGCCTGTTGTGCTCGTCGCCAACAAGGCCGAGGGCCGGGCGGGCGACCAGGGCATCCTGGAGGCCTTCGGGCTGGGCCTCGGCGAGCCGGCCCCGATCTCCGCCGAGCACGGCGAGGGCATGGCCGACCTCTATGCGGCTCTGATCGCCGTCGCGCCGGACCAGAGCGATCACGACGACGAGGGGGGCGACAAGGCGGTAAAGATCGCCATCGTCGGGCGGCCCAACGCCGGCAAGTCGACCCTGGTCAACAAGCTGATCGGCGAGGAGCGCATGCTGACCGGCCCGGAGGCGGGCATCACCCGCGACGCCATTCCGGTGGACTGGACCTGGGACGACAAGGCCGTGCGGCTGGTGGACACCGCCGGGTTGCGGCGCAAGGCCAAGGTGCAGGAGAAGCTCGAGAAGCTGTCCACGCACGACAGCATCCGGGCCATCACCTTCGCCGAGATCGTCATCCTGGTGATGGACGCCACGCATCCCTTCGAGATCCAGGACCTGCAGATCGCCGACCTGGTGGAACGCGAGGGCCGAGGACTCGTCTTCGTCCTGGCGAAATGGGATCTGGTCGAGGACCAGCAGGCGACGCTGGCCCATATCGTCGACGAGGCCCAGCGGCAGTTGCCGCAGGTGCGCGGCGCCCCGATCATCGCGCTCTCGGCCGAGACCGGCCGCGGCCTCGAGAAGCTGATGCCGGCGGTGTTCAAGACCCACGCCGACTGGTCGACCAAGGTGAAGACCCGAGACCTCAACGACTGGCTCCGGATGGCCACCGAGCGCCATCCGCCGCCCGCAGTCAGCGGACGGCGGATCAAGCCCAAGTACATGGCCCAGACCAAGTCGCGGCCGCCGACCTTCGTGCTGTTCGCCAGCCGCGCCGACCAGCTTCCGGAGAGCTATCGCCGCTATCTGATCAACTCGATCCGGGAGAGCTTCGACCTGCCGGGCGTGCCGATCCGGGTGACGGTGAAGTCGAACAAGAACCCTTACGCGGAAGGCGAGGAAAAGTCCGGCCAAGGCTCCGAGCGCGCGCCGTTCGGCCTGCCCACGACGGGGCTGAAGGCCAAGACCCGGATCGCCGCGGCCGGCAAGGCCAAGGCGGGCGCTGCGGGCAAGCCCAAGGCCCACGGCAAGGCCAAGCCGCAGGGTCCGAAAGCCAAGGCCGGAAACCCCCGCGGGCGGGCGGCGAAGCTGTTGCGTCCGGGCGTCAAGCCGAAGCGAGCGTCCCGGCCGCCTTCCACCGGGCGAAGACCACGTTAGCGTGCGGCAGGCCGAGGTCGGCCTGCGCCAGTTCGACGATCAGCGGGCC
>JBIOED010000092.1:0-13750 GCA_044445675.1 Caulobacterales bacterium | reverse complement strand
GGCCCGCCTACTTCAGGGCCGCCGCCAGATGCTCGGCGTGCATCTGATGCTCCTTGAAGAGCTTGAGGCCGGTCTGAAGCAGGCTCTTCAGCTCCGGGTTCTTGGCGTTGGGGATCAGCACCGTGGACAGCGCGCCGTTCACGGTCTTGTGGTAGGCGACCTCGTTGGTGAGGTAAGCCCGGTCGAAGGCGGCGCCCTTCAGGCTGGCGTAGGCCTTCAGCTTGGCCGCGGCGTCCTTCGACAGCGCCTGGCTGGTGGGATTGTCCTGCGGGGTGACGCCCAGTTTCTTGACCAGGGCCAGGGCCTGGTCGTTCACCGCGCTATGGTCGCGCACCATCTCGTCGGCGAAGGCCAGCACGGCCTTGTTGTGCGAGATCTTCTGCGCCTGCTTGCCCGCTGCGATGTCGATGACGCCGGCCGTGTAGGCGATATGGGCGATCTGGGCGTCCCCAATCTTGGCGGCAGGGGCGGGGGCCTGGGCGTAGGCGGCGCTCGCCGCCACGCTGAGCGCCGCGGCGAAACCGAGGGCTTTGAACATGTGGTTGTCTCCCGTGTGAGCGAGGGCCACCCAGCCGGCGGCCTGCCCATTCGATGGCGCGTGGCGAAAAAGGTTCCCGGGAACCTGCCGCGGCCTTCGGCATCCAACGGGTGTAGGACAGGAGCCGTCATGCGCAGCACCCACGCCATCGACTACCTCGCCATGCCGGAGCCGGAGCTTGTCGGCTGCGCCCGCGCCGGCGACCGCGAGGCGTTCCGCGCCATCATGACCCGCTGCAACCAGCGCCTGTTCCGCGTCGCCCGCGCCGTGGTGCGCGACGAGGCCGAGGCCGAAGACGTGCTGCAGGAGGCCTACGTGCGGGCCTTTGGGGCCATCGCGAATTTCCGCGGCGAGGCGGGCGTCGCCACCTGGCTGACCCGCATCGTGCTGAACGAGGCGCACGGGCGCCTGCGCCGCCGCAAGACCACGGTCGATCTGGATGAACTGGAGGCCGCCCAGGAGAGTGCGCAGGTGTTGAATTTCCCCGGCATGGCCAGGAGCGACGATCCCGAGGCCGACGCCGCCCGCGGCCAGATCCGCCGCATCCTGGAACGCGCGGTGGACGAGCTGCCCGAGCCCTTCCGCCTGGTGTTCATCCTGCGCGAGGTCGAGGAGCTCAGCGTCGAGGAGACCGCCCGCCACCTGAACCTGAAGGTCGAGACCGTGAAGACCCGCCTGCACCGCGCCCGCCGGCGCCTGCGCGAGGCGCTCGACGCCCAGCTGACCGACGTGATGGTGGGCGCCTATCCCTTCCTGGGCGCCCGGTGCGCGCGGATCACCGAAGCGGTGCTCGCGCGCCTGCCATGACGGCATTGCGCGCCGCGCAAGTTGAATGCCGCGAGAACTGGCCATAGGCTGTGGGGGAATGGCCGGGGCGCCCATCGGCGTCTTCGGCCCAACCTGAAGGAGCATTCGCCATGGCCGATCCCACCCCTACCGATGCCGACGCTGTCGAACCGACCGCCGAGCCGAACGAGCCCGGGCAAGCCCGTCCGCACCACAAGGACAAGGGCACCGTGGTGAAGACCGCGTTCGGCGAGGCCATGTCCGGCGGCGTCGCCGACATCGCCGACGGCGACGACTGACGGTCCCTCGCGGGGCCGCGCGGCCCGGTCAGCGCTTGTCGTAGACCACCTGGCCGTCGACCACGGTCAGCACCGCGTGGCCCTTCGGGATCGCCGCTTCCGGCGCGGTCATCAGGTCGACGGAAAAGCCCGACAGGTCGGCGCGCTTGCCGACGCTGATCGATCCCAGGTCGTGCTCGGCGAACCGCGCATAGGCGGCCGACGAGGTGAACAGCTTCAGCGCCTCGGCCCGGCTGAGCTTCTCCTCCGGATGCCAGTCGGCGTCCGAATAGCCCTTCAGGTCCTTGCGCGCGACCGCGGCGTAGAACTCGATCAGCGGCGCGCCGCGCTCCACCGGCGCATCGGAGCCGCCCACCACCACCGCGCCGGACCGCAGCAGGCTCTTCCAGGCATAGGCGCCCTTCAGCCGCTCGGCGCCCAGGCGCGCCTTGGCGAAGTGGAAGTCGCCGATCGCGTGGCTGGGCTGCATGGAGGCGATCACCGCGTCGGCGTGGAAGCGCGGAATGTCGGCCGGCCGCAGGATCTGGGCGTGCTCGATCCGCCAGCGCGCCGCCTTTCCCGCCGCGGGACTGGCCCGGAACGCCTCCTCGTAGAGGTCGAGGGCGGTGGCGTTGCCGCGGTCGCCGATGGCGTGGGTGGAGACCTGGAGGCCCTTCGCCAGCGCCTTGGCCAGGATCGGCCGCATGACCGCGGGCTCCGTGACGAAGGTCCCGCGCAGGCCGGGCGCGTCGGAATAGGGCGCGAACAGCGCCGCGCCGCGCGAGCCCAGGGCGCCGTCCATGTAGAGCTTTATCCCGCGGGTGGTGATGCGGCCGTCCGGCGTCGCGCGCGGCCCGCTGGCGAACAGCGGCCCGGCCTGGGCGGCGTCGACCATGTTGTAGACCCGCAAGGGCGCCTCGCCGCGCTTGTCCATCGCCTCCAGCAGCGGCACGTCCGACCACGCCACGCTCATGGAATGGACGCCGGTCCAGCCATAGGCGGTCTCGACGCGGAAGGCGGCCTTCAAGGCGGCGGTCGGGTCCACGCCGGTCCCAGGTCGGCGCGAGGGCCCGAGCAGGCCCATGGCGTTGTCCACCAGCATCCCGGTGAGCTTGCCGTCGGAGCCCTTCAAGATCTGGCCGCCGGCCGGCGCGGGAGTCGATTCGTCGATATGGGCGGCCCTCAGCGCCGCGGAGTTGGCCACCACGGCATGGCCGTCGGCCCGCCGCAACAACACGGGGATGCCTCCCGACACGGGATCGATGTCCGACCGCTGCAGGAATCGGCCCTCCGGCCAGCCGGTCTCGATCCAGCCGCCGCCGACCACCGCGTCGGTTCCCGCGTGCCCGGCGATCCAGGCCTTCAGCCGCTGGGCGACCTCGGCCGCGGATTTCGAGCCCTCCAGGTTCAGCGTCAGCTCCCGTTCGCCGATCTCGCGCAGGTGGGCGTGGCTGTCGGTGAAGCCGGGGAACAGCGCCGCGCCCTTCAGGTCGATGACCCGGGTCTTCGGCCCGACCAGCGCCTGGGCGCCGGCCCGCCCGCCCACGAAGGCGATCCGGCCGTGCGAGACGGCCACCGCCTCCGCCTTGGGATGGGCGTCCACCGCCGTGTAGATCGGCCCGCCCCAGATCACCAGGTCGGCGGGAGCGGCGGTCGCGGCCAGAGGGACGGCGAGGGCGAAGGCGGCGACGAGGCCGAGGGCAGGTGTGCGCATAGGGCCTAGCTAGCCGTCCGCGGGCGCCGCCGCCAAGCTTCTTCTGGCCCAGCCGAGGATGGGCCGCCCTTCCCGGCCGTCATCCTGGGCCATGTGCCAAGGGCCCCCGCCTGGGCCGCTGCAGCCCGCGCCGCGCGGCGCCTGGGCATGCGCCGCGCTGGCCAGCACGACGGCCATGGTCAGCATCGCGATGGTCAGGGCGGCGATCCAGACGGTCAGCCTGCGTATCATCGTGGCCTCTCCTGGTCCGCGCTACGCCTGGCGCCGGTTGCGCGCCGCGGGGGCGGGCGCCGCGGCGGCGGGCGGTTCATTCTGCGCGCTCATCGCCGCCTGGGTCAGCCCCAGCAGGCCGCCCGGGTTCATGGCGTCGACCATGGCGGTGGGCATCAGGATCGTCGCGCCGCGCTCCTTGGTGGTCTCGTAGATGATGTTCATGGCGCGCAGCTGCAGGGCGGCCGGGCTGCGGGCGTAGATCTCCGCGGCCTCCACGAACTTCTCCGCCACCGCCAGTTCGGCCTGGCCCAGGTGGATCCGCGCGGCGGCCTCGCGCTGCGCCTGGGCCTCGCGGCTCATGGCGTCCTGCAGGGCGTCGGGCACGCCGATGTCGCGAATCTCCACCGAGATGGCGGTGACCCCCCATTCGGCGGTCTTGCGCCCGATCTCTTCACGCAGCATCTCGTCGCCATGCTTGCGGTCGGAGAGCAGGGTGGAGAGCAGGGACGAGCCGACCATCTCGCGCAGCGAGGTCTGGGCCACGCGGCTGATGGCGCTGCGATAATCGGTGATCTCCAGGGCCGCCCGCTCGGGGTCGTGGATTTGCCAGAACACCACCGCGTCCACGTCCACCGGCACGGTGTCCTTGCTGAGCGCCTGTTCGGCGTTGAACTCGGTGGTCTGGATGCGCTGGTCGAGCCAATAGACCACCTGGTCGATGATCGGCACGATCACGAAGAGGCCGGGCCCTGAGACGCTTTGCAGCCGCCCCAGCCGCAGGACGACCGCGCGCTCCCAGTGGTTGGCCATCTTCAGGGACGCGGGGACCAGCAGGCCGACCAGCGCCAGCCCGCCGGCCAGCCAGAACAGCGCGTAGGCGCCGCGCCGCGCACCTTCCTCGACGGCCAGGCCCGCCAGCACGAACAGCACGAGGGCGATCAGGCCCGCCGTCGGATTGCCGCCCCGGGCGCGCTGCCCGGGCAGGTTCATCGCAAGACCAGGCATACTCATGGGGTTTTCTCCTTCTCGGCGGCGAGCGCCGCGATCCGTTGGGTGAGCGCCCGGAGATCGACCCCCAGGGCGGCGGCGGCGGCCAGGGTGCGGCGCGCCAGGTTGTCGGTCTCGGTCGCCTGCGCCTGGCCGCCCCGGGCGGGCGGCGGCTCGGCGACGAAGCTGCCGCGCCCGCGGACCAGCGTCACCGCGCCCAGCCGCTCCAGCTCGTCATAGGCGTGGCGCACGGTGTTCAGGTCGACCTTCAGGGCCACGGCGACCTGCCGCATGGTCGGCATCTGGTCGCCGGGCGTCAGCAGGCCCGCGCCCATCGCCCGCAGGAACTGCTCGCGCAGCTGCACATAGATCGGCACCCCGCTAGGCGCGATCCGGAGGGCGGCGAGGATTTGATCCGGTGTATGCATACAGTCATACAATATACCGGAGGTATGCGTTGTCAAATGGCTCAGCTAAGCTTGCTGGGAATCCGGGGGATCGGAGGTTGGAAGCCAGCAGGCCACACAGGACGCGGAGTTGGCGCGGGTTGGCTGTCAGCATGGCCGTGACCGCCTGCGCGCTGGTCGCCGGTCAAGCGTCGGCCGCCGGCTACCGCGCGCCCCGCACCGCGAACGGCGCGCCGGACCTGCAGGGCATCTGGACCAACCTGTCGCTCACCCGGCTGGAGCGGCCGGCGGGTATCAAGGATCTGATCCTGAAGGACGCCGAGGCTCCGGCCGTCGAGCGCCGCATCATCGACAAGGTCGCCCATCCGACCGACGACGAGGTCGGCGGACACGACAGCGAATGGTGGGACGGCGCGAGCCTGGCCCGGATCGACGGCCACGCCCGCACGTCGTGGATCGTCAGCCCGGCGGACGGCAAACTCCCCTACACGGTCGAGGCGCAGCAGCGGGTCAGCGCCAAGCGGGCGGCCGTCATCAATGCCTTCGACGGCCCCGAGGACCGCACCCTGTCCGAGCGCTGCCTGATCGCAAGCTGGGGCGCGGCGGGCCCACCGATCCTCAACTCGCCCTATTCGGCCAACTATCAGATCGTCCAGACGCCGGACCACGTGGTGATCCTTTCGGAGTTGAACGACGACGTGCGGATCGTGCGCCTGAACGCAAGGCGCCCGCCGGCGACGATGCGCTTCCTGACCGGCGATTCCATCGGCCACTGGGAGAAGGATACGCTGGTGGTCGAGACCGCCGGCTTTCAGCCTGGAGAGTCCTACCGGACCTTGCCCTATCTATCGTCCGAGGCGCGGGTCATCGAGCGGTTCACCCGCGTCTCACCCACCGAGATCCGCTATGAATTCTCGGTCGAGGATCCGAAGATCTTCAAACAGGTGTGGCGCGCCGAAATGCCGTTCCTGGCCTCCAAGGGCCCGATCTATGAATCCGCCTGCCACGAGGGAAACTATTCCATGGCCAGCATCCTGGCCGGGGCGCGGCAGGCCGAGGCGCGGGCCAAGCCGGCTCCTTAGCAGGCGTCGCCCGATGCGGCCTATCCCGCCGGGAAGGTCAGGTCGGGCTGCGAGGTCCAGGGGTTCACGCCGCTGCGCGGAGCGGCGACCACCAGGTGGCCGCCCAGCCCGGAGCGGCCGATGCCCTCCGCCTCGTAGAGCGCCTCGAAGCCGTCGGCGGAGCCGGCGCTGCGGCTCAGCGCCTTCAGGGCCTCGGGGCTGGCCATCGCCTCGGCCGCGTGCTGCAGGCCGGTGTCGCGGTCGCCGGCGATCACCATGATGCGGTTGCCGGCCGGCCCCTTGAAGGCGGTGACGTAGCCGTAGTCGCGGCGGGTCGCGTCGCCCTGGGTGGGGCCGCCCTCCTGGCTGACGTAGGTCTTGTGGGTCTTCCCGTCGATCAGCTCGTCATAGGTCTCGCCGATGGTGAAGCGTGAGCCTGCGAACACCGGCGCGCGCAACAGGCCCAGGCCGGAAAGATAGCCCAGATAGACGATATTGTTGCGCTTCAGCATCTCCGGCGTCAGGTCCGAGGCCATCACGACGTGCAGGTTCGCCGCCCGCCCATCGCCCCGCGACAGGATCGGCACGATGTTGCGCAACGCGAAGGCGGCGCCCACCGGCAGGTAGTAGAGGTCGAGGTCGCGATAACTGCCCATGGCCTTGGGGTTGTCCATCAGCCAGGCGTCGAGGTCCTCGCGGCTGTTGATCCCGTATTCCCGGACCAGCCGGTTGATCCCCGCCCGCTCGTCGATCTCGCCGAAGATGTAGTAGTCGCCGAGCACCAGCAGCGTCGAGGGCTCGGACCTGAGCAGCGGCGCCCAGGCCGCGCTCGCCTGCACCCGGGCCAGGCTGCGCTCCGTACCGTGGGTCAGCCAGAACGCCGCCCAGGCGCCGAGGTTGAGCGCCGCCAGGAGAACGATGCCGGCGATGGCGTAGCGTCGCCAGGGGCGCGGGGCGGGGCCCGCAGCCCGCGATTCGCCCGGCCGCGGCTCGGCGACCATCCGGTACTCGCCCTTGGGGATCGCGAGCCGGACCGGCTCGTCGCGGCCGGCGCCGGCATAGAATTCCTCGAGCTTGCGGCGCAGCCGGTGCACCGCCACCCGCACCGAGGCGTCCTGCGAGCCGTCGAAGCCGGCGTCCCGGCCGAACACCGCGGCGGCCACTTCGAACTCCTTCGGCCGCGACCCGGCCTGCGCGCACTGCGCCAGGTAATCGAACAACCGGTTCAGTCCGTCGGAGCGGCCCAGCGCCTGGCGCGCGCGCAAGCGCGCCGCCAGTTCGGCGATCTGGTCGCGGTCGTCGGACAAGGCCGATGTAACCTTCTGTAACCCCCCGGAGACCGTATTTAACCGGACGCGGGCCGCAATGGCAAAGTATGGGTTCGAACAGTCAGAATGTGGGGATACCGATCGTGAAGCGACTTGCCACCCTGGCGGCCTGCGCCGCCGTGCCGATCGGCCTGCTGATCGCCTGTTCGCCGCACAAGCCCGCGGCGCCGGCCTCGCTGGCGAAATACAACACCGACGCCTTGGACATGAAGGAATTCATGGGCCACGTGGTCGACCCCGCCTCCTTCGCATACTGGAAGGGCTCGGGCACGGAGGAGACCGCCAAGGGCACGACGGACCTGACGCCCACCACCGACGCCGGCTGGGAGGGCATGGAGACGGCCGCCGCGGTGCTGATCGAAGCGGGCAACGCCCTGCAGCTTCCCGGCCGCCCGCGCGCGCCGGAAGCCGACTTCGACAGGTTCGCGCAGCAACTCACCGCCGAGGCGGTGCTGGCCAAGGCCGCCGCCGCAAACCACGACAAGGCGGGCGTCTATTCGGAGGGCGCCAAGATCTACCTGATCTGCACCGCCTGCCACAAAGAGTACGTGATCGACCCGGGCATCAAGGCCAACGGCCCGGCGCCAGGCAACCCGCTGCCGGACTGGCCCGCCGACATCAAGGCCAAGCAACAGGCCTACAAGCCCAAGCCCGCGGCTTGACCGCCCGCGCAGGTGATCGAGGACTTGCAGGTCCATCCGCTGGAGCCGATCTCCGCGGGGCCAGGCTCACCTACGATTTCTAGGTGCTCAGCGGCCGTTCAGCTATCACCTGCCAGAAACGCGACCGGGAGACCCCACATGCGCCAGCTCATCGTCCTCGCCGCCGCCGCCGCCTCGGCCCTGCTCGTGGGTCAGGCCGCCGCCCACGCCCGCCTGATCCTGGCCTCGCCCAAGGCCGGCTCGACCGTCGCCGCGCCCAAGGAGCTGAGGCTGCAATACAGCGAGACCATCGTCCCGGCCGACTCCAGCGTCACCGTGTCCGGCCCCGGCGGGGCGGTGGTCGCCACCGGCCATCTCACCCTCGACGCCAAGGACAAGCGCGTCGTCCACCTGCCGTTCGCCGCCGCGCCAGCCGCCGGCGCCTACAAGGTTTCGTGGAAGATGAAGACCCCCGACGGCCACACCACCGACGGCGACTTCGCCTTCACCGTGAGATAGCCGCCCGGGCCTGTGGCAAGGACCCGCGCGACCGGCGCGCCACCGCAAGCGGAGCCTTGGCGGCTGCGCGGCGTTATCGTGCGGAATTCAACCGATCGGGTTCCCATGAACGACGCCGTTCCGCCGAAGACCGATCCTGGCGTCAAACAGCCGGAGCGGCCGAAGCTGCTGCAGGTGCTGGGGCCTGGCCTGATCACCGGCGCCTCGGACGACGACCCCTCAGGCATCGCCACCTATTCCCAGGCCGGCGCTCAGTTCGGCTTCGGCCTGACCTGGGTGATGCTGTTCTCCTGGCCCCTGATGTGCGCCATCCAGGAGATCAGCGCCCGCATCGGCCGGGTCACTGGCCGCGGCATCGCCGGCAACCTGAAAAAACACTACCCGAACCCCGTCGTCTATTCGGTCGTCACCCTCCTGATCGTGGCCAACGTCATCAACCTGGGGGCCGACCTGGGCGCCATGGGGGCGGCGCTGAAGCTGCTGATCGGCGGGCGGCAGCTGTTCTATGTGGCGGCCTTCGGCCTGGTCACCGTGCTCCTCGAGGTGTTCTCGCGCTACGCCCGCTACGTCTCGATCCTCAAGTGGCTGACCTTGTCGCTGTTCGCCTATGTCGGGGTCGCCTTCGCCGTGAAGATGCCCTGGGACGAGGTGGCCAGGAGCCTGGTGATCCCGCAGATCACCTTCACCGCCGGCTACATGACTGTCGTGGTCGCCATTCTCGGCACCACCATCAGCCCCTACCTGTTCTTCTGGCAGGCGGGCGAGGAGGTCGAGGAGGTCCGCGAGCGCACCGACGCCAAGCCGCTCGAGCGCGCGCCGGAACAGGCCACCGCCGAGTTCAGCCGCATCCGCATCGACACCTACGTGGGCATGGCCATCTCCAACGCCGTCGCCCTGTTCATCATCCTGACCACCGCGGCGACCCTGCACGCCCACGGGGTCACCAACATCCAGACCTCGTCGCAGGCCGCCGAGGCGCTCAAGCCCATCGCCGGACCCTTCGCCTTCGCGATCTTCGCCATCGGCATCATCGGCACGGGCCTCCTGGCGCTGCCGGTGCTCGCCGGCTCCTCGGCCTATGCGCTGGGCGAGACCCTGGGCTGGCATGTGGGCCTGGCCCGCAAGCCCGGCCGCGCCAAGGCCTTCTACTGGACCATCGCCATCGCCACCGGCCTGGGCGTGCTGCTCAACTACAGCCCCATCGACCCGATCAAGGCGCTGTTCTGGAGCGCGGTGATCAACGGCGTGGTCGCCGTGCCGGTCATGGGGTTGATGATGCACCTCTCCAGCCACCGCGCCGCCATGGGCGACTTCAGGCTGCATCGCGGGCTCAAGGCCGTGGGCTGGCTGGCCACCGCGGTCATGGCCGCCGCGGCGGTTGGCCTGTTCGTTACCTGGGGGAAATAGGCGCGCTCGCCGCGGCCCCGCGATGCGTATAAGCCGGCGGCATGACTGGAAGCCCCGCCCCGCTGCTGTTTTCGACGCTGACCTGCCCGCACTGCCGCGGCGCGACCCGCGAGGAGATGCCGCAGGACGCCTGCCAGTATTTCTTCGACTGCCCGCATTGCGCCGCGGTGCTCAAGCCTAAGCCCGGCGACTGCTGCGTCTTCTGCTCCTATGGCGACGTGGCCTGTCCGCCGATCCAGCAGGACCGTGGCTGCTGCGGCTGACCGTCCCGCCACATCGCCGGCGGCCGACCGCGAAGCCTAGCGCTGCAGGTGCAGCCGCAGGGAGATCACGTTCACCGGCCCACGGTCGCGGTTGTAGGCGGGGTGGTCGACGAACTGGTCGTCGAGGCTGAGCGTCAGGTCCTTCACCGGCGCCAGGCTGTAGTAGGCCTCGAAGATCCGCTCCGCGCCGGGGTGCGGGAGGCGGCCGTCGCCCACCAGGATGCCCAGGCCGCCGGCGTCCAGATAGCGATGGCCCGCCGCGGACAGGCCGTTCACCACGACCGCGGCGCCGATGGTGTCGTCCTTGCGGCCCCAGCGGCTGCCGGAGATCGAGACCCCCGCCTGCGCCGTCCGGTCGATGTCGGTATATTCGTAGGATTCGTAGCGGCCGTCGGACCAGCCGAGCCGGCCGAACACGCCGACGCCCTCGGCCACTTCCTGCTCGACGTTGAGATAGACGCCTGGGCGGCTGCGATAGTCGCGCACCAGGGCGGTGTCGGCCGGCCGGCCGGTGGCCAGGGCGAGGCTCGCCGCATCGTCATAGCGCCCCATCCGGCCGCGGGTCACAAACCCGGCCAGGCGGATCGCGCCCGGCCGTCCGTTGAAGGTGATCCGCCGTTCGGCCTCGCCGACCAGCTGGAACTGGCTGAAGTCGGAAGTCAGGGTCGCGTTGTTGGGCACGATCGAGAGGTCGAACACGCCGGCCCGCCAGGCCCAGTCGCCGCGGTACCACTCGGCGGCCGCGCCATAGGTGTAGCCCCAGGCGTCGGCCGCATAGTCGAAGCTGCCGGCGGTGATCAGGCTCCAGTTGAGGAAGTCGTGGCGCGGGTCGTGGGCGTACTTGTTGGTGTCGAAGATGTCGGTGGTGTTGAGCTTGCCGGCGGTGAGCACGATCCGGTCCTTGGTCCGGTGGGCGGCCAGCGCGTTGAGGTCGGCGTCCTGGTCGTCGGCTTCGCCTCCCAGGTCGATGGTCTGCCGCACGAACAGCCTGGCGATCCGCGCGTAGGGGTGGCTGCGGCCGACTTTGGCGCCGTCGCCGTTCACGTAGCCCGCGGCGCCCAGCGTGTTGTTGGGGGCATAGCCCTGATACATCTCGAGGTTTCCCCACACCTCGCCGCCCGCCCAGGGCTTCACCCCCGCGTAGAGGGTTGCATCGACCGTGTTTCCCCAGGTCGCCTGCGGCTTGAAGCTGTTGGGGCCTTGGAAGGCGCTGTGGAAGGACGGGTAGTATTGCAGGATGTCGGTGGCCTGGATGTGCAGCGCCCACCGCTCGGGCGTGACCGGCTTATGGTCCTCGGTCGCCTTCGCCGGCGCCTCCTGCTTCTGCCCGGCCTCCTGCGCGGAGGCGTGAGAACCGACGGTCAGCATCGCCGCGGCCGCAAGGGCGCATCGCCACGCCGGGCCGCTCTTAAGCTTCGACATCGACGGCTCCAGGTCCCGGGGGTCGCGCCCCTATCGTCGCTAAAGTGCGCAAGTCAAGCTTCGGGTTGCGCGGCGTGGCCGCGGACGGGCGGCCACCGCGCCGACGGGTGAGGCGCGGGCTCAGAGCTTGCGGCTGAACCGCGGCCTTGGTCAGGCTGCGCTGGCCCGGCGGAACGCCTCGTTGGCATGGCGCCAGGAGAAGGCCTTCATGAAGGCGTCCACATAGGCTGCGGCCTTCGCGCCATAGTCCATGGCGTAGGCGTGCTCGTACATGTCGAGCGCCAGCAGCGGGGCGCCGTCGGCCAAGGTCATGGTGTGGTCTGCGGCCCAGCTGTTCACCAGCCGCCCGTCGCGCCGGCTCCAGGTCAGCAGCACCCAGCCCGAGCCCCCGCCCAGCGCCCGGCCGATCGCGGCGAACTCCGCGGCCCACCGGTCGCGGCTGCCGAAGTCACGCTCGATCGCCCCGGCCAGGGCCGGGCTCGCCGCCGCGCCCGGCGCCAGGCCCGCGAAATAGACCTCGTGCAGGATCATCGAGTTCCAGGCGATCAGCTCCTCGCGCTTCAGACCGTTGAGCGTAAACCCAGGGGCCGTCGCCGGATCGAGCCTGCCGAACTCCGCGCGGATCGCGCCCAGCCGCTTCACGGCGCCGGCGTAGTTGTTGTCGTGGTGGCTGACCAGCAACTTCTCCGAAAGCCCCGGCACGGCCTTTGGGTCGAAGGGCAGGGGCTGCGGCGTAAACGCGCCGGCCGCGGCCGGAGCGGGTTGCGCCGCCGCCGCCCCGGCGGCCACGGCTCCGGCGAGGGCCGCGCCGCCCAGCAGCATGCGGCGGTCGAGGGTCGGTTCAGTCATCGGAAGTCTCCCGCGTTCTGGGGTCAGGCAGGCCGCTCGCCGCGGGGTCGGGCGGCCGGCGATGGCGTCGGGCCTGTCGGTGTCGGGCCTGTCGGTCATGCGCGCGCTCCCGCCCTGCCTCGCGGCCGAGCTGACAGGAGCGGGTCTTGGACGGCGAGCCGTCTGCCGGGCGCCCGCGTTGGCCCGGAAGCTGTGCAGCCTAATCCCAACCCCGGCGGGTTCAAGCCCGCGCCGTCTACAGCTTCAACCCAAATCGCGGGCCGATCGCCGTCATCGCCACATAGAGCCCGACGGTCAGGACGCAACCGCCGCCCAGCGCCGCCCAGAACGGGATCCCGCGCTTCATCAGCGCCGGCATCAGCAGGAACATCGGCAGGGACGGCAGCACGTACCAGAAGGTCGCGCCCACGTGGCTCTCCATGCGCACGGGATCGTGTGTGTCACGCCACAGCCAGATCATCCCCAGGATCGAGACCAGCGGCAGCGAGGCGATCAGGGCGCCCGCGCCTGGCGACCGCTTCGCCGTCTCCGAAACGACGGCGATGATCACGCCGGAGATCGCGGCCTTCAGAAGCAGGTAGAGCATGGCTGCGGATTCCCCGGGGCTGGCCTACCTCGGCGGGCGCGCCGCCTGCAGGTCCTTGTCGATGTCGTGCTTGTAGAGGCTGTCTTTCGGTCGCTGGATATATCTGCCGTGGCAGCTGTAGCAGGCGTCGTACATCGCGCTGCCCGCGTCGTTGGTCTTGTCGTGGTCCTTGGCGGAGGCCGCCGCGATTCCCGCGACGCCGGCTTGGTTCAGAGCGAGGGCGTATTTCATCCACGGGCCATTCGGATCGCGCGCGCGGCCCTCCATCATCAAGAGGTTGCCCGCCTCGGCGATCTGGGCGGCGGTGTCGATGGAGATGTTCCATTCGGCCTGCGAGGTCGGGATGCGGTCGTTGGCGCCCTTCTCGTCGTCGACCTCGCCGGAATGCGCCCAATAGGTCTCGGCCGCCGGGTTGACGATGTAGCGCATGACGTCCTTGACCGAGAGCAGGGTGCGTTGCGGCGCGGCCGGAATCGGCTTGGCTCGCGCCGTTTGGGCCCGCGGCGTCGTCTGGGCCAGGGCGGGCAGGGCGACGGCCAGCGCAGCGCCGGCCAGGAAGAGTGAAAGCCGCATGAGTCCCTCTCGTTCGGCGTCACCTTAGCCGCCGCCAGGGCGGGGGGAAGCCCTCCCGCGAGGAGCGGCGCCGGCTGAATCGGGCCGGTCAGGCTCCTTCAGGCGGATGGGTGGAGATCGGCGCCTCCCGTTCCGGGGCCGGCGGCGGGACGTAGGCAGCGGCCGGCGGGGCTTGCGG
>JBIOED010000091.1:0-13797 GCA_044445675.1 Caulobacterales bacterium | reverse complement strand
GGTGCACCAGGTGCCAGTCGGTCATCACCCCGTCGGGGCCGCAGGAATACTGGGTCATCGGCGAAACCGCGATGCGGTTGCGCAGGCTGACGTCCTTGAGGGCGAAGGGGTCGAACAGACCGGGCATGCGAGATGGGCTCCGAAACGCGAGGGTCCGCAGTTTAGCCCCGCGCGCGGGACTTGGCAGGTGGAAGCCCGCTAAATGTGGATCGCGTGGCCCAGCGCCCGCAGCGCCGCCTCGTGGACGGCTTCCGACAGGGTCGGGTGGACGTGGATGGTCCCGGCCAGGTCCTCCAGCCGCGCGCCCATCTCGAGCGACATGGCGAACTCACCGGACAGCTCTGAGACATGGGCGCCCACGGCCTGCAGGCCCACCACCCGGTGGTCGGCCTTGCGCGCCACCACCCGGACGAAGCCGCCGGTGTCGCCGGCCTCCATGGACAGCGCCCGGCCGTTGGCCTGGAAGGGGAAGATGGCGCTGATCGGATCGTGACCGGCGGCCTGCGCCTCGGCGGGCAGCAGGCCGGCCGAGACGATCTCCGGCTCGGTGAAACAGACCGCGGCGATGGCCGCGGGGTCGAAAGTGCGGTTCTGGCCGGCGATGACCTCCACGGCCACGTGCGCCTGGGCGGCGGCCTTGTGCTCCAGCATCGGCTCGCCGACCAGGTCGCCGATGGCGTAGACGCCGCTCATCGAGGTCTGCAGCCGGTCGCCCACCTTCACGAAGGCGCCGGCCATGTCGACGCCCATCTGCTCCAGGCCCCAGCCTTCGGTGTTGGGGCGCCGGCCGACGGTGACCAGCAGCTTGTCGGCGGGGATGCGCAGGGTCTCGCCGGCATGGTCCACCACGAGTTCGCCGTCCTCCCAGCCGGTCGCCTTGGCCGAGAGATGCAGGGTGACCCCGGCCTTCTCCAGCCAGGCCTTCACCGGCTTGGTCAGCGGCTCGTCATAGAGCGGCAGGATGCGGTCCTGGGCTTCCACCACGGTGACCTCGCAGCCGAACTTGCGGAACGCCGACCCCAGTTCCAGGCCGATGTAGCCCGCGCCGATCACCGCCAGCCGCCTGGGCAGGGCGTCGAGGGCCAGCGCTTCCGTCGAGGAGATCACGTCGCCGCCGAACGGGATGTGCGGCAAGGCGGTGGCCACCGAGCCGGCCGCCAGGATCACCGTCTCGGCCTTGATGACGACGGGTCCATCGGCGGTTTCGACATGGCAGGTCTTGGCGTCGGTGAAGCGGCCCCAGCCGAAGACGACCCGGGTCTTGGCGCGCTTCAGGAGCCCGGTGACCCCGCCGTTCAGCTTGTCGACGACGGTTTCCTTCCAGGCGACGGTCCTGGCCATGTCGAGCACCGGCGCGGCGCTGAGCGAAATGCCATCCTGCGCGCCCCCTTTTTCATGGGCAGCGGCCTCGGCCATGCCCTCGAACTTCGAGGCCACGTGGATCAGGGCCTTGGACGGGATGCAGCCGCGGATCAGGCAGGTGCCGCCCAGGCGGTCGCCCTCCACCAGCACCGAGTCTATGCCAAGTTGCCCGGCGCGGATGGCCGCGACGTAGCCGCCAGGGCCGCCGCCGAGGATCAGGAGGCGGGTATTGAGGGTTTCGACCCCGGTTTCAGTTGGCACGGCGTCAGTCCATGAACAGGGTTGCGGGATGTTCCAGCATGGCCTTGACCTTCTGGATGAACTCCGCGGCGTCGAAACCATCGACGACCCGATGATCGAACGACGACGACAGGTTCATCATCTTGCGCACGGCGATCTGGCCGTGGCGCACGACCGGGCGATCGACGATCTTGTTGGGGCCGATGATCGCGACTTCGGGATGGTTGATCACCGGCGTGGTCACGACGCCACCGAGGGGGCCCAGCGACGTGACGGTGATCGTCGAACCGGAGAGGTCGTCCTTCGAGCCCTTACCGGACCGGGCGATCTCGGCGACGCGGGCCACCTCGGACGCGGCGGCCCAGACGTCCAGCGTCTCGGCATGCTTGACCACCGGCACGATCAGTCCGTTCGAGGTCTGGGTGGCGATGCCGATATGGACGCCGGCATGGCGGTGCACGACCCCGGCCTCGTCGTCGAAGCGGGCGTTGATCTGCGGATAGGCCGGCAGCACGCGGACCAGGGCGCGCATCAGGAACGGCAGCATGGTCAGCTTTGGCTGGTCCGCCCGCTTTGTGACGTTGAGGTGGACGCGCAGCTCTTCGAGCTCCGTCATGTCGACTTCCTCGACATAGGCGAAGTGCGGGATGCGGCGCTTGGATTCCTGCATCTGCCGGGCGATGGCGCGGCGCATGCCGATGACCTTCACCTCTTCCACGGCAGTGCGTTTGGCGAGCGCCGGCCCGGCGGGGCCGGTCGAGCCGCCCCGGGCGATGAAGGCGTCCAGGTCCTCGTGGGTGATGTGGCCCGCGGGACCGGTCGCGGCCACATGGCCCAGCTTGAGGCCAAGATCTTCGGCGCGGCGGCGAACGGCCGGCGAGGCCAGCGGCTTCTCGCCTTGCGCGCGGGTGGGAATGGCGGCGGCGGCGGCCCGAACCGGCGACGGGGAGGACGGCGGCGGCGGCGCGACCTGCGCGGTTTCGGTGAGGTCCGGCACGGGGGCATGGGCCGCAGCTGGCGGCGGAGGCGATGTGGCGGCGGCCGGGGCCGCGGTCGCGTTGCCGGCGCCCTCGACCTCGAAGACGGCGATCGCGCCGCCCACGGCGGCCATCTCGCCCGCCGCGCCGTTCACCTCGATCAGCTTGCCCGCCACCGGCGAGGTCATCTCCACCGTGGCCTTGTCGGTCAGCATGTCCACCAGCGGAGCGTCCTCGGCGACCACGTCGCCGACCTTGACGTGCCAGGCGACGATCTCGGCCTCGGCGGTGCCTTCGCCCAGGTCGGGCAGCTTGAAGACGAAACGTCCCACGGCTCTTAAGCCTCCATCACGCGCTTGAGGGCCGCGCCGACCCGCTTCTGGCCGGGGAAGTATTCCCATTCGAAGGCGTGTGGATAGGGCGTGTCCCAACCCGTCACCCGCTCGATCGGCGCCTCCAGGTGATAGAAACAGGCTTCCTGGACGAGCGCCGACAACTCGGCGCCGAAGCCGGAGGTGCGGGTCGCCTCGTGCACGATCACGCAGCGGCCGGTCTTCATCACCGAGGCGGTGATCGCCTCGATGTCCACGGGCGCCAGGGTGCGCAGGTCGATCACCTCGGCGTCGACCCCCACCAGCTCGGCGGAGGCCACGGCTACGTGCACCATGGTTCCATAGGCCAGGACCGTGACCTCGGAGCCCTCGCGCGCCACGCGGGCCTTGCCCAGCGGCACGGTGTAGTGGCCGACCGGCACGTCGTTGCCGGCGATCTTCTGCCAGGGGGTGACCGGCGTTTCCGGATTGCCGTCGAAGGGGCCGTTGTAGAGCCGCTTGGGCTCGAAGATCACCACCGGGTCGTCGTCCTCGATGGCCGCGATCAGCAGGCCCTTTGCATCGTAGGGCGTGGACGGGATCACCGTCTTGATGCCGGCGATGTGGGTGAACAGGGCCTCGGGGCTCTGGCTGTGCGTCTGGCCGCCGAAGATGCCGCCGCCATAGGGGCTTCGAACGGTCATCGGGCACCAGAAATCGCCCGCCGAACGGTAGCGTAGGCGGGCGGCCTCGGAGACGATCTGGTCGTAGCCCGGGTAGATGTAGTCGGCGAACTGGATCTCCACGCAGGGCCGCAGGCCATAGGCCGCCATGCCGACCGCAGTGCCGATCAGCCCCGCCTCGGAGATCGGCGTGTCGAAGCAACGGTTCAGGCCGTACTTCTTCTGCAGCCCTTCGGTGGCCCGGAACACGCCCCCGAAATAGCCGACGTCCTCGCCGAAAATCAGCACGTCGGGATCGCGTCCCAGCATCACGTCCATGGCCGAGTTGATGGCCTGGATCATATTCATCTTCGCCGTTTCCGGCGGGACGGCGGGGGTGGCGGCGGTTGGCGTGGTCATTGGCTTGTTCATTGTCAGACCCCCAGTTCCTGCCGTTGCCGGATCAGGCGCCAGTCCATCTCCTTGTAAACGTCCTCGAACATCGTCTTGACGCTCGGGCGGTCGCCGGCGTGCAGGGTGCCGTGCGTCTCCGACTCCTTGCCGGCCGCGCGGACCAGCTCGACCAGTTCCTCGTGCAGCGCCTGCTGCGCCTCGTCCGACCATTCGCCGAGTTGGACGAGATGGCCCTTCAGCCGCTCGATGGGATCACCCAGCGGCCAGATCCGCGCCTCCTCGGCGGGCCGATAGCGGGTGGGATCGTCCGAGGTGGAATGGCCCTCCGCGCGATAGGTGAAATGCTCGATCACCGTCGCACCCAGGTTGGCGCGGGCGCGTTCGGCCGCCCATTGCGTCGCGGCGTAGACGGCCAGGAAGTCGTTGCCGTCCACCCGCAGGGCCGGAAGGTTGTAGCCGATGGCCCGCGAGGCGAACGGCGCGTCCTCGCCGCCGGCGATCCCCTGGAAGGAGGAGATGGCCCACTGGTTGTTGACGATGTTGAGGATCACCGGGGCGCGATAGACCGAGGCGAACGTCAGCGCGTGGTGGAAATCGCCCTCCGCCGTCGAGCCGTCGCCGATATAGGCGCTGGCGATGCGGTCGTCGCCCTTCAGCGCCGAGGCCATGGCCCAGCCGACGCCTTGCGTGAACTGGGTGCCGAGGTTGCCGGAGATTGTGAAGAAGCCATGCGCCTTGGAGGAGTACATCACCGGCAACTGGCGGCCCTTCATCGGGTCGAGCGCGTTGGAATAGACCTGGTTCATCATCTCGACGATGGGGTAGCCGCGCGCCAGCAGGATGCCCTGCTGGCGATAGGTCGGGAAGCACATGTCGTCGTGGTTCAGCACCATCGCCTGGGCGACCGAGACGGCCTCCTCGCCGGTGCACTTCATGTAGAAGCTGGTCTTGCCCTGCCGCTGGGCGCGGTACATCCGGTCGTCATAGACGCGGGTCAGCATCATGGTCCGCAGGCCGCGCTTGAGCGTGGCGACGTCGATGTCCGGGTTCCAGGGGCCCACGGCCGCCCCCTCACGCGTCAGCACGCGCACCATGCCGTAGGCCAGTTCGCGCATGTCCTTCGGCTCAGCGCCGACTTCGGGACGCGGCGTGGCGCCGGCTTCCGGAATGGCGAGGTTGGAAAAGTCCGCAGTTTCGCCTGGCCGGAAGCGAGGTTCCGGAATGCGAAGGCTGAGGGGCCGACTGTTCTTGAGCGCGGTCATGGCCGGTCCTTACAGAGGGGCAGGATCTTCAATCAATTCGCCAGCACGTCAGCCGTTCACTTCACCCGAAGCCGAGCAACATCCTTGCTGGGTGCGCGTGCAGGTCGCGCGATCATTCCAGATCGATCCACTATCAGGGTTGGTTTAACCCCGCATTGAGAATCGGCCCGTGTTCCATGACCCTCGGCGCCATCCCCGCGCGCCCGCACGCCGGCCGCGACGTCCTGGCCCTTGATGAGCAGAAACGTGTCGCCGGCTGTCGCTTCCAGGCTGCGCATTGCAATTTTCTTCCCGCCGCCCCTCGCGCGTCGCTTGGAAGATCCTATAAGTATGTTGCAATTGCTTGCCAAAAGCGTGCCCCGGGCTGTCGGTTCCGGGGCACGAACGACGCCCATAGGGTGCTTGAGGGGGAGGAAAACGTGTCTGAGGTCCTGGACGCCGTCGATGCCAAGATACTCGACCTCATCCAGCACGACGCCAGCCTCTCGGTGGCCGAGATCGCCGAGCGGGTCGGGCTGTCGTCAAGCCCCTGCTGGCGGCGGATCAAGCGGCTGGAGGACGCCGGCGTCATCCAGCGCCGGGTGACCATCCTCGACCGCGAGAAGCTGGGGCTGGGGTTCGAGGTCTATTGCACGGTCAAGCTCAGCCTGCCGACGCGCGACAATCTCGCCGCGTTCGAGACCGCGATCAGCAAGCTGTCGGAGGTGGTGCAGTGCGCCACCGTCACCGGCTCGGCCGACTACGAACTGCGTATCGTCACCCGCGACATGCACGCCTTCGACGAGTTCCTGCGCGAGCGGATCCTGTCGCTGGGCCTGGTCTCGAACATCGAAAGCCGCATCGTCATCCGCTCCGTGAAAAACACCACGGCGGCGCCGCTCGGCCTGATCAGCCCCTATGTGAGCGCGCAGGGCTGAGGCCGTGGAGGCGGTAACTCGACTGGTGACGCTGACCCTGCCGCAGTTCGCTGCGGTCGTGGTGCTGTTCCTGCCCGGGTTTGTGTCGCTCAAGGTCCATACGTTCCTGCGGCCGGGATCACGATCCGCGGCGGCGGAACTGCTGATCGACGCCATCGGCTACTCGCTGTTGAACGCCGGCGCCTTTTCCTGGGCAATTTTCGCGGTCAGCACCCAGTTGGAGCGCGCCAAGCCAAATTATTGGCTGGTGGCTTGTCTGTCTTTCCTGGTCTGTCTCGTCGGTCCGGTCATCTGGCCGCTGCTGATGCGGCTCATCCAGCGTTACGGGTTTCGGGGCGGCTGGCTGCTCGGCGAGCAAAAGAGCGCCTTTGACGCCTACTTCAGCACGAATGATCCATGCTGGATCATCGTGCATTTGCGGGATGGCTCACAGATTGCCGGCTACTTTGGTGGCGGCTCATTCGCTTCGGCCCATCCTCACTCGGAAGATTTCTATCTTCAGGAGCTGTGGTCGCTGGATTCCGTCGGCCGTTTCGAGCGACCCATTCCAAATTCCAAGGGTGCGCTCTTCCATCGAAGCGACTATATCTGGCTGGAGTTTTTCTGGGACACTCCCAATGAGCAAGGTTGACCAGGTGACCGTGCGCAAATCGGCCAACACCTATATCCAAGTGGTTCGCGATGGCTATTCCCCGAAGGCGGATGGCCCAAAAAATCCCCCTAAGGGTGCATCGGCGGCCGGTGGGTGGAGTACGCGCGCTGTAGGCGACCGCAAGGGCGTCACGAAGGAGACGCCTCGATCCAAGGCGTGATCGAACGCATCATCGACCAGCGGCGGAAGGACCTTGGCGGGTTCGAGGTGGGGCGCGTGCTGCCGCACGCCGGCCACCGGATGGTGGGGCCGTTCATTTTCTTCGACCACATGGGGCCGGCGCAGTTCCAGGCGGGTTTCCCGCGCAACGTCGACGTGCGGCCGCACCCGCACATCGGACTGTCCACCGTCTCCTACCTGTTCGAAGGCGCGATGACCCATCGCGACAGCGTGGGCTCGACCGAGGTGATCCTGCCCGGCGAGGTCAACTGGATGACGGCGGGGCGCGGCATCACCCACTCCGAGCGGTTCGAGGACCTGCGCGCCCACGGCGGGACCATGCACGGCATCCAGGCCTGGGTCGCCCTGCCCGACGCGGCGGAGGAAGCCGAGCCGGCGTTCGCGCACCACGGCGAGGCGGACCTGCCGACCTATGAGGGCGGCGGCATGTGGGCGCGGCTGATCGCCGGCAAGGCGTTCGGCGCCGAGGCCAGGGTCAAGACCCACTCGCCGATGTTCTATGTCCATTGGGCCCTGGAGGCCGGCGCCACGGCGCAGCTGCCGGCGGAATATCCCGAGCGCGCGGCCTATGTGGCGCAAGGCATCGTCGAGATCGACGGCCGGCAGATCCACGAAGGGCAGATGGCGGTCTTCCAGCCGGGCATGACCGTGCCGGTCACCGCGGTGACCGGCGCCATCGTCATGCTGCTGGGCGGCGAACCGGTGGGCGAGCGGTTCATCGAGTGGAACTTCGTGGCCTCGTCGAAGGACCGCATCGCCCAGGCCAAGGCCGACTGGCGGGCCGGCCGGATGAAGCTGCCCGACGCCGACGACCGGGAGTTCATCCCCCTGCCCGACGACCCGCCGGGGCCGGCGAACCCGATGAGCTGAGCGCGGGCGCCGCAGAAATAGGCGCCGCATCGATCTATCGGCTACAGAGCGCCCATGAACGTCAGCGTCTTCGATCTCTTCAAGCTGGGCATCGGCCCCTCCAGCTCGCACACCATGGGCCCGATGACCGCGGCCCATCGGTTCGTGACGTGGCTGGGGCCGCGGGTGGAGCAGACCGGACGCGTCGAGGTCACGCTCTACGCGTCGCTGGCGCTCACCGGCCGGGGCCACGCCACCGACCGCGCGGTGATCCTGGGCCTGGCCGGCTTCGAGCCGCGCGGGCTCGATCCGGATCAGGCCGACAAGATCATCGTCGAGGTGCGCGCCAACCACTGGCTCACGCTGGCCGGCCGTCACGGGATCGGCTTCGACGAGAGCACGGACCTCAAGTGGGAAGGCCGCATGCGCCTGCCGCAGCATCCTAACGCGGTGAAGTTCGCGGCCTTCGACGCCGGCGGCGGCCTGATCGGCGAGCGGACCTATTTCTCCATCGGCGGCGGCTTCGTGCGCGACGAGGACGAGATGGGGCTGAACACCCCGCCGGAGGCCGCGGCCATCGTCGAGGTCCCCTACCCGTTCGATAGCGGCGCCGAGCTGTTGGAGATGGCGGCCGCCGCGGGCCTGACCATCGCTGAGCTGATGCGCGCCAACGAGCGGGCGCGCCATACGGACGCCGAGATCGACGCCGGCCTCGATGAGGTGGCGTCGGCCATGTACGCCTGCATCGACCGCGGCATGAAGACCGACGGCGTGCTGCCCGGCGGCCTGAAGGTGCAACGCCGGGCCTATCAGGTGCATCAGAGCCTGATGCGCGACGCCGACAAGCGCATCGCCGACCCCTTGGCGGCGCTGGACTGGGTGAACCTCTGGGCGCTGGCGGTCAACGAGGAGAACGCGGCCGGCGGCAAGGTGGTCACGGCCCCCACCAACGGCGCGGCGGGCCTGGTGCCGGCGGTGCTGCGCTACTACGACCGCTTCCATCAGGGGACGGCGGGCGGCCGGCGCACCTTCCTGCTGACCGCCGCGGCGATCGGCGCGCTCTACAAGAAGAACGCCTCGATTTCCGGCGCCGAAGTGGGTTGCCAGGGCGAGGTCGGGGTCGCCTGCTCGATGGCCGCGGCCGGACTGACGGCGGCGCAGGGGGCCTCCAACGCCCAGATCGAGAACGCCGCCGAGATCGCCATGGAGCACAACCTGGGCCTCACCTGCGACCCGATCGGCGGCCTGGTGCAGATCCCCTGCATCGAGCGCAACGCCATGGGGGCGGTGAAGGCGATCGACGCCTCGCGCCTGGCGCTGCTGGGCGACGGCCAGCACTCGGTCAGCCTCGACAAGGTGATCGCCACCATGAAGCGCACCGGCGAGGACATGAGCGCGATCTATAAGGAGACCTCGCTGGGGGGCCTGGCCGTCAACCTGGCGGAATGCTGACCCGAGGGTTCCGGTTCAGCCAGCGGCCAGGGCGGCGCCCCTGAGTTGCGACGCGAGCGGCGTCAGCCGTTGGCCAGCGGGAAATATTTGAAGAAGGGCTCCGCCTCGGCCAGCACGCGCGCCACGCTGGGCCGCGCCTTCAGCCGATCGAGATAGGCGGCGAGGCTGGGCCAGCCGGCCAGCGGAACCGCATAGCCGGCGTAGAACAGGGCCGGAAAGGCGGCGCAGTCGGCCAGGGTGAAGGGTTCGCCCACAGCCCAGGGCTCGGCGATCATCGGCGCCATGAGATCATAGCCCTGGCGGATCGCGCCGCGGGCCTGCTCGGCCCCGAACGGATCGTGCTGGCCGTCCGGCCTCAGGCGCTCGGCGACCACCTGCTGCAGGGGCAGGTGGACATAGCTGTCGAACAGCCGGTCGCACAGGCGAGCCTGCCGGGCGAGGTCCGGATCGGCGGGGATCAGCGACGCGGCGCCGGGAAAGGTTTGCGCCAGGTATTCGATGATGAGGGTCGATTCAGGGACGGTCCGGCTGCGCTCGTCGTCGCGCAGCGCCGGGAACTTCGCCAGCGGCCAGACGGCCTGGAACGCCGCCTTGGCCGCCGGGTCGGCGAGATCGACGCTCCGGGGTTCGAAGGGGATCTGGGCCTCGTAGAGCGCGATCAGGGCCTTCCAGCAGAAGGACGAGAGCGGGTGGTAGTAGAGGGTCAGGGCCATGGCCGCCTCCTTCTGACGATTGGTCTTTCACCTGGACGCGCCTGCGGCCCCGCTCAGGCCTGCAGCGCCTTACGGGTCTGTTCCCAATACTGGGCGCCGGTATAGAGGGTGACCAGGGTGGCCAGCCAGAACAGGCTGTGCGCCGCGATGCTGAATGGCCCCTGCACAGCCGGCGTCTGCGGCAGCAGCGAGAAGGCGCCCCAGGACCCGGAGATCAGCTCCATGGCCAGCGCCACGAGCTGGATGGTGGTCTTCCACTTGGCGAGCTGGGTCACCGGCAGCTTGATGCCGCGCTGGGCGCCGACTTCGCGCAGGGCGCTGACCGTGAACTCGCGGAACAGGATCAGCCCGCCCGGCAGCAGCACCATCGGCTGGGCGCCGCCCAGGGCCATAAGGCCAAGGATCGCGCCGCAGACCAGCACCTTGTCGCCAATCGGGTCGAGGATGGCGCCCCAGATGCTGACCGCGTCCATCTTCCGCGCCAGCCAGCCGTCGAAGAAATCGGTCACCGCAGCGATGACGAAGGCGTAGATCGCCCAGCGCTGCAGCCCGAACTGCACCGAGGGCTCCAGGTGGTCGGAGAGGCCCGGCACCGCCCCGGCTGCGGCCGCCAGGGCCACGAACATGAACAGCGTCAGGACCAGCCGCAGGGAGGTCAGGAGATTGGGCAGCGATTTCATCGGAGCATCCAGCGCGCCCACCGGCGCTTCGTTCCGCGCAGCTTAGCGGGTCGCGCGATCCGAGCAACGACGGCGCTATGCGGTTGTTCCGGCCCACGACAGTGGAGCAACGGCGCCTTGACTGGTCCTCGACTGAGAGCCGCGTGACGCGCCGCGGTTATCAGCAAGCCGCCAGTTCTAACT
This sequence comes from Caulobacterales bacterium, assembly GCA_044445675.1. Classification (GTDB taxonomy): domain Bacteria; phylum Pseudomonadota; class Alphaproteobacteria; order Caulobacterales; family Caulobacteraceae; genus Phenylobacterium. Next base: position 2,943 of record JBIOED010000091.1, on the reverse strand, counting down.
CGTCGGCCTTGGGGCGGCTGCGCTTGCGGGGCGCCTGCTTATGATGGACATTGTTCAGCGAACCCGGCTGGCAGCCGCCGCGTTCAGGCCCGGGCTTTTCCTGGGGACTACCTTGGTTGGGACGCCGCCTTGAAAGACGCGCCTTCGTCCGTCTGTAGCGCGCGCTTGAGAAGGTCGGCGCAATGGCCGAAGGGCGGCTGAAGATAGCGTACAGCTTCCCCTTCCGGCTTGGCTCCCCAGGCATTGGGGCCGCGGCGCTCAGCCAGGTGCAGGCGCTCGCGGAGCGGGGTTGCTCGGTTCAGGTGTTCTGCTGGTCGAGCCCGGGACCGATCCCAGGGGTCAGCGTCCTCGAAACCCGGAAGCTCGTGCCCGTCCCGCAGCGCGTGCTGGGCGTGCCGCGCGCATGCCGATTGCATGACCGCCTCACCGCCTCCCGGCTCAGGCGCTGGCGGAGCTCCTTCGACGTCGTCCACACCTGGCCGCTCGCGGCGGAGCTCAGCTTAGGGGCGGCGCGCGGACGGCATGGGCTGGCGGTGAGAGAGGCGCCCAATACGCACACGGCCCACGCGTTCGAGGTCGTCGCCAGGGAACATGCGGCCCTCGGCATTCCGCAGGCGACGAACAATTCGCACACGTTCGACCGCGCCAGGTTGGATCGAGAGACCCGCGAATACGAGGCCGCGAGCCTGATCCTCGCGCCTTCCGCGCTGGCGATCGAGACGTTCGTTCGCCACGGAGTCCCGCGCAGCAAGCTCGCCCTGAAGAGCTACGGCTTCGATCCGCTTCGGTACCGGAGCCATGCCGGCGAGCGGGGCACGACGGGCGTCACCTTCTCGTTCGTGGCCCGTTGCGAACCTCGCAAGGGCCTGCACGTCGCCCTGGAGGCCTGGCATCGGTCGGGACTGGCGGAGCGTTCCAGGTTCCGCGTGACGGGGCGGTTCATTCCCGGGTACCGCGAGCGCCTGGCGCCATGGCTTCAGCATAGGAACGTCTCGCTGCAGGATTTCGCCGACGACCTTCGGCCGGTCTACCAGGCGGCGGACGTGCTGGTGCTGCCGTCCATCGAGGACGGCAGCGCGCTCGTCACCTACGAGGCCCAGGCGTCGGGCTGCGCCCTGCTGGTCTCCGACGCGGCCGGCGCCCGTTTCACCCCTGGGAGGGAAGGCTTCGAGCATAGCGCGGGCGACGTCGAGACGCTGTCGCAGCAGATGCGCCTGCTGGCCGATGATCCGGCGCTGTTGCTCCGCATGCAGAGGGCCGCCGCCCTCAACGCCCAGCAGTATACCTGGGAACGGGCGACCGAGAGTCTCGTCCAGGCCTACGAGGCGGCGCTGGCTGCGAGGGCCGCCTGATGGTTCCGTTCAACCGGCCGACGCGTGTTCCGGAAGAGCTGGAACTGGTCTCGCAGGTGCTCTCCGGGCGCAGTTCCGAGGAGCAGTTCAACCGCGAGTGCGATCGCTTTCTGCGGGATCGGCTGGGCGTTTCCTACGCGACCCTGACGCCCTCCTGCACCCATGCGCTCGAACTGGCCGCCCTGGCGCTGGAGATCGGACCCGGCGACGAGGTCATCGTCCCGGCCTTTTCGTTCCCCTCCACGGCCAACGCCTTTCTCCTGCGCGGCGCGCGCCTGGTCTTTGCCGATATCAGGCCCGACACGCAGAATATCGACCCCGCGCTGCTCGCCGGCCTGATCACCGGTCGCACCCGGGCGATCGTGGTCGTTCACTACGCCGGTGTGGCCTGCGACATGGACGCCATCATGCGTATTGCCGACGCCGCCGGAATACCCGTCGTCGAGGATGCGGCGCATGCGCTGTTCGGGGCCCACCGGGGACGCCCGCTCGGGAGCATCGGCGCCATCTCGGCGTTGAGCTTCCACCGGACAAAGAACTTCTGCTGTGGCGAGGGTGGGGCATTCCTGACCAACGATGGCCGGCTCGCCGACATCGCCGAGATCGTTCGCGAGAAGGGCACCAACCGCAGCGAGTTCATGCGCGGGCTCGTGCACAAGTACGAGTGGGTGCGCGAGGGATCGAGCTATATCCTCGCCGACCTCCTGGCGGCGCAACTTCGCGCGCAGTTGGGCCAGGCTCAAGAGATCCAGGCCAAACGAAAGACGATCTTCGAGCGCTACCAGGCGGGCTTGGCCGATTGGACCGCGGCCCACGGCGTGGGCGGGCCAAAAATTCCGGAGGGTTGCGAGCCGGCCTGGCACCTCTATTACCTTGTCATGCCTTCCGAACAGGTCCGGGACCGCTTCTTGTCCCATCTCCGGTCTCATCAAGTCGAGGCGGCCTTTCACTATGCGCCACTGCATCTGACGCCCATGGGCCGACGCCTCGGTGGGCGACCGGGCGACGCCCCGGTGACGGAACGGATCGCCGCGTGCCTGGTTCGGCTGCCGTTCTATACGGATCTCTCGGAAGGTGATCAGGAACAGGTCGTCAACGTCGTTCGAGCATTTGATATTTCCCCGGACGAAAAGACCCGCTCATCATCCCTTCCGGAAGAGGGAAGCCTCGTGTGACGAGGCGGGAACTCCACTAGTGTGCTGAATCTGAAGTTCGCCTGCTCCACGGGCCACGCGCCGAGCGAACTTCAGATCCAAGAAGCACACTAGAAACATAGACTTGCTAGTGTCCTCCTCGATTCCGAAGTTCGCCAAAGCCCGCCGCAAGTGCTTGCGAACTTCGGAATCGGGACACTAGCATCGGCGGCGAGGACACAGGCTCTCGTCGCCTGAGGATCGGACGGCGGGTGAACGAGGTCCCCATCCTGATTGGCGCAGGCCTGCTCGCCGGCGCGATGAACGCCCTGGCCGGCGGCGGCTCGTTCGTCAGCCTGCCGGCGTTGATCGCGGTGGGCGTGCCGTCAGTGGTGGCCAATGCCTCCAGCACCGTGGCGCTCTATCCGGGCGGCCTGGCCAGTGTCTGGGTCTATCGC
>JBIOED010000090.1:0-13890 GCA_044445675.1 Caulobacterales bacterium | reverse complement strand
CTTGTGGCAGGCTTTGGCGAACTTCGGAATCGACGAGGACACTAGCAAGCCTATGTTTCTAGTGTGCTTCTTGGATCTGAAGTTCGCTCCGCGCGCGGCCCGTGGAGCAGGCGAACTTCAGATCCAGCACACTAGCCGGCGGCGACCTTCGGCGCCTTGGCCTGTTCGACGCCGACGAAGGCCACGACCGTCCCCTTCTTCACCGCCTGGCTCAGCTGGCGCACGTCCCAATTGGTCAGGCGCACGCAGCCGTGGCTGGCGGTCTTGCCGACCAGGCGCGGGTCCGGCGTGCCGTGAATGCCATAGGTGTCCTTGGTCAGGTCGATCCAGGTGGAGCCCACCGGGTTGTTGGGGCCGGCCTTGATGGTCAGCTTGCCGTTCGCGACCTTGCCGAAGGTCAGCCGCGAGGGATCGTAGGTGTAGGTCGGGTTGGGCGCGACGGCACGGACAGCCCACTCGCCCTGCGGCGCCGGGCGGTCGGTGGAGCCCACCGTGGCAGGATAGACCGCCAGCAGCACGTCGCCGGCGCCATAGGCGCGGACCTGGCGTTTGGTCTTGTCGACCTCGATGCGGGTGACCGGGGCCTTGAGCTTGTCTGGCCCCAGCGCCGCCACCACGATCTTGGTCCCCGCGACGCTGAAGTCGGCGCCCGGGTTCAGCGCCTTCAGCAGCGCCTCGTCCATGTGGAACCGCTCCGCGAGCTCCTCCGCCGGGCTCGTAAAGCCGAGCGCCGGCAGCTTGGCCATTTCGGCCAGGTCGGTGGGGATCTTGGCCACGAACGGGCCGGCCACGTCGCCCTCGGTGATGACGTAGTCGGTCAGCGCGGGCCGCGTGTCCTTGGCGAGCGCCGCCCAGACCTGCTCGTCCATCTTGCCATCCACCGGCAGGTCATGGGCGGTCTCGAAGGCGGCGATGGCGTTTTGCAGATTTCCGCCGTCCTGGCCATCGATGACGCCGGGCGAGAAATGGGCGCGGGCCAGCAGCACCTCGGCGCGCAGCAGGGCGTTCTTCTTCGCCTGCGGCGTGACCGGCTGGGCGCTCCAGTCGGCGGTGTCGATCGGCTGTGCGAGCGGCGAGGCCGACTCGACGATCGCCGGCACGTCGAGCGGTTCGGGATGCACGTCGATCCCGGGGACCGGCTGGGCGGTGGCGACCGCCGTTGGGCCGGCGGGCGCCGGCGGGGCCGTCGTTGTCGTGGCGGCGGTCGTGGTGGTCTGCGTTTTGGAGGCGGGATCGGAGCAGGCGGCCAGCAGCAACAGGGGAACACCGGCCAGAAGGGCCGCCTTGGCAAACGTCATCATGGACCTCGAACCGACGCCGTGCATTGTCCAGCGCGTGAGGTTCAAGCCTTCAGAAGCGCTACGGTTCCTGGGCGGACTGGCGGTGGCGGCCGTTCTGCTGGGCCTCGTCGCCCTGCGGGTGACAAGTTGTGCGCCGACGCCCAAACCGCACCCGGTCCCCGCGGCGACGCCCGCGCCGGCGCCGCCGCCCGCCCCGCCGCTCTCCGCCTGCGCCTCCGGCCCGGCCGCCGGCGCCCGCGCCAACGCGGCGTCGCTGCGGACGCTGGCCTGGGCGCCGTTCGGCAGGGCCGAGGCGGGCTGGGAAATCTACGCCCCGCTGATCGCCCGCGAGATCCGCACCGGCTGCGCGCCCGACAGCCCCGGCTTCGCCGCCGCCCTGGCCGCCTGGGAGAGCGCCCAACGCCTGCCCGCGGACGGAACCCTGAGCGTCGCTGTCTTCAACCGTATGAAGGGCGTGATCCAGACGCGCCGTCCGTTCGTGCGGCTGAGCGCCCAACACATCTGTCCCCAGCCGCCGGCGACGGCGGCGCTCGCCCAGGCTAGCGCCGCCGAGGGCTATGCCGGCAAGGCGATCCAGCTGCGGCCCGGCGCGCTGGCCGCCTATCGGCGGATGGCCGCCGCCGCCCGGGCCAACGACGCCGCGATCGCCGCCGATCCGCGGAACCTGACCATCTTCTCCGGCTTCCGCGATCCGGCCGCCGACGCCGCGCGCTGCGTCAGCGATGGCAATTGCAACGGCGTGGTCCGCGCCACCTGCTCGGCGCACCGCACGGGCCTCGCCATGGACATCTACGTCGGCCAGGCGCCGGGCTTCGGCCCCGACTCCAGCGCCGACGCCAACCGGCTGTTCATGAGCCGTACGCCCACCTATCGCTGGCTGGTGGCCAACGCCGACCGCTTCGGCTTCGCGCCCTATCCTTTTGAGCCGTGGCACTGGGAGTGGACCGGCGAGGCGCCCTGACGGTAGGCTCAGCTCCATGGCCAGCTTCACCTCCGACGGCGTCCGGATCGCCTACGACGACCTTTCTCCGCCCGGCGGCGCGGAGCGGACCATCGTCCTGATCCACGGCTTTTCCTCCAACCGCAACGAGGGTTGGAAGCGCACGGGTTGGTATGCCGCCTTCGAGCGCCGACGGTTTCGGGTGATCGCCCTGGACCAGCGCGGCCACGGAGAAAGCGAGAAGCTCTATCAGCCGCAGGCCTATGAACGCGAACGGCTGGCGGCGGACGTCCTCTCGCTGATGGACGAGGCAGGCGTCGAGCGCGCCGACATGTTCGGCTATTCCATGGGCGCGCGCACGGCGTTGGAGGCGGCGATCGCGGCGCCCGACCGGGTTTCGAACCTGATCCTGGGCGGCGTGGGCGGCAGGCTCCTCGAACCTGCGCACCACGGGGCGGGCGAGCCTATGGCCGACGCCATGCTGGCCGACGACCCGGCGACCATCACGGACCCCATGCTGCGGTCGTTCCGGCAGTTCGCCGACGAGCAAGGCGAGGACCGTAAGGCGCTGGCGGCGCTCACGCGCGTGAAGAACATGCCGTTCAATCGCGAAGCCATGGCCGACTTGCGGACGCCGATTCTGGTGGTGGCGGGCCAGGGCGACACCGGCGCCGGCGACCCCGAGGCTCTGGCGCGAATCTTCCCGCACGGTCACGCCCTCACCGTGTCCGGCTGCGACCACTTCTCCGCCATCCCACACGCGCTCACCAAGGCCGCGGTGTTCGACTTCCTGGACGGCCTGCTCGATGACGACTTTCCAGCGTTCGAATAGCTAGTTCCAGCGTCAGCCGATTGTGAATCTGCGTACTAGGTCTTCGGGCCCAAGTTATACGGTCCGCCCTTTGCCAGGGCCGCGACATAGGCCGGCCGCGCCTGGAAACGCTCCACCCAGGCCTTGATGTTCGGGTATTTGTCCGCCTGGCCGAACGCGCGGGTCACCTCGCCCACGAAGCTCATCTGGATATCTGCGCCGGTCAGCTCCGAGCCCATCAGCCAGTCCCGGCCGCCGAGCGAACGGTCCACATAGCCGAGGTGGTTGGCCATCTCGTCGGCGATGCGCGGATGCAGCGGCGCCCCGGCCTCGCCCAGGCGCATGACATACATATTCAGCATGAGCGGCAGCATGGCCGAGCCCTCGGCGTAGTGCAGCCATTCGTTGTAGTTCTCGAAGTCGGGCGAGCCGGCCGCCACCGCCAAGCGGCCGTCGCCGTACTTGCGGACGATGTAGTCCACGATCGCGCCGGACTCGGCGATCGTCACCGCGCCGTCGGTGATCACCGGCGACTTGCCCAGCGGATGCACCGCCTTCAGCTCGGGCGGCGCGAGCCTGGTCGTCGCGTCGCGCTGATAGGGCTTGATCTCATAGGGGGTCCCAAGCTCCTCGAGCAGCCACAGGATGCGCTGCGAGCGCGAGTCGTTAAGATGGTGGACGACGAGCATGGCGAGACCTCTGCTATCTTCTGCGCGGCAGCAAAGCCGTCTGACGCTGCGCAAAGCAAGCCTCGCCTATGGTCGCCGCAAATGAGCCTTATCCTTCCTGACCTGCCAGAACTTCTCGACCGCGCCGGGCGCGAGGCCGAGGTCCTCGTCGCCGAGTTGCAGGACGCGGTGGCCGAGCGCGTGCGGTGCGAGGGGCGGCTGGACCGCCGCGCCCTGGACGCCGAGCAGCACACCGCTCACGGCCTTGCCTGGGCGGCGGCCTATGCCGAGACCCTGCGCCAGACCGCCCACTGGACGCGCCATCTGATCGAACGCGAGCAGTTCGGCGAGGCCGAGGCCCTGCCGGCCCAGCTGCTGGCGCACGAATACCTGAGCCAGCTGCAGGGCGGCCTGGCGATGAACCAGGGCGAGGTCTTCCGCCCCGCCGATCTCGGCGTCTCGCCCGAGCGGCTCGCGCCGGTGATCGCGCGCCTGCAGCCCGGCGCCTCGCAGGCCGTGAAGGCGCGCATCATCGAGCTGCTGGAGCAAGCGCGCGACCGGCCGTCGCTGGAGGCCAGCGGACTGGATGAGACCCACGAGGCGATCCGCGACCAGTTCACCAGCTTTGCCGCCGAGCAGATCGCGCCGCACGCCCACGGCTGGCACCTGCGCGACGAGTTGATCCCGCTGGCGCTCATCGAGGAGATGGGGCGCCTCGGCGTGTTCGGCCTGACGGCGCCCGAACGGTGGGGCGGCTCGGGGCTCGGCAAGGTCGCCATGTGCGTGGTCACCGAGGCCCTGTCCCGCGGCTTCCTCGGCGCGGGCTCGCTCGGCACCCGTTCGGAGATCGCCGCCGAGCTGTTGCTGGCTCACGGGACAGACGACCAGAAGGCGCGTTTCCTGCCGGGAATCGTGTCGGGTGCGCTCATTCCCACGGCGGTGTTCACCGAACCGGCGGCCGGCTCCGACCTGGGATCGCTAAGCACGCGGGCCGAGCGCCAGGGCGAGACCTGGCGGGTGACCGGCGCCAAGACCTGGATCACCCACGCCGCCCGCGCCGACCTGATGACGTTGCTGGTCCGCACCGATCCGGACTCGAACGACCATCGGGGACTGTCGATGTTCCTGGCCGAGAAGCCGCGCGGGACCGCGGCCGATCCGTTCCCGGCGGCCGGCCTGAACGGCGGCGAGATCGCGGTGATCGGCTATCGCGGCATGAAGGAGTACGAGCTGGCCTTCGATGGCTTCGAAGTGGCTCAGGCCAACCTGCTGGGCGGTCGGCCCGGCCAGGGGTTTTCCCAGTTGATGGCGACCTTCGAGAGCGCCCGCATCCAGACCGCCGCCCGCGCCATCGGCGTGGCGCAGAACGCCCTGGACCTGGCGCTGGACTACGCCCTGACGCGCCGCCAGTTCGGCGCGCCGCTGGCGGCCTTTCCCCGGGTGGCCAACAAGCTGGCCATGATGGCCGCCGAGTTGCTCGGCGCGCGGCGTCTGGCCTGGTTCGCCGCCGCCGCCAAGGACGAGGGCCGCCGCTGCGACCTGGAGGCCGGCATGGCCAAGCTGGTGGCCGCGCGCATCGCCTGGGCCTGCGCCGACAACGCGGTGCAGATCCACGGCGGGACGGGCTTTGCCGTCGAACAGCCGGTCAGCCGGGTGCTGGCCGACGCGCGCATCCTCAACATCTTCGAAGGCGCCGGCGAGATCCAGGCGCAGGTGATCGCGCGCCGGCTGCTGGAAGGCGCCAACTGAGCGGGCGCGACGCGCCGACTCATCGCCGCGAAGGCCGGATCCATCTTCCGGGCGCGCTCAGGGGCGCGGGGTGAGGCCCGAGGCGATCAGGCCGATCTGACGGTCCATGACGCCCGTCATCTCCGCGGCGTCCGCGCCGTTCAGCGCCGCCATCCGGTAGATCCACACATAGGCCGCCATCAGGAGGTCGACGGCCTCCTGCGGGTCGATGGCCGGGTCGACGTCCCCCGCGGCAACGCCCTTGACGACGCAATCGCGGATGATGCCGATCAGCCGCGGGTTGCGGCCCATCGGCCGGGCCGACGGCGGCAGGGTCCAGTCGTAGGCGGCGGCGATGTGCGCGAGGAACAGCCGTGTGCGCCGCGATTCGAACGAGAAATGGATCGCAAAGATCGAGCGCAGCCGGTCCGCGGTCGAGCCCCGCAGGTTGGGCACCACCCGGTCGAGCTCGGCGTAAAGCCCATCCAGGCGGTCTTCCATGACCTGGCTGAGGATTTCGCCCTTGGAGGCGAAGGTCGTGAAGACGCTGCCCACCGAGATGCCGGCGTGGCGCGCGATCTCCCGGATCGAGGCGCCTTCATAGCCCTGGCGGTCGAAGAGCTCCCGGGCCGCGTCGATCACCCGGTTGCGGGTTGCCTCCTTCTGCGTCTGGCGCGGCTTTGGCGACACGCCAGGAACGAGCACCGGGGAGGGTGACGCCGGGCCGCCCTCCGACAGGTCGTCGGTCACCGGAGAATCGGGCGGCGGAATCATGCCTGTTAAACGGCCCCCTAGGCCTAGCGCCTCCGGATGCCGGCCAGCAGGATGGCGATCTGATCGCGGGCGCGGTCTTGCAGCGCCTCCAGTGTCCAGCCCTGGAAAATCGCCTGGTCGTAGTTGGCCAGATAGGCGTCGAACAGCATCTGGGTGCGCAGCGCCAGTTCCTTGTCTTGGGCCAGCTCGCCGGCCTCGATCCCGCGCCTCAGCTGGTCGGAGATCAGGCCGAGCAGCATCTGCACCGGCGGCGCATTGCGCAGCGCCGGGCCGTCCTGCGGCGACCAGCCGACACTGAAGGCCGCGCGGGCGAGCGGCAACTGGGTCTGATAGAAACGGTAGCCGGCCGCGAACATCCTGAGGAGCGAATCCTCGACGCGGTCGCCCGCGTTCCCGGCTTCGCGCATGGCCTCGACCAGCGCCGCCATGTCGGTAAGCATGATCTCGCGGAACAGGTCGGACTTGTCGGTGAAATTGGCGAACACCGCGCCGGTGGACATACCCGCGGCGGCGGCGATGTCGCGAATGGTGGCGCCTTCATACCCTTGTTCGCTGAACAGGCGGCGGGCGGCGGCAAGCACCTTGGTGCGGGTCTGCTGCTTGGCCAGGGCGCGACGGGTCGGCGGTTTTGCCGAGCCGTCTTCAAGGTCTGCAGCTTGGATCTTGGTGGCGTGCATCATGGGGGACATTGACGGGCGAACCGTCCTCTCTGGGTTTGTTCTTCTCACCCGTGTGTCCGTACACGGTTCGATGAACATGTTCATGGATCAGGCTACGTGGACCCGAAGCGCGTTGTGAAAATACAACGAACTCCGGATAGCTTGACGCTGGCTGGGGCGTTGCGGCGGACGTTAGCGTCCCGTCTGCGCCCCGAGTACGGCCGAAATTCGACTTTTTCAACGAATTGAACTCGCTGAACACGCTCACCAACTACTGAGATTGGCGCCCATAGCGTGCTTGGCTGTGGTTCGCAAGCCTGGAGTGCCGTAAGGTCACGATATGGATATCTTCAGCTACCTGATCCCCGCCGCGCTGATCGCCGTGGCGTCGGTTCTCGCCATGGGGATCTACGCCCTGTTCCGTGGCGGCGAGTTCGGCCGCTCCTATTCCAACAAGCTGATGCGGCTGCGGGTCGTCGCCCAGGCCATCGCCATCGTCGTGCTGATGGGCGCGGTCTGGTGGCGGACCCGGCACTGAGCGGCCCGTGGTCACCCTGAACCGCATCTACACGCGCGCCGGCGACGCCGGATCGACGCGGCTCGCCACGGGCGCCACCGTCAGCAAGTCGGATCGGCGGGTCGAGACCTATGGCGCCGTGGACGAGACCAACGCCTGCCTGGGCCTGGCCCGCGCCCATACCGCCCAGACCGGAGAGCTCGACGCCATCCTCGCGCGCCTGCAGAATGAGCTGTTCGACCTCGGCGCCGACCTGGCGACGCCGGCCAAGGCCGACGAGGCGCCGGGATCTGCGCTGCGCATCCTCGACAGCCAGGTGGCGCGGCTGGAGGGCGAGATCGACGCGCTGAACGCCCAGCTGCCGCCGCTGACCTCGTTCGTGCTGCCCGGCGGGACCCCGGCGGCCGCGGCCCTGCACCTGGCGCGCACCGTCTGCCGGCGGGCCGAGCGCGAGGCGGTGCGACTGGTGGAGGCCGGCGAAGCGGTCAGCGGGCCGGCCCTGCGCTACCTGAACCGGCTGTCCGACCTGTTGTTCGTGGCGGCGCGATACGCCAACGACCGTGGCGCCGCCGAGGTCTTCTGGAAATCCGGCGCGACCCGCTAGGGCTTCCGTGCGGCCGCCGGCGCCGGGGGCAACCGCCCGATGGCCCGCAGGGCTTCGTCCTTGGCCTTCTGGTCGGTGATCACCCGGCCGGTGATGTCCGAGATCAGGATCGGCTGGCCGCACTGCCGACTGCCGCCGTCCCACCACTTGTGGGCCGCCAGGCACTTCTCCTTCGGCATCGCCCAGCCCAGGGTCCACACCAGGATGCCGACGTTGGCCACGGCGAAGATGCCGAGGAAGATCAGCTTCAGGCGGTCGATGGTCCGGTTCATGGGCGTGTTCTTTAGGCGATCGGGGGCCGCCCTGGCTAGCCGTCGGCGCGGGCCGAATTGCGGCGCCTGCGAAGGCGGCCGGTTTGCAAACCGCGCCGGAAACGCTATTGCCCCCCACGGCCCCAGTTTCCCCCAAGCAAGTTTGAGGCGCTAGCAACCCATGAAGGTGTTGGTCCCGGTCAAGCGGGTGATCGATTACAACGTCAAGGCGCGGGTCAAGCCCGACCAGACAGGCGTCGACCTCGCCAATGTGAAGATGTCGATGAATCCGTTCTGCGAAATCGCCGTCGAAGAAGCCGTGCGCCTGCGCGAAAAGGGCGTCGCCACCGAGGTCGTCGCCGTCTCCATCGGCCCGCAACAGGCCGGCGAAACCCTGCGCACGGCGCTCGCCATGGGCGCCGACCGCGCGATCCTGGTGCAGACCCCTGAGGACCTGGAGCCCCTGGCCGTGGCCAAGGTGCTGGCCGCAGTGATCGGCAAGGAAAGCCCCGACCTGGTGATCATGGGCAAGCAGGCGATCGACGGCGACAACAACGCCACCGGCCAGATGCTGGCCACCCTGCTCGACTGGCCGCAGGCGACCTTCGCCTCGGCCATCGAGATTTCCGGCCAGAAAGCCAAGGTGACCCGCGAGGTCGACGGCGGCCTGCAGACCCTCGAAGTCGACCTGCCCGCCGTGATCACCGCGGACCTGCGGCTCAACGAGCCGCGCTACGCGAGCCTGCCCAACATCATGAAGGCCAAGAAGAAGGAGCTCGCGGTCGAGGAGCTTTCCACCCTGGGGGTCGACACCGCGCCGCGCCTGAAGGTGGTCAAGGTCACCGAGCCGCCGAAGCGCTCCGGCGGCGTCAAGGTGGAGACCGCCGCCGACCTTGTGGCCAAGCTCAAGACCGAAGCGGGGGTGCTCTGATGGCCGTTCTCGTCATCGCCGACCATGACAACGCCCACCTGCGGGACACCACCGAGAAGACGGTGACCGCGGCGCTGAAACTGTCCAGCGACGTGGACGTCCTGGTGGCCGGCCAATCTTCTGCCGATGGGGGGGCCAAGGCCGTCGCCGACGCCGCCGCCAAGATCACCGGCGTGCGCAAGGTGCTGCTGGCCGAGAGCGACGCGCTGGGCGAAGGCCTGGCCGAGAGCATGGAAGCCCTGGTCGTGCCGCTGATGGCCAATTACGACGCAGTGCTGACGCCCGCCACCAGCCAGGGCAAGAACTTCAGCCCGCGCATCGCCGCCAAGCTGGACGTGGCGCAAATCTCCGAGATCGTCGAGGTGGTCGACGCCTCGACCTTCGTGCGGCCGATCTACGCCGGCAACGCGCTGGAGACCGTGCAGTCCTCCGACGCCAAGAAGGTGATCACTGTACGCCCCACCGTCTTCAAGGCGGCCGCCGACGGCGGCTCGGCCACGGTGGAGGCCATCCCGGCTCCGGCGGCTCCGGCCAAGACCCGCTTCGTCGACCAGAAGCTGGTGAAGTCGGCGCGCCCGGAGCTGTCGGGCGCCAAGATCGTGGTCTCCGGCGGCCGCGCCATGGGTTCGGCCGAGGAATTCCAGAAGGTCATCGAGCCCCTGGCCGACAAGCTGGGCGCCGCCGTGGGCGCCTCCCGCGCTGCGGTGGACGCCGGCTATGCCCCCAACGACTATCAGGTCGGGCAGACCGGCAAGGTGGTCGCGCCTGAGCTCTACATCGCCATCGGCATCTCCGGCGCCATCCAGCACCTGGCGGGCATGAAGGATTCCAAGGTGATCGTGGCGATCAACAAGGACGCCGACGCGCCGATATTCCAGGTGGCCGACTATGGCCTGGTAGCCGACTACAAGACCGCCGTGCCGGAGCTGATGGCCGCGCTCGCCGCCGCCGGCAAATAAGCCTCAGCGCAAGCGACCGGCATTCACGAGGGGCGGCTCCGCTGAGCCGCCCTTTTCGTTTTCGGCCGCCCATCGTTCGCCCGCACGCTGCGGCGCAGCAAAATCCTTGCGGCGGTACGGCGCCGCCATGTTAGAAACCCGTCATAAAGACCAGGGGCCGCGCCTGATCTCGGTCAAGGATCAGGGCGCGCCGATCATCGAGGCTCTGCTGAATGGTTCAGATTAAGTCGGTCGGCGTCATCGGCGCAGGCCAGATGGGGACCGGTATCGCCCATGTGGTGGCGCTGGGCGGCTATGGCGTCCTGCTGCACGACGTCAGCGCCGAGCGGCTGGAGGCGGGCATGGGCCTGATCCACCGCAACCTGACCCGCCAGGTCGCCCGTGGGATCGTCACCCAGGACGCCATGGACGCGGCCCTGGCCCGCATCAAACCCGCGGCCGAGTTGCAGGCCATCGGCGGCACCGACCTCGCCATCGAGGCGGCCACCGAGAACGAGGAACTGAAGAAGGCGATCTTCAAGGCGCTCGGCCCGCACCTGTCCGACACCACGCTGCTGGCCTCCAACACTTCGTCGATCTCGATCACCCGGCTGGCGGCGGCCACCGACCGGCCCGACCGGTTCATCGGCCTGCACTTCATGAACCCCGCGCCGCTGATGAAGCTGGTGGAGATCATCCGCGGCATCGCCACCGGGCCGGAGACTTACGAGACCGCCGTCCAGTTCGCCCAGTCGCTCGGCAAGACCACCGCCAACGCGGAGGACTTCCCGGCCTTCATCGTCAACCGCGTGCTGGTGCCGATGATCAACGAGGCGATCTACACCCTCTACGAAGGCGTCGGCACGGTGGAGGCCATCGACACCGCCATGAAGCTGGGCGCCAACCACCCGATGGGCCCGCTGGAGCTCGGCGACTTCATCGGCCTCGACACCGTGCTCTCGATCATGAACGTGCTCTACGAAGGCTTGGCGGACAGCAAATACCGCCCCTGCCCGCTGCTGGTGAAGTACGTCGAAGCCGGCTGGCTCGGCCGCAAGGCCGGCCGCGGCTTCTATGACTATCGCGGGGATGTGCCGGTCCCGACGCGGTAGTCCAGCCTCTGACAGGCGGGCCATTCGCCGACGAAACGCCGGATTGTTTGGGATGGCGGGCCAGCCGCGCCTGCCGCCGCGCTCTCGCGGATCCGTTCTCCCGCCCATTCTTTCGGAATCCGCGACTCCGGCCGCGCGGTGTTTGCCGTGGCCTGTGTTCTTCTTTTGTTCTTGACCAAGACTCTATATCATGCCATCCTTCGTGGGTGCGACGGATGGCTTTGCGAAAGATCCTCGCTGGCCGTTCCGTGGGAAACGGAAAGGGGGGTGGCATGGCTGGGATTTGGCCGACGCGACGCGTCGATGATTTGGACGACATCGACTCTTGGATGGCGGGCCGGAAGGCCGATCTCGCGCTGCGGCCAGAGGCCGATGCTGTCGCGCGGGATCTTTGGAATCAGGGGACGCTAAACGGCGACAATCCAGACGCCCCGAATCCTAGCGATCTAACACGTATAGGGCTGGCTGCGCTGGGTGTTGCGGGCTTCGGCCCTTCTAACTCCGCAGATGACGGTAGCGGCGTTTCACCCGATTTGGGCGGGACAGGCCGAGCGGGCGTGATCAATGTCGCGCCGCGCCCGGACCTGGGTCGCGTGGGCCAAAACGGGCTGGACATTGCTGCCAATGACGAAGGCCTGGTCGCGCCCGATCCGCAATCGGTCGGCGGCGCCATCCAAAGCGAGACCGCGCTTCGGGCGGCCAGCTCAATTCCCCAGTCCGGCGCGAAGACGCCATCAGTCGATGAATTGGTGGTCTATGCCCCGCGGCGCCCCGCTCAAGTCCCCATGGCTGATGATGGTTGGGAGCACAATCCAGCCATAAGGGCTCTGGGCGGTGGACTTGGCTTCGTCGGGGGGCTCCCCGCCGGCGTCTTTCGAAGCCTCAAACATGCCGTCAATGACACGGGAGAAACCTTGGCGTTCGGCGCAAAGCTCGCCAATTTCTTTGACCCTATGGGCCAAGCCGAGGCTGTCGATCAAATTCGCGATACGACCCATCGCGCTCTTCAATATGGCCGAAGCGTCCAGGCACAGCCCACCCTGTTGTTGACCGACGGCTTAGCGGCCGGAAAGGCGGCCTTCCATGACCTGGTTCCCTTCAGCGCCCCCATGGCGGACACCGCGTGGGGTGAGATGAAGCACGAATTCGGCGTTGGCATGAACGTCGGCGAGACCGCAGCAGATGTTGCCGGGATGTTCGGTGGCGGCGAAGTCCTCGAAGGTCTCAACGCCGCCCGGACCTTCGGAGCGACGCGGGAAGCGAATATCGCTAAATTCATTGACCAAGGTTCGGATGCAGAGACAGCTTTGGCGCTTTCTAAGCCTTATACGAGACCTGGACATCACTCCATAATACCCCAGAGATATGATCCGATTCCTGAAAAGATCGGCAGCATCCCGATGCCGCAACAGATCGTTGGCAAGCGAATTCCGGAGTGGCTTATGGAAAGTCCTTGGAACCGCTCAAAGCCGCCCGGAATGTCGAAGGGTGACTTCTATGAGCACCACTATGGCGTCGACCAGCATTTTAAGGGAACGGGACTGCCGAAAGGCCTGAACGGCGGAAGAGGCTGGAGTGGCGCGCAACGAGGCCTGACCAAATACAGTCTTCCCCAGAGATTGTGGGCCGGAACTCCGAGCCCGTGGAAGGCCGCGGGCGGCATTGTGGATACTTTGCAGGTTCCAGGTCTCTTCGAGAATAATGGTCAGGTGGGCCCCCGATGACAACTTTCCCTTGGGCTGGGTTCATCGCCGACTTCCCAGATGATCAGGTCGATGAAGAGAATGACGTCAAGATCTTCGGAGGGCAGAACGTCGCGTTGGCGCTTGTGGAAATTCTGACCAACTTGGGATGTAACCGCATCTCCGAGCCGGTGCACGCCCACGAGCACGGCTGGGAGTTCGTCTTCTACTACAAAGCCGAGCACCGATTTTGGTGCCGCGTCACCTCATTTCATCCAGCGTTCCATCTCATCTTCGAGGATCCGGGAGCCTTCCGCAGCACGCGTAAGAAGAACGCCGCAGCCTACGTAGAAATCTGGCGGAAGCTGGCGATTGCGCTCGAACAGGACCCACGATTCCATCACATCGTCTGGCGCACCTTCAAGGAAGGGCCGCCGGAACCGGATGAAATCGGGACGGTCGCCGGCACGGCTCAAAGGCCGTTCGCCGAAGAATTTCCGCCAGGAAAGGTCAATGGACGAGAGGGGCGGCCCGGTTTCTGGCCGATCATAATCGGAGTTTGGTTCATCGTGTCCTGCATAGTCGGGACACTGATAGGTATCGACAACCGCGCTCACGGCCAAAGCGCGGAAGAGTTAGGGCTCTCACCCTTCGTAGGCATTGTTGGCATCGCGATTCTCGTGTGGGCATTCAATCGCCGCAGCGACCGCTAGGTTCGCGTCGAGGTGCTTAAGCCGCCACCTTCGCCGCGAGCTTCGCCGGGTTCGAGAACTCCAGCACGCCGTCCTCCAGCTTGGCGTAGCGCAAGCTCATCAGGTCGAGCGCGTAGTTCTGGTGCAGCTTCCAGGGCGCCTTCGATCCCTGCTTGGGGAACTTCTCCATGGCCCGCTGGACGTAGCTGGAGGAGAAGTCGAGCCAGGGCTGGCGCTCGATGTCCGGGTCGTGGTTGTGCGGGGTGACCTGGCGCAGGCCGG
>JBIOED010000089.1:0-14113 GCA_044445675.1 Caulobacterales bacterium | reverse complement strand
CTCACGTAGCTAAGCTCGGTCACGGGCGTCCTCCCTTCTCCACGGAGAACCTACCGCCTTCCCCTTCAGTGTCATCCCGGTTTCGCGAAGCGAAGACCGGGACCCATGATCACCGTGCTCGCCGGATAAGCCCAGACTCGCCGCCGCGTTCTTCTCGGAACCCTTGGCGTCTATGGGTCTCGGTCTTCGCGTGCCGCGAAACCGGGATGACACTGGTGGGACCAGGCGCCACAGATGCAGCCGTGAGCGAGACCTTCCCCGAAATCCGCGAGGCGGTGCGCCGGCTTTGCGCGCGGTTCCCCGGCGCCTACTGGCGGGCGCTGGACCGCGAGCGTGAGTATCCGAGCGAATTCGTGGCCGCCCTGACAGAGGCCGGCTTCTTGTCGGTGCTGATCCCGGAGGAATACGGCGGGTCCGGCCTGGGGCTGGCGGCCGGCGCGGCGGTGCTGGAGGAGATCCACCGCTCCGGCGGCAACGGCGGCGCCTGCCATGCGCAGATGTACACCATGGGCGTGGTGCTGCGGCACGGCAGCCCGGCGCAGAAGCAGGCCTACCTGCCGAAGATCGCGAGCGGTGAACTCAGGCTCCAGGCCTTCGCGGTCACCGAGCCGGACGCCGGCACCGACACCACGCGGATCACCACCTATGCCCGGCGCGACGGCGACGACTATGCGGTGAGCGGCAAGAAGCTGTGGATCAGCCGGGCCGAGCACTCCGACCTGATGGTGCTGCTCTGCCGCACCACGGCGCGGGCTGACGCCGCCAGGCCGTCCGACGGCATGAGCGTGCTGCTGGTCGACATGCGCCAGGCGGTGGGAAATGGCCTGACCATCCGGCCGGTCCGGACCATGCTGAACCATGCGACCACCGAGCTGTTCTTCGAGGACCTGAAAGTCCCGGCCGCGAACCTCATCGGCGAAGCGGGCAAGGGGTTCAAATACATCCTCGATGGCATGAACGCCGAGCGGATCCTGATCGCGGCGGAATGCATCGGCGACGCGAAGTTCTTCATCGACCGCGCCGGCGCCTACGCCAAGGAACGCCAGGTGTTCGGCCGCCCGATCGGCCAGAACCAGGGCGTGCAGTTTCCGATCGCCCGGGCCTATGTCCAGACGACCGCGGCGAACCTGATGGTCGAACGGGCCGCGGCCCTGTTCGAGGCCGGCGAGCCCTGCGGCGCGGAAGCCAACATGGCCAAGCTCACCGCCTCGGAAGCTTCCTGGTACGCGGCCGACATGGCCCTGCAGACCCACGGCGGCTTCGGCTTCGCCGAGGAATACGACATCGAGCGCAAGTTCCGCGAAACCCGCCTCTACCAGGTGGCCCCGATCTCCACCAACCTCATCCTCTCCCACGTGGCCACTCACGTGCTGGACCTGCCGAAAAGCTTCTGATGCCCTCTGCGCCGCAGGCGCGATCCATTTTTTTGAACCACCAAGGACGCCAAGATCGCCAAGGAGCGCCAAGACGGCCAAGCAGGGGCAGCCCGCTCTCGCTGGCGCAACGTTTTGCTTCGTAATCTTGGCGTTCTTGGTGTCCTTGGCGGTTGAACTCACGGCGCCTCCGGCGCGCCGGCGACCAGACGAGAAGCCATGCCCGAGACCATCCTGATCGACGCGCCCCAGCCCGGCGTGGTCCGCATCACTTTCAACCGGCCCGAGGCGGCCAACGCGCTCAACACCCGCATGGGCGAGGAACTGCTGGAGGCCTGGAACGGGCTGATCTCGGATGCGGACCTGCGCTGCGTCGTGCTGGCCGCGGCCGGCCGCCACTTCTGCGCCGGGGCGGACCTCAAGGAACGCCACGGCATGAGCGACGAAACCTGGGCGCTGCAACACAAGGTGTTCGAGGCCATGGCCCGCGCCCAACTCGCCGTGCCGGTCCCGGTGATCGCCGCCGTGAACGGGGCGGCCATGGGCGGCGGCTGCGAGATGACGCTGGCCTGCGATTTCGCCTACGCGGCCGATACCGCCCGCTTCGGCCTGCCCGAGGTGGGCCTGGGCATCATGCCGGGCCTCGGCGGCACCCAGCTGCTGCGCCGCTGCGCCGGCGAGCGGCGCGCCGTCGAGCTGCTGGCCACGGGGCGCCCCTTCACCGCGGCCCAGGCGCTGGCCTGGGGCGTCGTCAACGGCGTCACCGCGCCGGACGCGCTGATGGACACCGTCCTGGCTGTCGCCGCCGAGATCGCGGCCAAGGCGCCGCTGTCGGTGCGCGCCCTGAAGCATGTGGTCCGCGAGGCCCATTCGCTGGACCTTGCGGCGGCCATGGAGATGGAGCTTTCCGCCTACAACCGGCTGTTCAAGACCGCTGACCGCCGCGAAGGCGTCGCGAGCTTCAACGAGAAACGGACGCCGGCCTTCAAGGGCGAGTAGAATGTCTGGCCACACCGTAGGGAGAATACCCATGAAGCTCGTCACAGCCGCCGCCATCGCCCTGGCCCTCAGCCTCGGCGCGTCCGGCGCGGCCCAGGCCAAGGGCTGCCTCAAAGGCGCCGTCGTGGGCGGCGTCGCCGGCCATTTCGCTCACCGCCACACCGTGCTGGGCGCCGCCGCCGGCTGCGCCATCGGCCACCACATGGCCCACAAGAAGGATGTCGAGGACCGCCGCGCCACGCAGGCCCCGGCGCAGCCTCACCCGCACCACTGAGGTCCGGCGCTGGACCGGGCGCGCGAACTTTGGTTCGTGGGTGAGGCATGAAGATGCCGCTGCCCGACGCCGCCCTGATCGCCCGCAAGGGAGAGATCGTCCGCGCGCTCCGGCGGATGGTCCCGGGCGAGGGCGTGGTCGGCGATCCGGCGGGGCTGGTCCCTTTCGAGTCCGACGGCCTCTCCGCCTATCGCCAGACCCCGCTCGCCGTCGTGCTGCCGGAGACGACCGCGCAGGTCCGAGCCGTGCTGGCGTGGTGCCAGGCGAACGGGGTCAAGGTGGTGCCACGCGGGGCCGGCACATCGCTGTCGGGGGGCGCCCTGCCGCTGACCGACGGCATCGTGCTGGGCATGGCGAAGTTCAACCGCATCCTGGAGGTGGACTACGCAAACCGCTGCGCCGTGGTGCAGCCCGGCGTCACCAACCTGGCGATCAGCGCGGCGGTAGAGGCCGACGGCTTCTACTACGCCCCCGATCCGTCCAGCCAGATCGCCTGCACCATCGGCGGCAACGTGGCGGAAAATTCCGGAGGGGTGCATTGCCTGAAGTACGGCCTGACCACCAACAACCTGCTGGGCTGCGAGATCGTGCTGATGAGCGGCGAGGTCGTGCGCCTGGGCGGCAAGGGCTTCGACGCGGCGGGCTATGACCTGCTGGGGATCGTCACCGGCTCCGAGGGCCTCCTGGGCGTGGTCACCGAGGTGACCGTCCGCCTGCTGACCAGGCCGCAGACCGCGCGGGCCATGCTGCTGGGCTTCGCCTCGGTCCAGGCGGCGGCCGGGTGCGTTGGCGACATCATCGCCGCCGGAATCATCCCGGCGGGCCTGGAGATGATGGACAGCCCCGCCATCGTCGCCGCCGAGGCGTTCGTCCACGCCGGCTATCCGACCGAGGCCGCGGCGCTGCTGATCGTCGAGCTGGACGGGCCGGAAGCGGAGTGCGCTGAGCTGTCGGCGCTGGTAGCGGGGTTGGCCGGCGCTCGCGGCGCAACGACGATCCAGGTCTCCACCAGCGAGGCTCAGCGGCTGGCCTTCTGGGCCGGGCGCAAGGCGGCGTTTCCGGCGGTGGGGCGCATTTCCCCAGACTATTTCTGCATGGACGGGACCATCCCGCGCCGCCAGCTGCCGTATGTCCTGACGCGCATCACCGAGCTGAGCGCCGCCTACGGCCTGGGCGTCGCCAACGTCTTTCACGCCGGCGACGGCAACCTGCATCCGCTGATCCTCTACGACGCCGACCAACCCGGGCAACTGGAGGCCGCCGAAGCCTTCGGCGCCGACATCCTGAAGCTCTGCGTGGCGGTGGGCGGCGTGCTGACCGGCGAGCACGGGGTGGGCGTCGAAAAGCGCGACCTGATGGGCGAGATGTTCAGCGAGACCGACCT
Organism: Caulobacterales bacterium; assembly: GCA_044445675.1. Classification (GTDB taxonomy): domain Bacteria; phylum Pseudomonadota; class Alphaproteobacteria; order Caulobacterales; family Caulobacteraceae; genus Phenylobacterium. The sequence goes on along the minus strand of JBIOED010000089.1, from coordinate 10,083 downwards.
CGCCTGCCAGCAGCGGGTGAAGTGCGCCTTCGATCCCGACCTGCTGCTCAACCCTGGCAAGGTCTTCCCGCGCCTGCACCGCTGCGCCGAGCTTGGCCGGGTGCATGTGCATCGTGGGGCCGTGGCCTTCCCCGAGCTGCCGAGGTTCTGATGCTGGAACTCGCCGCCCAGACCGCGACGCCGAAGACCGCCGCCGAGGTGGTCGAGCTGGTCGCCGAGGCCGGCGCGGCGGGCCACGCGCTGGAGGTGGTCGGCGGCGGGACCAAGCGCGGCATCGGCGCGGCGCGCAGCGTCGACTCGGTGCTGAGCCTCGCAGGCCTCGACAAGGTCATCGACTATGCGCCGGAGGAGCTGGTGCTGACGGCCCAGGCGGGCGTGAAGCTCAGCGTGCTCGAAAAGCTGGTGGCCGCCGAGGGCCAGATGCTGCCCTTCGAGCCGCCGCACCTGGGCCGGCTGCTGGGCTCCAAGGGTAAACCGACCCTGGGCGGCGCCCTGGCCGCCAACCTTTCCGGGCCCCGACGCATCCGCGCCGGCGCCGCGCGGGACCACTTTCTGGGGCTGCAGGCGGTGACCGGGCGGGGCGAGCTGGTCAAGGCCGGCGGGCGGGTGGTGAAGAACGTCACCGGCTACGACCTCTGCAAGCAGCTGGCCGGGTCGTGGGGCACGCTGGCGGTGCTGACCGAGGTCACCATCAAGGTCCTGCCGGCGGCCCGAACCGAAATCACCCTGCTCTACTTCGGCCTCGACGACCGGCGCGCCGGCGAGGCGATGATCCGGGCGCTGAATGCGCCGGCGGAGGTCTCCGGGGCCGCCCACCTCCCCGGACCGACGGCGGCGCGCGCGCCGCTGCAGGGGGAGATGGCGGTGACCGCTCTGCGGTTGGAAGGCTTCGCGGCCTCGGTCGCCGCCCGGGCCGAGCACCTGGCCATGGCGTTGAAGGATTTCGGCCGTGTCGGCGAACTCGACGCCCGGCACAGCCGCGAGTTCTGGGCGCAGGTCCGCGATGTGGAGGCCTTCCAGGAAGGCGCCCGGCCGCTGTGGCGGATCTCCGCGCCGCCGGCCGTGGGCTGGCGGGTCGGCGAGACTGTGGCCGGAGACGTGCTCTACGACTGGGGCGGCGGCCTGGTCTGGCTGTTGTCGGACGCCGAGCCGGCGGCCCTCCGGAGCGCGGTGAAGGCCCTGGGCGGCCACGCCACGCTCTACCGCGGCGAGGGCCCGTCGTTCGAGCCGCTGGAGGGAGCCCTCGCGGCGCTCACCGCGCGCGTCAGGGCCGCCTTCGATCCGAACGGCGTGCTCAATCCGGGCCGGATGGGCTGATGCAGACCGCCTTCACGCCGGAGCAGCTCGCCGATCCGCAGACCGCCGCCAGCCATGCGGAAATCCGCAAGTGCGTGCACTGCGGCTTCTGCACCGCCACCTGCCCGACCTACGTCCTGCTGGGCGACGAGCGCGACAGCCCGCGCGGCCGGATCGAGCTGATCAAGGCGATGCTGGAGGCCGGCGGCCCGCCCCCGAAGGAGACTGTGACCCACGTCGACCGCTGCCTCTCGTGCCTGGCCTGCGTCACCGCCTGTCCCTCCGGCGTCGACTACGCCCAGCTGATCGACCACGGCCGGGCGCACATCGAGGCGCACTATCGCCGCCCCGTGCTGGAGCGCCTGCTGCGCGCGGCGATCCCGGCGGTGCTGGCGCGGCCGAAACGCCTGCGCGCAGCCCTGTGGCTGGGCCGTATGGCGCGGCCGCTGGAGCCGCTCCTCGCGGCGCTCCGGCTCGCGCCGCTGGCGGCGCTGCTGCGGCTGGCGCCGCCGCCTTCGGCCGGGTTGGAGGCGCGGCCGTCCTACCCGCCCAAGGGCGGCCGCCGCGGCCGCGTGGTCCTGCTGCAGGGCTGTGTCGAGCCGGCCATGGCGCCGTCCATCCGCGCCGCGGCGATCCGGTTGATCACCCGAACCGGCTTCGAGGTGGTGCTGGCGCAGGGCGAAGGCTGCTGCGGGGCGCTCTCGGAACACCTGGGGCGCTCGACGGAGGCCGCGGCCTTCGCGGCGGCCAACGTGCGCGCCTGGACGCGCGCCGGGCCGTTCGACGCCGTCGTCACCACGGCCGCCGGCTGCGGCACGACGCTCAAGGCCTATGGCCACCGGCTGCGTGGCGATCCCGACGCGGTCGGCGCCGCCGCCCTGGCCCGCGACGTGTTGGAGTTCATCGGCGAGGTGGGCCTGCCCCCGGTCACCCGGCCCGGCCGGCTGAGCGTCGCCTATCACGCGCCCTGTTCGCTTCAGCATGGCCAGGGCGTCAAGGCCGGCCCCGCGGCGCTGCTCGCTCAGGCCGGGTTCGAAGTGCGGGAGATCGCCGAGGGGCGCCTCTGCTGCGGCTCGGCCGGGGTCTACAACATCCTGCAGCCGGAACTGGCGGAGCGCCTCAGGGACCGCAAGGCCGCGAATATCGCGCTGACCGGCGCGCAGGTCGTCGCCGCCGGCAACGTCGGCTGCATCGCCCAGCTGGCGCCTGCGGTCGGGGCGCCGGTGGTCCACCCGGTCGAGCTGCTCGACTGGGCGACGGGCGGGCCTAAGCCGCCTTCGCTTAGGCTCGTGGCCTCCTCGCCTCAGATCGGCGCGTAGGCGTCGCTGAGCGGGCGGTCGTGCGGGATGGGCGCTTCCGCCCCGCCGGCGCCGCCGGGCGGCCGGCGTGAGGTGACGAAGTGGTCCCAGTCCTCAGGCCCGTCGCGACGTGGGCGCGCCGGGCGACGAAGGTTGGAGCGGAGACGGGCGAGGAAGTGCTCGAGCGTCTCGTCAGATCCCGTCAGGTCGGGTTTGAACTGTCGATCAGCCATGGGGCGCTCCTATACCCCAAACCGCGTCGAAACGCCACGTTTCCGGGTAAAAAAAGCGTTAACCGGGCGAGTCGTTGACGCCCCCCGCGCCGCTCTCCTAGAGCTTGTTTCAGCAGCGGAGGAACGCGCATGAAGCTCCATACCTCGATCGGCCCGAACCCTCGGGTGGTGAAGATGTTCCTGGCCGAGAAGGGGCTGGAGATGCCCTTCGTGACGGTCGATCTGATGGGCGGCGAGAACCGCCGCGAGCCCTACGCCACCGGCGTCAACCGGGCCGGCCAGACCCCGGCGCTGGAGCTCGACGACGGCTCGACGCTGACCGAGATCACCGCCATCTGCGAATACCTCGAGGAGCGCCAGCCGGCCCCGCCGCTGATCGGGACCACCGCCGAGCAGCGGGCGCAGACCCGGATGTGGACCCGCCGCGTGGACCTGAAGATCTGCGAGCCGCTGGCCAACGGCTTCCGCTACGCCGAGGGCCTGCCCCTATTCCAGAGCCGCATGCGCTGCCTGCCCGAGGCCGCACAGGGCCTGAAGGCCGTCGCCCGCGACGGACTGGAGTGGCTGGAGGGCGAGTTCAAAGGCCCGTGGATCACCGGGGACCGGTTCTCCCTGGCCGACATCCTGCTGTTCTGCTTCCTCGACTTCGGGGCGACGGTCGGCCAGCCGCTGGACCCGGCGTTCGGCAGGCTCACCGACTGGTTCGCCCGCGTGAAGGCGCGGCCCAGCGCGGCGGCCAGCGCCTAAATGGCGCCAATCGCTCGCTCGGGGGTTTGAGGCGCCATGCCGACACCCCGCGCGACGCCCGAGGAAGACACGGCCGCCCATTCGCCTGGCGGCGCGCCCGACGGCCTGCCGATCCCGCGGCGCTACTGGTCGGTGGCGGCGATCTGGCTGGCCATGACCATGTCGGTGCTGGACGGCGCCATCGCCAATGTGGCGCTGCCGACCATCGCCGGCGAGCTGCACGCCTCTGCGGCCGACTCAATCTGGATCGTCAACGCCTACCAGCTGGCGATCACGGTGACCCTGCTGCCGCTGGCGGCGCTCGGCGACCGGCTGGGCTATCGGCGGGTCTACATGGCGGGGCTGGCGGTCTTCACCCTGGGTTCGCTGGGCTGCGCCCTGTCGCATAGCCTGACTGAGCTCACCGCGGCGCGGGTGCTGCAGGGCCTGGGCGCCGGCGGCATCATGAGCATCAACTCGGCCCTGGTCCGCTTCACCTATCCCAAGCGGTTCCTGGGCCGGGCCATGGGTCTGAACGCCCTGGTGATCTCGGTCTCGGCGGCGATCGGCCCGACGGTGGCCGCGGCGATCCTGGCCAAGGCCTCGTGGGCGTGGCTGTTCGCCATCAACGTGCCGCTCGGCGTGCTGGCCATCGCCATCGCCAGCCGGTCGCTGCCGCACACCCAGGGCTCGCCGCGCCGGTTCGACTGGATCTCGGCCCTGCTGAACGCGGCGACCTTCGGCTTCCTGATCACCGGGGCCGAGGGCATGGCGCGCGACGGCCTGGCCTCGGGCCTGCCGAAGCTCGCCGTGGGCGCGGTGGCCGGCGCGCTGCTCACCTGGCGCGAGCTTGGCCGCGAGGCGCCGCTGGTGCCCTTCGACCTGCTGCGGATTCCGATCTTCGGCCTGTCGGTCATGACCTCGATCGTCTCGTTCACAGCCCAGATGATGGCCTATGTCGGCCTGCCCTTCTATTTCCAGAGCGTGCTGGGACGCAGCGCGGTGGAGACCGGCCTGCTGATGACCCCCTGGCCGCTGGCGGTGGGGATCGCCGCGCCGATCGCCGGGCGGCTCGCGGACCGCCACAGGGCGGGGACGCTCGGGGCCATCGGCCTGGCGGTGTTCGCGGTCGGGCTCGGCCTGTTGTCGTTGATCCGCCCGGGCGTTTCCAATCTCGACATCGCCTGGCGGATGGGACTCTGCGGCCTGGGCTTCGGCTTCTTCCAGTCGCCCAACAACCGGGCGATGGTCACCGCCGCGCCCCTCAGCCGCAGCGGCGCGGCCGGCGGCGCCCTGGCTACGGCGCGCCTGCTGGGACAGACGGCCGGCGCGGTCACCACGGCGGTGTTCTTCCATCTGGCCGGGACACACGCCGCGCCCGCCGCCCTGGCGACCGCCGCAGGCCTCGCCGCCCTGGCGGTGCTGGTCAGCCTGTCGCGGCTGAAGCTCGCCCCGCGTCCGCGCCCCGACCGGCCGGACGAGATCGGATCCGTGGCGGCCGGGCCCTAACCGACGTTGCGGTCGCGGCCTTGCCAGTAGGGTTTGCGCAGCTCGCGGCGCAGCACCTTGCCCGATGCGTTGCGGGGCAGGACGTCGATGAAGTCCACCGACTTGGGGGCCTTGAAGCCGGCGATCCGCGCGCGCACCCAGGCGATCACCGCCTCGGGCGTGGGCTCCGCCCCTTTCACCGGCACGACGATGGCTTTCACGGCCTCGCCCCAGCGTTCGTCGGGCGCGCCGATCACCGCGGCGTCGGCCACGCCCGGACAGCCCAGGATCGCGTTCTCGACCTCGGCCGGATAGATGTTCTCGCCGCCGGAGACGATCATGTCCTTCACCCGGTCGTGGACGAAGATGTAGCCGTTCGCGTCGCGGTAGCCGGCGTCGCCGGTTTTCAGCCAACGGTCGGGCGAGACGGCCTCGGCGGTGGCTTCCGGGCGGTTCCAGTAGCCGGCCATGACCATGCCGCCCCAGATGGCGATCTCGCCGATCTCGCCCACCCTGGCCTCCTGACCGTCGTGGCCCAGGATGCGCACGGCCATCTGCGGCCAGGCCTTGCCGCAGGAGCGCATCAACGCGCCGCGATGGTCGCTGGGCGTCAGGAAGGTCCCCGCGCCGGTGGATTCGGTCATGCCGTAGAACTGGATGAAGCCACAGCCGAAACGCTCCGTGGCCGCAGCCAGCACGGCCTCGCTGATCGGCGAGGCGCCATAGGCGACGCTCTTCAGGCTGGAGAGGTCGGCGCCCTCGATCTCCGGCGCCTGCAGCAGCATGTTGATCATCGCGGGCACGAGGAAGATGTGCGCTACGCGCTCGGCCTCGATCAGCCGCAGCACCGCGGCCGGGATGAACTCCGGCAGCAGGATCACCCGCCCGCCGGCCGCCAGGCCCGAGAAGCTGATGTTGGCGCCGGCCACGTGGAACAGCGGCATGACGATCAGCACGGTGTCGTCGGCGCCGTAGTCGAAGCCCTCGACCTGGGTGCGAAGCTCCAGGAAGGCGGCGTAGTTGGCGTTGTTCAGCCGCACGCCCTTGGGCAGGCCGGTGGTGCCGGAGGTGTAGAGCTGCAGGATGTCGTCGGAGGCTAACGGCGTGGCGGCGGGGGCCGCCGGCGCGGCGTCCCGCAGGGCCTCATAGCGGTCGAAGCCGTCGCACTCGCCGCCGACGCCGATCAGGCGGATCGGCCGGTCGATCAGGGCTGCGACCGCCTGCGCGGCCTCGAAGAAGCTAGGGGTGACGAAGAACAGGTCCGCGCCGGAATCGCCCAGGATGAAAGCGATCTCCGGGATCGCCAGGCGCGCGTTGATCGGCGCCAGGCAAATCCGCGCCAGGGCCGCGCCGAAGAAGATCTCGAAGAACGCCTCGTGGCTGCGGCCCAGCCAGGCGATGCGGTCGCCCGGCCCGACGCCGGCCGCGGCCAGCAGCCCCGCGGCCCCGTGCGCCCGCCGGTCCAGCTCCGCGTAGGTCAGCTCGCGCCCTTCGCACTGGATGGCGACGCGATCGCCCCGGCTCGCGGCGTGTAAGGCGGGGAGGTCGGAGAGGATGTTCAGCGCCTGGCTCATCGGCCCAGATTGCTAGCCCGGCCTACTTCCCGTCCACCGAAAACGCCATCAGCCCGGTCCCGTGGCGCCCGACCGGCCCTGGTCGCCCGAGCTCACCTAGACCACGCCGCCGGCGACGGTCGGGCTTGCGCCGCCCGCGCGCGGCAATCATCTGGCGAACCGGCCGCGAACCTGATCTCGTGGGCCGACGATGAAAAAGGCGCGCGCATGAACGACTTCTCCGATCGCCGGAACCGGCCGGATCTCGAGGCCTATTGGATGCCCTTCACGGCCAACCGGCAGTTCAAGGCCGACCCGCGCCTGCTCGTCGCCGCCAAGGGCATGTATTACCGCACGGAGGACGGCCGCGAGGTCATGGACGGGGCGTCGGGCCTGTGGTGCGTCAACGCCGGGCACGGGCGCGAGGAGATCGCTGCGGCGGTCGGTCAGCAGCTGGTGACCCTGGACTACGCGCCGTCGTTCCAGATGGGCCATCCGTTGGCCTTCGATTTCGCCACGGCCCTGGCCCGGCTCGCGCCGCCGGGACTCGACCGGGTGTTCTTCGCCAACTCCGGATCGGAGGCCGTGGACACGGCGCTGAAGATCGCGCTGGCCTACCACCGCGCGCGCGGCGACGGGCAGCGCACCCGGCTGATCGGCCGCGAGAAGGGCTACCACGGGGTGGGCTTCGGCGGCATCTCGGTGGGCGGCCTGGTCAACAACCGCCGCGCCTTCCTGACCCTGCCGGGCGCCGACCACCTGCGCCACACCCACGACCTGGCCTGCAACGCCTTCTCACGCGGCCAGCCGGCGCACGGGGCGGAACTGGCCGACGACCTGGAGCGGCTGATCGCCCTGCATGGCGCGGAGACCATCGCGGCGGTGATCGTCGAGCCGGTGGCGGGCTCGGCTGGCGTCCTGCCGCCGCCGGTGGGCTACCTGGAGCGCCTGCGCGCGCTCTGTTCCCAGTACGGGATTCTGCTGATCTTCGACGAGGTGATCACCGGCTTCGGGCGGCTGGGCGCGCCCTTCGCGGCGCAACATTTCGGGGTCACGCCGGACCTGATGACCACGGCCAAGGGCGTCACCAACGGCGCCTTTCCCATGGGCGCGGTGTTCGCGAGCCGTGGTGTCCACGACGCCCTGATGCAGGGGCCCGACAACGCCATCGAGCTGTTCCACGGCTACACCTATTCCGGCCACCCGGCGGCCTGCGCGGCGGGGCTGGCGACGCTGGAGATCTATGAGCGCGAAGGGCTCCTGACCCGCGCCGCCGGCCTCGCGCCGGCCTTCGAGGCCGCCGTTCACGGCCTGCGAGACTGCCCGCATGTCGTCGACGTCCGCAACCTCGGCCTGATGGCGGCGGTGGAGCTGGCGCCGCGTGAGGGCAAGCCGGGCGCGCGGGGATACGAGGCGTTCGTCCGCACCCTGGCGGCCGGCGCCCTGGTGCGGTTCACCGGCGACACCATCGCGCTGTCGCCGCCGCTGATCATCACTACCGAGGAGATCGAGCGCCTGGTGGCGATGCTGCGTGCGGTGCTTCAGGGGATCGCCTAGGGCGGCGGTATCGAGGCCGGCGCCGAAGATGTTGCGGTTGCGGGTGGTGGTCGGCGCGTCGCCGCCCTATCTGACGAGCTTCGCCATTGGAGACACGCCCTTGTCGCTTTCGTTCTACGACACCTCGATCGCCGTCTACCAGCGCATGCTGGGAAACCTCAGCCACTTCCTGGCCAAGGCCGAGACCTTCGCCGCCGAGCAACACGTCCCGCTCTCGACCCTTGCGGAGGCCGGCCTCGGCCACGGCATGTTCCCGCTCGCCCGGCAGGTGCAACTGGCCAGCGACGCGGCCAAGGGCGGCGGCGCCCGGCTCGCGGGCGTCGAGGCTCCGGCTATGCCGGACACGGAGACCACCTTCCCGGAGCTCAAGGAGCGGATCGCCAGGACCGTCGCCTTCCTGGAGACGATCAAGCGCGAACAGGTCGATGGCCAGGAGGGGCGCGAGATCGTGCTGACCTTCCCCGGCCGGACCATGGAATTCACAGGCGAGAGCTTCCTGCTCACCTTCTCCCTGCCGAACTTCCTGTTCCACGTGACCACGGTCTACGCGATCCTGCGCAGCCAGGGCGTGCCGCTCGGCAAGATGGACTTCCTGGCGGGCGCCCAGACGGCGGCTTAGGTCCCGGCGGCTTCGCCCTCGCCAAGCGCTGCCTCTCCCTCGCGCCGCGTTCGGGGGAGAGGAGGGCGAGCCTAAGCTCAGCGCCACATGACACCCACAATTTCGCGCAAACTTTCAACCGGCGAGGGGAACGGACCGCGCCGGGCGCCGTTGTGATGAGTCGGGAAGTCGACGCTGGGGCGCCGAGTTGTAAGGGGTGCGTATGGCGGACGACGGGGGGCCACTGCTGCTGTACGTGGAAGACGAACCGCTGATCCTCGACCTGGGCGTGACGGGCCTGGAGGACGCCGGGTTCACGGTCGCGGCCTATCGGTCCGGCCAGGACGCCATCGCCGCGCTCGATCGGCGGGGCGCCGAGTTCAAGGCCCTGATCACCGACATCGATCTTGACGGCCAGGTGGACGGCTGGGGGATCGCCAAGCACGCCCGCGAGCTGTTTCCCCAGATGCCGGTCGTCTATGTGAGCGGCGGCAGTTCCCACGAATGGGCGTCGATGGGCGTGCCGGGCAGCGTGATGGTCGTGAAACCCTACGCCTCAGCCCAGCTCATCGTGGCGGTATCGTCGGCCATGCTCGGCCCGGACGGCGGTCACCCGATCGCCTGATGGCGCGCCGTCCCCACGGGATGGCGCCGATCAGCCGGCCGGCAACATCGCCACGACCGAGTTGGTCTTGGCGATGAACTTCACGCCCTTCAGGTGGTCGGCCGGATAGGGCGACCAGGCGCCCTTGACGTCGATCGGCGTCGCCGCCGCGGCGGCCGCCGTCGCCGGTTTGTCGGCCACCACGTCCACCTCGTAGATCCCGTCCTTGGGCGGCCCGGGATTGATGCGCGGCAAGAAGCCGGCGTTCTTGTAGCCGGCCATGCTGACGCTGCCGGCCGCGGTCATGTCGAGCGTGCCGGGTGCGCCGACCTTGAGGGTGGCCGTGTCGACCTTCGAGATCATCTCCTGGCCCGCATACATCTGCTGAGAGCGGGCCATGTCCTTTGGCGGCGGCGGCGCGGCGGCCGCGGCGGTCTTGGACGAGTCACAGGCTGAGAGGCCGAGAACGGCGGTGAGGCCGGCGGCCAGGATCACGCTACGCATGGATATCCTCCCCGATTCCTAGTGACCCCAGGGTGCCCACGGTCGAGCTTGCGCCGCAAGTCTCGTGCCGCGACATACTGCAGGCGGGCGCGGCGCAGCCATCCGGCGCCGACCAGGACGCGGTGGAAGGCCCACGTCGGGGCCGGCCGGGGGGCGGGGGGGCCCGACGCCGCCCCCGCCCCCCCCGGGGGGGGCGGGGGGGTGGGGGGGGGGGGGCGGGGGGCGG
>JBIOED010000088.1:0-14119 GCA_044445675.1 Caulobacterales bacterium | reverse complement strand
TGAACGGCGCGCTGTCCACGGTGCTGATCCCCAACGCCAAGAACCCGGAGCTGAAGAGCCTGCTTCAGACCGGCCTCAAGCTCTTCAAGGAGCATCAGATGCACGCCGAGCATCTGGCGGCGGCCCTGAAGTAGGCGGGCCAGGGTGACGTCCCCCCATCCGTGGCCCGCCTTGCTGGCCGGGGCGGCGCTTGCCGCCGCCCCGGTTTCAGCGTTGGCGGCCGCGAAAGACGCCAAGGCCAAGCCACCGCTCATCTACACGGTGACGTTGGACAAGATGATGTTCGGGCCCACCCCGAAGGCGATCCATGTCGGCGACACCATCGAATGGGTGAACAACGACATCTTCGTCCATTCGGCCACCGCCAAGAACAAGGTGTTCGACGTGGAGCTGAAGCCCAAGGCGCACATGTGGACGACGTTCCACGCGGCCGGGACCTATCCCTTCATCTGCCGCTACCACCCCGGCATGGCCGGGACTCTGGTGGTCATCAACTAGGATCGCTACTCCTCGCGGACGTCGTTTCGCGGGGAGGAGTCTTGGGATGCCGGGCGGGTGGCTGATCGCCGTGCTGGTGGAGCTGCCGGGAGAGCCCGCGCCCCTGCGCCACTACTTCGCCGTCGGCCACGACGATCGGGCCAAGTCCGAATGGACCGCCGTCGATTGGGCGGGCCGCGCCGGCCGGGTGGCCTCAAGCCCGCTGGGCGGCCAGGAACCGGTGCAGGCCGTCCGCGCGCTTTCCCCCGCCAAGATGAAGATCCTCGGCCTGGCGCAGGGCGAGGTGCGCGAACTCGGCTGGCGCCATCCGCGGCGGTGGCTGACAGGATAGATTCGTGACCGAGACAGGCCGACGCGTCCAGCTCCTGGCCTGTCCCCGGATCGGCATTCAGAGTTAGGCTGGGCCGATGAGCAGTGACTTTTCGATCGCCCTGGAGAGGCGGGACTTGGCCGCGCTGCGCCAGTGCCCGAAGGCCGATTTGCACATCCATGGCATCGGCGGCGGCGATCGGGCGTTCTTACGCGAAGTGACGGGGATCGATGTCGCTCCGCTCGCCGGGACACTCAGGTCCATGGCGGAGATGCACGCCTTCACCGACCAGAATCTGGCCCAGGTGTTCGAAGGCTCGGAAGGACGTGCCCTCGCGTTTCACGCGACCTTCGTTCAGGCCCAGCGGGACGGCGTCACGCGGCTGGAAGTCGGGGAGGACGCGTGGGCCATCACGCTTCACGCTGGATCGGCTGAAGCCGTCTGGACAATGCTGTGCGACGCACATCGGGCAAGAGCCCCAAATATCGACTGGATCCCGCAACTCGGCATCTCACGGCATTGCCCGCTGAGCGCAATCCAGCGCTGGATCGAGCCCCTTCTGGAGCTGGGGAGATTCAGGACCCTGGACCTGTCCGGAGATGAATTCGCCCAGCCCATTGAAGCGTTCGCATCCGTATATCGCCAAGCGAAAGCCGCCGGCCTCAGGCTCAAGGCGCATGTCGGCGAATGGGGAACCGCCGACGACGTTTGGCGCGCAGTGGAAGTGCTTGAATTGGACGAGGTCCAACACGGGATCGCCGCCAGCACCTCTCCTCAAGTGATGCGCGCTCTCGCGGACACCCGCGTCCGCCTGAACATCTGCCCGACATCGAATGTGAAACTCGGGCGAGTCGAGAGTCTCGCGACACACCCTATTCGCCGGCTTTTCGATGCCGGCGTGCGGGTCACGATCAACACCGACGATCCGCTGATCTTCGGCAACACATTGTCGCAGGAGTTTCTGGCGATGTTCGACTCGGGTCTGATGACGACCGCGGAACTCGACGCCATTCGCCTGGAAGCCTTCACATGACGCCATCGTCAGCACGGACGCCTGCTAGCAGGCGCGAAGCGCCGTGGATCCTTATCGCGTCCACTGCGCCAGCCAGTCGGCGAGCGCTTGCGGGGTCATGTTGCGGGCGTCGGCCAGGGCGGCGATATGGCCGGAGTCCAGCAGCTTGTCGGTCTTCGGGTCGACCACCAGCAGGGCCGGCACGCCCTCCAGCCGATCGGTGATCCCGTAGTGGGCCTGGATCTGCAGGTTCTTGTCGAAGTGGCCGACATCGACGAGCACGGTCTCGTAGTGCCTGGCCAGGAAGGGCGCGAGGTCGGGCCGGATCATGGTGGCCGACAGGATCCGGCAATCGCCGCACCAGTTGCCGCCCAGGTCGATCAGCAGCAGTTTTCCGGACGCCCGGGCTCGCGCCTTGGCCTTGGCCACCGCGGCGTCGGCGTCGGCCGCCTCGTCATAGGGGTAAGGCAAGGGCGTGGTCAGCTGGGCGAAGCTGGCGATGCCGATCTTCGGCGGCGCGGCCGGCGCCGCCCCGGCGGGGGCGGCGAGCGCAAGCGCCGCCAGAACGGCGAGCATTTGGCGGATCATGCGTGGCGAACTCCTTGGCGTCCTCAGGTAGGTGGCGATGCGGACGTGCTCAAGCCTGCTGCGCGCCGCGACCGCAGACCGTGGTTGTCGCTTCTTGCGCGACAGGAATTGAAGCGCAGCCTCAGGGGGCGTAGGTTAACGGCGGATAACACTGTTTGGCTGGGGCCAAAGATGCGCAAACTCTCCTTAGCCGCGATGCTGGCCATGGGTTTGGCCGCCGTCCTTTCCGCCCAACCGGCCTACGCCCAATACGGCATGGACAAGAAGAAGCCGGCCGGCACGCCGGAGTTGCCGCAGTGCGCCAAGCCGCTGGGCCGCGCGGCGATCCGCGAACCGCAGCGGGACTGGTGGACGGGACTGGGCCTTTCCAACCCGGAGACGCTGATCAAGCTGTTTGCGTCGCGGTCCAACTGCCTGCGCATCGTCGACCGCAACGGCGGCCTGCAGATGCGCAACGAGGAGACCGCCCTGGGCGCCAGCGGCGACCTGCGGCGCGGCTCCAACATCGGCAAGGGCCAGGTGGCCGGCGCCGACTTCTTCATCGTGCCTGACCTGGCCAACTCCAACTCCAACTCGGGCGGCAACAGCCTCGGCGCGGTCGCCGGCGCCTTCGGCCGGCGGCTTGGCGGCTTCGGCGCGCTGGCCGGCAGCATCAACACCCGGAAATCCGAGGCCCAGGCGCTGATCACCCTGGTGGACGCCCGCACCACCGAGCAGCTCTATGTGGCCGAGGGCACCGCCCAGAAGACCGACATCTCGTTCGGCGCCGGCGGCGGCGGCTATGGCTGGAGCGGCTTCGCGGCCGCGGCCGGCGGGGGCTACTCGAACACCGACATCGGCAAGGTGGTCACGGCGGCCTATTTCAACGCCTTCACCGACCTGGTGCACTACATGCAACGGGACGCGCCCACCGGCGAACAGGCGAGCCAGGCGGCCGGCATCCAGGCCTATTACGTCAAGCAGTCCGTCGTGATGCGTAAAGCCCCGTCGGCGCAATCCGGCCAGGTGCGCAGCTTCAACGCCGGCGACCTGGTCTATCCGACCGGCCAGAAGAACGGCATCTGGTGGGAAGTGGACGACGAGAACGGCAATCGCGGCTGGGTCTCGTCGGCGATGATCGGCACGCACTAACAGGACTAAGAGCCCCGCGGCTGCGTCGTCGGAAACGGCGCGCCGCACGGGGCCTGACGCTTCGGGGGGACTTGATGCTCGACGACTTGGACGGCCGCGACGCGGCGTACCTGCGCCTATGGGACGCGGTGGAGACGCGGCGGATCGGCATGCTCGGCCTCACCAAATCCGGGCTGCACGCCCAGCCGGCGATCGCCTTCGTGGAGCGCCGCCGCAAGCGCTTGTGGTTCATCGCGCGCACCGACAGCGACCTCGTGCGCAGCATCGGCGCCGGCAGCGCCGGCATGTTCGTGTTGCAGGACGCCGAACTCCTCGTCTCGATAGCCGGCGAGCTTAGCCTCGCGGAGGACCGCCGGCGGATGGCCCGCTACTGGACCGGCAAGCTCGCCGCCTGGCTGCCCGAAGGCCCGGGCGACCCCAGGCTGAGCCTGTTGCGCATGGATTGCGTCGACGCCGAACTGTGGGTCGCGGGCATTGGGCTGACGAAGTTCGCCTGGGAGATCGCCTGGGCCGGCGCATACCCCAGGACGCTCGACGGGGACGGCCAGGCGCTGGCGACGCTCCACTGAATCTCTTCGCCGGCGGCCGGTCGCAATAGGGACTCGCCGCGCCAAATGACGGATGCTCTGATTTCAGCGTGAAATAGAGCGGTCAGATATTGTTTGGTCGACTATCCGACATTGTCAGGAGGCGATCAATCGCCACGGGCATGCAGTTTCTTCGCGACGATTTCTGAGTTTCTCGCCTCCACTTGCGAGAAGTGTCGAGAACTCGACAGTTTTTATTTGCAGGCGTCGATAACTTGAAACCGAAGCCGTATGGCGACGTTTCGATTCCCCGATGCAAAGGCCCATCATCCCGGTGCACAATCGACTGCTCGCTTCCTTGTCCGGCGAAGATCAGGGCCTGTTGACCTCGCACCTTGTGCAGGTGGAGCTGGAACGAGGGCGTCTGCTCTATGATCCCGGCGACCGGATCGACACCGTCTACTTCCCCCACGACGGGGTCATCTCATTGATGACCTTGATGGAGAACGGCGCGGCGATCGAGAGCGCAACGATCGGATGTGAAGGCGCGCTGGGCCTGATGGCTGCGGTCGCGCCACGCCAGTCGCTGTCGCGCGCCATCGTCCAGACGCCGACCCGCGCCGCGCGGATCACCGCGCCCCAGCTGCACGAGGCCTGGGAGAAGAGCCCGCGCATCCGCGACCTCGTCGACCGCCACAACGAGGCGCTCTATGGCCATGCCATCCAGTCCGTAGCCTGCAACGCGCTGCATTCGGTGGAGGCCAGGTTCTGCCGCTGGCTGCTCACCTGCCACGACCGCATCTCCACCAACACCGTCGCCCTGACGCAGGAGTTCCTGGCCGACATGCTGGGCGTGCAGCGCACGACCGTGACGGCGGTCGCGCGAACCATGCAGGAGAAGGGCGCCATCCGCTATCGCCGGGGCGTGGTCGACATCATCGACCGCCAGGTGCTCGAGCAGCTGGCCTGCGAATGCTACGGCGTGATCCGGCGGACGTACGAGCGCCTGTTGCCGGAAGGCTGAGGCGCCGGCGCCGCGTCGAGGGTTCCAGCTCCTTTGAGGCTTTTGCCTCGGAGCACGAACTATCTGGCTTGCGCAGGATCAAAATTCCCCGTTTGCTGGCCGCGCGGCAGGATTGCGCCTGCCGCGCCCAGCCCGCGCATCAGAGAGACGCCGATGATCCTCGTTCGCCGAAACATCCTGCTCGCCGCCGTGGCCGTCGCCGCCCTGAGCGTCACCCCGGCGCTGGGCGCCCCGCAAACGGCCAAGGGGCCCCACCGAACCCCGCAGCGGAACACCGCCGCGACGCGGGGCGCGGGCGAGACGCCGGTCCCGGCCGCCGAACTGGCCTCGCCGAAGTACGGGACCTGGGGCTTCGACGTCTCGGGCATGGACACCGCGATCAAGCCCGGCGACGACTTCTACGGTTACGCCAACGGCAAGTGGGCGGCGCGCGCAGAGATTCCCGCCGACCGCGTGCGGTTCGGCAACTTCGACAAGTTGTCGGTGCTGTCGGAAAACCGGGTGCATGAGATCGCCATCGAGGCGGCGGCCGGCAAGCTGAAGGACCCGGACGCCGCGAAGATCGGCGCGGCCTACGCGTCCTTCATGAACGAGGCGCTGGCCGACCGGCTGGGCGCGAAGCCGATCCAGCCGGAACTCGCCGAGATCCGGGCGGTGAAGACCCGGGACGGCCTCACGGGGCTGATGGCCAAGGCGAACGTGACGGGCTTTGCGACGGTCTTGCCGGTGGGTATCAACATCGACGCCAAGAGCCCGAAGAAGTACGCCGTCCTGGCCGCGACCGGCGGCCTGGGCCTGCCCGACCGCGACTACTACCTGCAGCCTGCGTTCGCGGCGAAGAAGGCCAAGTACCAGGCCTATGTGCAGCAGATCCTGACGCTCGCGGGCTGGCCGGAGCCGGCGGAGAACGCCAAGGCGATCGTCGCTTTCGAGACCAAACTCGCCGAGGCGTCCTGGACCCGGGTCGAGCGGCGCGACCGCGACAAGACCTACAATCCGATGACGACGGCGCAGCTCACCGCCTTCACGCCGGGCATCGACTGGACGCGCTACCTGGCCGCCGCCGAGCTGCCCAGCGTCCAGCGGGTGGTGGTGACCACCAACACCGCCCTGCCGAAGGTCGCCAAGATCTACGCCGACACGCCCCTGGAGACCCTGAAGGCCTGGGAGGCGTTCCACGTGGCCGACGACGCGGCGCCGTTGCTGTCGCGGCCGTTCGTCGACGCGCACTACGACTTCCGCAACAAGGAACTGGGCGGCCAGCCCGAACAGCAGCCGCGCTGGAAGCGGGCGGTGGCCTTCACCAACGGCGCGATCGGCGAGTCGGTGGGCCGGGTCTATGTGGCGCGCTACTTCCCGCCGGAGTCCAAGGCGAAGATGGACGCGCTGGTGGGCGACATCCAGACGGCGCTGCGGGCGCGCATCCAGAAGCTCGACTGGATGGGTCCGGAAACCCGGGCCAAGGCGCTGGAGAAACTGTCGAAGTTCACCGTCAAGATCGGCTATCCGGCCACGTGGCGCGACTATTCCAAGCTGGTCCTGAAGCCTGACGACCTCTACGGCAACGCCTCCCGCGCCGCCGCCTTCGATTGGCGCCGGAAGGTGGTCAGGCTGAACGGCCCCGTCGACAAGAGCGAATGGGGCATGACCCCGCAGACGGTGAACGCCTATTACAACGCCTCCAACAACGAAATCGTCTTCCCGGCCGCGATCCTGGCGCCGCCGTTCTTCGATCCCAACGCCGACCCGGCGATCAACTACGGCGGCATCGGCGGGGTGATCGGGCACGAGACCAGCCACGGCTTCGACGACCAGGGTCGCAAGTCCGACGGCGACGGCGTGCTGCGCGACTGGTGGACGGCGCAGGACGCGGCCAAGTTCAAAGCCCAGACGGACCGGCTCGGCGCGCAGTATTCGGCCTTCGAGCCGCTGCCGGGGGCCCATGTGATCGGTGGCCTGACCATGGGCGAGAACATCGGCGACATGGGCGGGCTGTCCCTGGCGCTCGACGCCTACCACACCTCCTTGCATGGCAAGCCCGCGCCGGTGATCGACGGCCTGACCGGCGACCAGCGAGTGTTCCTGGGCTGGGCGCAGGTGTGGCGTGAGAAAATCCGCGACGAGACCCTGCGCCAGCGGCTGGTCACCGACCCGCACTCGCCGGCGGTCTACCGGGTTAACGGCACGGTCCGCAACATCGACGGCTGGTACACGGCCTTCGACGTCAAGCCCGGCGACAAGCTCTACGTCGCCCCCGACCAGCGGGTCCGGATCTGGTAGCTTTTCCCTCCCCGTTTTGGGGAGGGAAAGTCAGATTCCTTCGGCGATGCCGAGGAAGCCCTGCGGCTCGGGCGCGCGGTGGCGGTTGGTCACCATGCGGGCGTGAAGCTGCTTGATCCGGCGGCTGCCGCTCGTCTGAAAGGCGAAGGGGAAGAAGCCGTGCAGCAGGCAGGCCGCCGCACCCGCAAACATCACTCCCGCGAAGCCGCAGGCCGAGGCCAGATGCTCCAGGTAGCTCTCGCCGACCGTCGCCGGATGCTCGGTAAAGGCGCGAAACATGGCCATCGGTCCCTCGAAACAGCTCATGGCCAGCATGACGGAAGAGCGGAGAAAATCATTGTCGAGTTGGCGCGCCGAACAAGTCTGGTTGAGATGCTTTATCTACGTGCCTGCCAAATTGTAGAATGACATTCTACAATTCAAGAACATTAATCAGGCATTAAGCAGCGAAACGGCCTCGGCGAGAATGGGCCGCTGGCCCTTGTGGAGCTTCCAGAGCGCGGCGGCGGCGTCGAAGTAGGCGGCGCGGTCGACCTCCGGGAAGCGCGCGCGGCGTCCGGAGCGCGGTGGCCACTCGATCTCGAACTCGTTGCTGCGGAGCGTCGTCAGGTCGAGATCGGCTTCCACCAGCCAGGCGAGGATCAGCTTGCCGCCAGGGGTCGGACAGGGCGCCAGCGGTTGGGCCGCGCCCGTGACCGGCTGGCCAAGCTCCTCGGCAAATTCGCGCTGAGCGGCGGCCCAGGTCTCTTCGCTCGGCTCCACCAGGCCCTTGGGGATCGACCAGCCGGCTTCGTCCTTCTTGGCCCAATAGGGCCCGCCCGGATGCACGAGCAGGAATTCCGGCCGGCCGGCGCGGCGGCGATAGGCGAGCACGCCGGCGCTGGTCTCCATCTGGGGAGCAGACAACACCGCCGCGTTGCGGGCAAATGCCATCTTCGCCAAGTCGAGGTCCCCGCCGCCGATGCGTCCTGAGCCCCCTGCCGCCGAGCCTGCGGCGCTGCACCGCAACACGCCCTACTGGCCGCACCGGGGGCTGGCGGCGCGCGCCGGCCGCGAGACCTTCGTCAAGATGGACTGCCACCAGCCCACCGGCTCCTTCAAAATCCGCGGGATCGGGCGGTTGTGCCAGGCGCTGAAGGCTGGGGGCGCGAGCGCGTTCGTCTGCTCCTCCGGCGGCAATGCGGGTTACGCCGCGGCCTACGCCGGCCAGGCGTTGGGAGTTCCGGTGACGGTCGTGGTGCCCTCGACCACGCCGGAGGTCATGCGCCGGCGGATCGCCGACCTCGGCGCGCAGGTGGTCGTCGAAGGCTCAGTCTGGGACGAGGCCGACGCGCTGGCCCGCGCCATCGTCGCCCGCGGCGAGGCGGCCTATGTGCCGCCCTTCGACCACCCTCTGCTCTGGGAGGGCCATGCCAGCCTGGTGGACGAGATCCTCGACGCCGGCCCGGCGCCCGACGCCGTCGTCGTGGCGGTGGGCGGCGGCGGCCTGTTGTGCGGGGTCGCCGAGGGCCTCGCCCGCCACGGCCTGGACGACGTGGCCATCGTGGCGGTGGAGACGCAAGGCGCCGCTTCCCTGGCCCGGGCCATGGAGGCCGGCGGGCCGGTCACCCTGGAGCGCATCGAGACCATCGCCTCCAGCCTCGGCGCGCGCCGCGTATGCGACGCGGCCTTCGCCTGGTCGCAACGGCGGCCGATCGTCCCGGTGGTGGTCTCCGACGCCGACGCGGTGCGCGCCTGCCGCCGCTTCGCCGACGACCACCTGGCGCTGGTCGAGCCGGCCTGCGGCGCGGCGCTGAGCCTGGCCTATGACGACCACCCGGCGCTCAGCCCCTTTCGTCGCGTGGCGGTGATCGCCTGCGGCGGGGTGGTGGTCAGCCTGGAGACGCTGGCCGCCTGGAGCGCCGAGTTCGGCGTTTGAACCGGAAGCCTCGCCGAGCCTATTCGCCCGATCTCACCCCTCAAGGCCGATCTCACCTCTCAAGGGGAGACGTGGCGCCCTCGGCGCGCGACAGCCGTTGATCCCGGCCGGGGGCGGAACGATCGACATCCTTCCGCTTCTCCTCGATGGCGCTCCGCAGCGCGGCGTTCATGGTTTCCAGGGTGTACGGCTTGCGTAGCAGCGGCAGATTGCCGTTCGCCGCGGCGGGAATGACCCGCTGAGCGGTGTAGCCGGAGGTGAGCAGGACCGGGAGCGCGGGATGTTCGGCGTTGATCCGCCGGGCCAACTCGACGCCGGTCATCCCCGAGGCCATGATGACGTCGGTGAAGACGACATCGACGTGGGTGTCGCTCTGCAGGGCGTGCAGAGCCGCCTGGCCGCTCGCGGCTTCCCGAACCGTGTAGCCCAGCGCCTCCAGCATGGCCGCGGTCGCGGTCCGAACATCCGCATCATCCTCGACCAGCAGGACCACGCCGCACGCCTCGTCGAGACCGCCGGGCAAGGGTTCGCTGGCGAGGACCTGTGGCCGCGGCTCCGCGCGCGGCAGGAATATCGAAACCTTGGTCCCTCGCCCAAGTTCGCTTTCGATGGCGACAAAGCCGTCGGACTGCTTGGCGAACCCATAGACCTGGCTGAGGCCAAGGCCCGTCCCCTTGCCCATGTCCTTGGTCGTGAAGAACGGCTCGAACGCCTTGGCGACCAGCTCGGGCGTCATCCCGGAGCCGGTGTCGCTCACGGAGACCACCACATATTCCCCCGGTGGACCGTCCCAAAGGCCGGCGTCGGCCTCGGGGACGACGGCGTTGACCGTCGCCAAGGTCAATGTCCCACCAGGTCCCATGGCGTCGCGGGCGTTGATCGCCAGATTGAGGATCGCGGTCTCGAGCTGATGCGGGTC
This sequence comes from Caulobacterales bacterium, assembly GCA_044445675.1. GTDB lineage: Bacteria > Pseudomonadota > Alphaproteobacteria > Caulobacterales > Caulobacteraceae > Phenylobacterium. The sequence goes on along the minus strand of JBIOED010000088.1, from coordinate 3,912 downwards.
GGCGGCGCAATGCCAGAGGTCCGCGCCACGTCGGATCTGAACCTCCACAGCCTCCCCGAGCGCGCGATCGAGCAGCGTCTCGAATTCGGGCAGCAGGTCGTTGATGCAGAAGGCCACGGCCTGCAGGTCCTGCCGGCGGGCGAAGGCCAGCAGCTGCTCGTTGAGCTTGGCGCCCCGCGCCACGCCCAATTGCGCGGCGTCGAGAAACTTCTGGGCGCGCTCGTCGAGCACGACACGGCGGGACAGCGCCTGAAGACTACCGCCGATGATCATCAGCAGGTTGTTGAAGTCGTGGGCCACGCCGCCGGTGAGCTGACCGATCGCTTCCATCTTCTGGGCCTGACGGAGCTGCTCGTCGATCAGCCGGCGCTCGGTCACGTCGATCACCACGCCGGCGATGCGCTCGGCGCCGCGCTCTCCGTAGAAGGTGCGGCCCTTGATGTGCAGCCAGCGGAGCGCCCCGTCGTTCGCGCGGCGAATTCGCTTCTCGAACTCGACGCGCCCCGTCGTCCTGGCGTCCTCGAACGCGGCGACGACCGCGTCGCGGTCCTCCGGCACGAAGTGCTTCAGGGCCACGGCGAGGCTCCAGGTCGGCAGCATCTGCGGATAGCCGAACATGGCGTCGTGCCGAGCCGACCGGTTCGCCGTGTCGGTCTCCAGGCCCAGGTCCCAGCTGGCCATGTCCGCGGCGTCCAGCGCGATAGCCAGACTGTCCTCCGCGCGCCGGCGTTCTGTGATCTCCGCCGCGAGGCGCGCGTTGGCCTGGGCCGACTCCCGAGCCCGGGCGTAGTTCTCGCTGAGGTCGGTGACGATCGCGCAGAGCAGCGGCGCCTCGCCCTCTTCCACCGCGAGTTCGACGAGGGAGAGATTGACCGGCACGGCCGTATGAGCGGCGGTCAGGACATTCGCCTCGCCCGAGTGCGTCCGCGCGCCGTTGGCGAGCAGGTCCTGGAGGGCCGCGCGGTCCTCAATGAAGTCCGACAGGTTTCGGCCAACGATGTCCTGGGACTTGCGCCCCACAAGGCTGGCGAAACTCCGGTTCGTGTAGAGGATGGTCCCGCCGGTCGCGAAGGTGACGGCGCCTTCGCCCATCTGCTCGACCAGAACGCGATAGGGCCGGTCAGCATTCTCGAGGGTGTAGACCATCTGGCCGGCCGGCCCGCCGACCACGACGGCGTCGACCTCACCATTCCGGATCGCGTCGAGGGTTTCGTTGGCTTCCTGGAGTTCCCGCCGCAGAGCCGCAAGCTCGCGCTCACGCGGATCCGGCGCCTTGCCGGCCCCACCGTTCACGGGCGCCCCGCCGATCCCCCGCCTGTCGGCGCAAGGTTCAGTCCGGCCAGCACCTTCTCTCGGTCCGAGAGGTCGCCGACGATGCGGCGCAAGGGTTCGGGCAGCAGTTTCACGAGCGTGGGGGTCGCCACGACCTGCAGGTCCCGCGTGGACTCGGGACTCAGGTAGACGTCGATCACCTCGAGGTCATAGCGCCCCGCGAGATCCTCCTCGCAGATCTTGCGCATGTTGGCGATCGCCCGCTGGGAGCGGCTCGTGGTGCCCGTCACGAACAGTCGCAACACGTAGCGCTCCGCCACGGGAGGTTCTGGCCAGCTCATGGGGCCACCGCCTCAAGAGGCCGGATGTCCAGGCCGACCAGGACCTTCTTCATGTCGGCCAGGTTGCCGATCACCCGCTTGATGGGCGGCGGAAGGCGGCGGACCAGGGTGGGGACCGCCAGGATCTGGTCGCCTGCCGCCAGTTGAGGGCTGACGAGGAGATCGATGACTTCGATGGTGTAGCGGCCCGCCAGATGGCCTTCGCAAATGGCTTTCAGATTGGCGATCGCGCTCAGGGATTTTGGGGTCTGTCCTGCGACGTAGAGCCGGAGGTTGTAATGCCCCGGGAGTGCGGGATCGGCAGCCAGGTCGGTGTGGGTCATTCGGCGGCCCCTCTCTTGGCCGCCATGGCGGCGCGATCGGCGGTGAGCGAGCCCTCGCGGTCATCTTCCTGCGCCACCAGCATCTCGACTTCGTTCTCCTCGGCTTCGAGCGCCGCGCGGGTTTCGGCGATCTGGCGTTCGGCGATGGCGCGCTGCCGGGCCAGTTCACGCCGCCGTCGCGCCGTCGCCTGCCGGCGTTCCCCGGCCGCATCCCGCTCCCGGGCTTCCTGCGCCAAGCGCGCAGCGCCGGTCAGCACACCTTGCGGACCGATATAGGGCTCGATGAGTTCCGGGCCGTGCCCCGTCAGCAGATATTCGCGAACCTGGTTGGAGTGCTTCATGCCCCGCGCCTTCAGCACATAGAGCACGCGATTGCGTTCGCCGTTCGACTCCACGTCGGCCAACGAAATCCAGGCGTCCATCAGCGAAGAAACCCCGCGGTCGGCCTCATTGGCGTGGTCGCTGGCGACCGACAGGCTGGTGAACAGCCCGGTTATGCCGCGCGCCTTGCAGATGTCGGCCAGGCGCAGGAGCGTCGCGTGGATTTCGGACTGGACGCCTCGGAAGGCGGAGATCGGATCGACGACCACCACCGAGGGGGCGAACTCCTCGATATCGCGGTTCATCCGCGCCAGGTGCATCTCCAGGCCATAGAGGCTGGGGCGCGCAGCCTCGAATTTCAGCAAGCCCCGATCGACATGCTGCTGCAGGTCGAAGCCCGCCGAGCGCATGTTGCGGACGATCTGGGCGGGGGACTCCTCGAAGGCGAAGTAGAGGCACCGCTCGCCGCGGCTGCAGTTGGCGTCGGCGAAGGCGGCGCTGAACGTGGACTTGCCGGTCCCGGCCAGGCCGGAGATCAGAACGCCCGACCCGCGGTAGTAGCCGCCCGCGGCGAGCATGGCGTCGAGACTGGGAACGCCTGTCGGCACCGGCTCGGAATGGGCCGCGTGGTTCAGGCCCGCCGAGGTGATCGGAAGGACGCTGATGCCGCGGTCGTCAATCAGGAAGGGATACTCGTTCGTGCCGTGCGCGGAGCCCCGGTACTTCACCACGCGCAGGCGGCGCGTCGTCACCTGGTCCAGCACGCGGTTGTCGAGCAGGATCACGCAGTCGGAGACATATTCTTCGATCCCATAGCGGGTGAGCTGGCCATCGCCGCGCTCGCCCGTCACGATCGCCGTCACGCCGCGATCCTTCAGCCAGCCGAACAGGCGCCGCAGCTCGGCGCGCAGCAGCGCCTGGTCTTTCAGCCCGGAGAAGAGCGCCTCGATCGTGTCGAGGACGACGCGCTTGGCGCCGACCTTGTCGATGGCGTAGCCCAGGCGCACGAACAGCGCCTCCAGGTCATAGTCGCCGCTCTCCTCGATCTCCGCCGGCTCGATCCGCACGTAGTCGATGACCAGCTTGCCGTCCTGCTCCAGGGCTGCGAGGTCATAACCCAGCGAGGCGACGTTGGCGGCGAGGTCCTCGCCGCGTTCCTCGAAGCTCATGAACACGCCGGTCTCGCCGAAACGCATGGCGCCGTTCACCAGGAACGTCATGGCGAACAAGGTCTTGCCGCATCCCGCAGCGCCGCACAGCAACGACGGACGCCCGGTCGGCAATCCGCCCAGGGTCACCTCGTCGAGGCCGCCGATTCCGGTGGGGGACTTTGGCAAGGACGCGCCATGACTGGCGTCGGCCACAGATTGACGGTTCACTCAACGCCCCCTTAAAAGACCACTCTGCGACAGTCGCTAAACACGGGCGACCTCCGCGCTCGGCGCAACGGGCTCCCGCTCGACATCCTGCCCGACGAGCTTCTCCCTCAGCAGCGTCTCCAGAAAATTCGTCAAGGTGCGATTCTCCGTCTTCGCTGCGCGTTTGGCGCTCTCAAGCAAGGCCGAATCTATCCGGAACGACACTGACGTCTTCATGACCACCCCGAGGCCCAGGTCGCCGGCGGCGTATGGACAGGGGCAATACGCTCGAGGCTC
>JBIOED010000087.1:0-14625 GCA_044445675.1 Caulobacterales bacterium | reverse complement strand
GCTCCGGGCGGCTGGAGGCCGAGCTTTCCGCCGGCCAGCCGGCGTCCCTGTTCGATCCCGCCCGCCTGGCCGCCGCCGCCACGCGCCGCTTGCCGGGCTAGCCCCCAGTCTATATGACCCGCCTTCCGCCGGGAGGCCCGCCCTCCGCGGGCGTTGAGGTGCGGTGGCCGAGTGGTTGAAGGCGCACGCTTGGAAAGCGTGTTTAGGTGAAAGCCTAACGTGGGTTCGAATCCCACTCGCACCGCCAATTCCCGACTTCCCCGGGGCATTTCAAATCGCCTAAGGTTCTCGGGTTCTGGCTCGTGTGCCAACCGGTACACCGGACTGGTGCACAACGGGGCGATCAAGACATCCGCTGAGCGGATCAAGCCATCGCAAGGCCGGTTGACTTCAACCTTCAAGTTGAAGTCCGCAGCCCAGCTGCGAAACAGCCACCCATACGTATTCGTGGCGCTCGTAGCGTAACCTTAGAACGCGTCCACGAGCGCGGCGACCACGCCGACGAAAATGATTGCCGAGCTTAGGGTCGGTCGGACTCGGTCCATCTGGACAAGGTGCCATCGTAGAATGACGCCCGTTTTCCACCCCTAAGCGGACCTAAGGGCCGCCTTACGCCCTTCAATGACGGTCGGCGGTGGTTGAAACCTGCCCGCCACAGCCTCTAGCGCCGAAGCGATCGCCAACGTGGCGGCGTCGGAGCCCGGACGGCCGATGATCTGGACCGCGACGGGCATGCCTTCGGATGTCAGGCCAACCGGGATCACCGTCACGGGCAGGTCGCATAGGATGGCCAGGGCGATCCAGTCGACCTGTTCAAGATAGCGAATGCGATCGCCGTCCGACATCGACAGCCGCCGAGTCGCCTGCGTGCCGGCGTGGTCATGGGCGAAGGCCGTGGTGGGGGTAACCGGTGCGAGGATCGCGTCATACGGCGCGAAGGCCGGAGCGACCCTGGCCCGCATCCTCGCCCGCTCTTCGCTGGCAGCCAGCCACTCATGGTGCCGCGCGGTGTAGCCCAGGACGCCGTGCGCCCAGGACAGAGGCCCAGCGCCGCAGACTTCGGCGAGCTTGGCCGGGCCGCGAAGCAGATCGAACGTTGCGCGCGTCGCCGGGCCCAGCGCGCCACTGAGCGCGGCGAGCAGCAGGGTCATATAGGTCGACAGCATTTCGCGGGCTGCAACAGGCAAGGCGACAGGATCGACTGCGACGCCTTGGCCCTGCAACTGACCTGCGAAGGCCTCAATCACCATGCGAACCTCCGGGTCGATTGGGAAGGTCGGCTCGTCGAGCCAGAGGCCTATTCGCAAGGAGCCTAGCCTCGGCGTCGGCGACACCGCGACCCCGGCGAGGACAGTCAGCAGAAGCTGCAGGTCACGCACTGAGCGCGCCATCGGACCGACGACCAGGAGATCGTAGTCCGAAAGATATCCGCGCGGAGCGGCGATGCCGCGCTGGGATATGAGCCCCCAACTCGGTCGGTGGCAGGCAATCCCGCAAAAGCCCGCCGGGATACGGAGGGAGCCACCTATGTCCGCGCCGATCTCCAGCGCGGTGAAGCCTGCGGCGACGGCGGCGGCCGACCCGCCCGACGACCCGCCCGGCGTACGCCCGAGGTTCCACGGATTGCGCGTGACCCCGTAAAGCGCGTTGTAGGCCTGAAAGTCGCTGGAGCCCGCCGGTACATTGGTATGCCCCCACACGAGCGCGCCGGCTGCGCGGACCCGCGCCACGGCTTCGGCGTCCTTTGCGGGGCGGCCGAGCAGCGACTTCATGCCGCCGCTGGCGGGCAAGCCCTCAATGTCGAAGATGTCCTTCACTGTCATCGGCAGGCCGGCGAGCACCCCCAGCACCTCACCGCGAGCCCGGGCGGCATCAACAGCCGCCGCGTCGGCGATTGCGCGCTCCGCGTCGCGCGCCACAATCGCGTTTATGACGGGATTGACCTGGTCAGCGCGATCGAACGCGGCCTGAAGCAACTCGCGGGCGCTCACGCGGCCCGCCTCCAGGGCGCTGAGTTGTTCGGTCGCATCGGTCTGCAGGATGTCGTCCATCGCCCCGCCCATTTGGCGCCCCGGACCTCAGTTGGAATGGATCATTGCATCTGGAGGCGCGCACATCTGCGAAATCCTCGCACATGCTATGTGAGCATACCTCGCCGGTCCTCCGCCCCGTCTGAGACGTTGGCGCCGTCCGATGCCGGGATGGATTCCAAGGGTCTCTCTTGAACACGGGAGCAGACATTCGCGGGTGACCGCACTGGGTCATGTGTTTGTGATGACCCTGCTCCACGAACGGGCTTGGTGTGGCCAGGACCCAAGGCGCATGATTGGCGCGGGCCCACCCTCGGGCTTCCCTGCTGGAGACATGGATGGCGGATGACTCCACCTGAACTAACTCCCGCGAGCGGATGGGTCGCCTGACCTCTGACGGCTTCCAGCCGGCTCGCCACAATCTGATGATTGAGCGCCCCGCGGGGCGCATGGTGGCCAAGGCCACGCGAATGCTGTTTCGCAACGAAAGGGAGGCGACGCCTCCCTTTCTTTCGTTCCGCGGAGTCCCGAGAGCGCGAGTTGAACCGTATCGCCCCGCAGCGTCGTCTGCTGGATGTCGGGCGCCTCATGCGGCGCGGCCGGCCGATTGACATAGGGTAGGCCCCTATCCTAGATGCGCCATGCACACCATTCGCGAAAAACAGCGGCTGCTGGCGCGGGTGCGACGCATCCGCGGGCAGGTCGAGGCGATCGAGCGGGCGCTGGAGACCGAAGCCGGCTGCGAAACCATCATGCACCAGATCGCCGGCGTGCGCGGGGCGATGGCCGGCCTGACGGCGGAGGTCATCGACGACCACATCCAGACGCATCTGGTGGACGCGGAAAAACATCCCGGGGCGCTGAACGCCGCGGCGGCCGAGGAACTGATGGCGGTCATCCGCACCTACCTGAAGTGAGCGCTCAAGACATGTCAGAGATCGACGACCGGATCGCAGCCCTTTCTCACAGCCACGTCTTCCTGGGCGATGCGCACGACGCCAGCGAACGCCGGACCTGGGCGGTGATCTGGCTGTGCGGGGCCATGATGGTCGGCGAGATCGTCGGCGGCCTGGTCTTCGGCTCCATCGCGCTGGTCGCCGACGGCCTGCACATGTCGACCCACGCCGGGGCGCTGCTGCTGGCGGCGCTGGCCTACACCTACTCGCGCAAGCACGCCGAGGATCCGCGGTTCAGCTTCGGGACCGGCAAGCTTGGCGACCTGGCCGGCTTCACCAGCGCCATCGTGCTGGCGATGATCTCGCTCCTGATCGGCTACGAGGCGCTGCTCCGCTTCATGCACCCGGTGGCGATCCGCTTCGCCGAGGCGATCCCCATCGCCGCGCTCGGCCTGGGTGTGAACCTCGCCAGCGCCTGGCTCTTGAGCCGCGGCGGGCATCACCATCATCACGGCCACGGGCATGAGGCCCACGACCACGGCGAAGAGGCGCATCGCATCACCGCGGCCGGCGGCGCCTTGGTGCTGAGCGTGTTCGAGGACGGCGCGCCGCCGCGATTCCAGCTGCGGCGCGAGGGCGGCGCACTGCCGCATCCGGAGTCCGTGACCCTGGACACCCTGCGCCCCGGCGGTGCCCGGCAAGCTTTCCGCTTCGCGGACCGCGGCGGCCACCTGGAGTCCGTCGAGGAGATTCCGGAGCCCCATGCCTTTACCGCGCGCCTGCGGATCGCCGGCGAGGGCGACCACGAGGTGGCCTTCGAAGAGCATGAGCATGGCCACGCCGCTCATGGCCGGGACAACAACATGCGGGCCGCCGTCATCCATGTGGCGGCCGACGCGGCCGTGTCTGTGCTGGTGATCATCGGCCTGGTGTTCGCGCGCCTGTTCGGCTGGGTGTGGATGGACCCGCTGGCCGGCCTGGTGGGCGCCTGTGTGATCGCCAGCTGGTCCTACGGCCTGATCCGCGACACCGGGGCCATCCTGCTGGACATGAACCCCGACCGGCGGCTGGCCGACCGGATGCGCCAGGCTATCGAAGCCTGCGGCGACCAGGTGGCGGACCTCCACCTCTGGCGCCTCGGCCCCGGGCATCTGGGCGCGATCGTCTGCGTGGCCACCGACGGCGTCCGCGACGCCGATTTCTACCGCGGGAAGCTCAGCGGCTTTCCGGCCCTGTCGCACCTCACGGTGGAGATCGCCAGGTCGCCGGCATGAGCGGATCGCCGCCCGTCGCGGCGCTCTGACAGGCGTTGGACGGCAAGGCGGCTAACGCGGGGCGGACGGCGCGACATTCGCATCCCGCGCCGCGCCACCCTCGCCGTTACGGATGACCGCCGGGAACGGTGTTCTCATTCAGCCATTCAAGCTTCCGGGCGGCGGGTCAAAGGGAGGTGCGCCATGGCTGTTCGCTTGAAATTGTCGCAAACGCTAGCGGCCGCGGTGGTCGCCGGATCGATGGTCGGCATCGCCGGCTATGCCCTCACGCCGCCGGCTTCAGCCGCGGCGATGGCCGGGAGCGACGGCCCGAAGAACCAGGGAACGCCCATGCCCCAGCAGAAGGGCGACGCGGCGCTCGGACGCGAGGTGTTCCGGTTCGAGACCTTCGGCAACGAGGGGTTCTGGACCGACGCCGTACGCCTGCCCGCAGGCATGGCGGCCGCCAAGGTGACGCCGCTGCAGGCTCTGCAACTCGGTTTGCAGGTGGACGCCGACCGGATCGACGGGGCGACGAAGAGCCAGCTCGCGGAACAGCTCCGCGCCGACCCGACCGGGCGTTCGTCTTCGATCCTCAACGACCCCAAGATGACCACGAAGCTGGTGATGGCCGGCGCGGTGATCGGCATGTCGCCGAAGAACGGCAAGGTCGGCACGAGCTGCGCGCTTTGCCACACCATGTCCGACGCCTCGGTGTTCAAGGTGGCCGAAGGCGGCTCGATCGGCCGCCGCCTCGACGGCCTCGCCAACCACGACCTGAACCTCGGAAAGATCTTCGCGACCGCGGCGAACACCCGGGCGCTCTATACGATCGCGCAACTGCAGCTCAAGGCCAACAAGGGCAAGACGCTGGGCCGCGCGCCGCGCGGGCTGACCGAGACCTCGACCGAGGCCGAGTTCGACGCCTACTTCAGCAACCCGAAATACTATCCCGTCGGCATGTTCGACGACACGTTCGACGGCAACGGCGATCCGATGCACAACTCGCCGCTGTTCCGCCAGGATCTCGCCGCGCCCTACGCGAGCGAAGGTTCGATCACCAAGATCGACGACTTCAGCAACCTCGTCTACACGGCGCTGTTCGATCAGACGATGCTGACCACTCCGGGCGGACGGGCGTTCGTCCATACCCTGGCCGGCGCCGCCGGCGACGAGATGGTCGACAACTATGTGAAGGTCCTGCGGGACACCGGCGTCACCGGCTATCCCTACGTGATCGCCCAGGCGCGCAAGACCGGAAAGCCCGGCGCGCAGGCGACGCCCGTCGGCTTCCGGGTGGACAACCGAAAGCTGCTGGCGCTCAACGCCTACCTCTCCGCGCTGCCTGCCCCGGCCGGGGTGGTGAAGGATCGCGCCGCGTTCACGCGGGGCCGCAACGCCTTCCGCACGGTTGGCTGCACCAGCTGCCACAATGAAGACCAGAGCCGACCGGTGCCGACCACCATCCATCCGATGGCCCAGATCTTCCCCGGAGACCGGCCGGTGATCCTCGCGCAGCGCAAGCCGCCCCTGAACCCGATCATGAATACGCCCTCGTCGTTCTTCGACGACAAGTGGGCGGTCCTGAACGCCAGCGTTCGCGGCGAGAAGCGCGGCGTCGCCATGCCCCTGCTTCTCGACCTGGCGCGCAAGCCGGTCTTCCTGCACGACGACTCAGTCCCCAGCCTCGAGGCGCTGTTGAACCCCAGCCGCGGGCCCAAGGCGCCGCATCCATTCTATCTGTCGAGCTCCGCCCAGCGCGCGGACATGGTCGCCTACCTGCAGGGCCTCGATACGAAGACGCGCTGACCGATCCGGGCGGCGCCGCAGAATCGTGCGTGGCCCCTAGAGGTCCAACGGCACGAACTTTCCGCGGTTGGCGCGCTCGATCTCGAACTCACGGCGGCGGCGTACGGCGTCGTCGGCGCGTAGTGCGGCCAGCAGGTCGGGCGACGTGGCGTCGTCGATCAGCGGGGAATGGCCCATGCGGAAGACCGTGGCGTACATCTCGCTGTTAATCCGCTCCACCAGCGGCGCGCCTTTGGCGGCGGGCTTGCGCTGCATTTCGATCAGCCAGGGATGGCCCTGGTCGTCGATCAGCACGTCGAGGCCGAACAGCTTGGGGCCGAAGGCGCGCGGCGGGGCGCCGGCGGCCTGGCGGGCGAACAGGCCGTCCGCCGCCAGCAGCCGCACGAACCACTCCACCAGCGCCTTGATCTCGCCGAACGCCGCCTGCCCGTCGAGGCCGTCGGCGGTCATCCGGCGCAGCAGCGCCGAAAGGCTGCGGATCGCGCCGGTGTCCTCCTCCTTGGGGTCCTGATGGATGACCAGGCCGGGGTGGCCGACATGAAGGGCGGTGTTGGTGACGTGCATCGAGGCGCTGCCGCCGCGCTCGGGGCTCGGATCGTAGGGTTCGGGCGCGATGCGGACAATGCCCTCGGAATAGACGTAGGCGCGGAGGGGCTCGGCCGCGGCGATCAGGCAATAGATGCGGCAGTGGCCCTTGCGCCCCTCGATCAGATAGGGCCGGTCGATGTAGCGCTGGACGACCACGTCGTCGCGGTCGAGGGCCGCGGCGAGGTCGCCGACCACCGTGATGCCCTGGCCGCCGCTGCCGCGAACCGGCTTGACGATGTAGAGCGCGGGCGCATCGGCGCCGGCGGCGAACGCCTCCAGCGCCTGGCGGTCCTGCGGCAGCACGAAGCTCTCCGGGAAGCGCCCGGCCGGGTCGCTCGCCTGGCGTGCGGTCAGCGCCGCCGCCAGCCGCGACTTGTCGGCGTAAAGCGACCATTCGTGGAAGTCGTCGGAATTGTTGCGCGACACCAGGCCGGAGGCGGTCGCGATCGGCTCGCGTTGGAACCGCTCGATCAGGCGGCGCATCGGGTCGTCGGCGGCGATCGGCTGGCCGGCGTCGCGCAGCGCCGCGGCCAGGCCCTGCAGGGCGGCCGGAAGCTCCGGGCTGGCCGGCTGGCAGCTGGCCAACAGCTGCCGGTACGCCGTGACGGCCTCGTCCACGCGCCCCAGCCGATGCGACAGCAAGGCGATGAACCGCAGCGAGGCCGCGCCCGAGGTGGTGGCGAAGGCCTGTCGGTAGGCGGCCAGCGCGGCGTCGTAGTCGCCCATCGCCAGCAGGCAGAAGGCGGCGTTGCGCAACGCCTCGTCACTGCGCGCGTCGAGCGCCAGGGTCTCGCGGTAGTAGGCCAGGGCCTGGCGGAATTCCAGCCGGCGCAGATGCGATGTGGCGAGCAGGAGGTGGGCCTCGACCGACGTCGGCAGGGCGTCCGCCAGCCGTTTCAGCAGATGCTGCGCCTCGGCCGTCTCGTGCTCGATCAGGTCGCGGATGTCGTCGGTCAGCGGCAAGCCGGCGTCTCCAGGCCATTGGCGGCGGTCAGCCGCCCTTATGCGGACGCGCCTGCGGCCTAGGCAAGCAAATCGACCGGCCTGCGGGCGCTTGCGGGGTTTCGGCCGGCGGTCGCCCCGGATAAGGGGTCGTGCATGGCGTCGGGGACCGCAGGGCCGCGATTCGAACCTGGAGCTTGCATGGACCAACCGGACCGCAAGGCCGTCAGCCTAGATCCCGAGACCTGGGACGACCTCAGGGCCCAGGGTCACCGGATGCTGGACGACATGTTCGACAATCTGGCGACCGTGGCCGAGCGGCCGCTCTGGCAGGCGCCGACCGCTGAGCAGCGGGCGCGCTACCGCGCCGAGCTGCCCCGGGCAGCCGGCCGGCTGGAGGACGCCCACGCCCAGTTCATGGCCGACGTTGCGCCCTACGGCAGCGGCAACCGGCATCCGGGCTTCATGGGCTGGGTGCAGGGCGGCGGCACGGCGGTGGGCATGCTGGCCGAGATGCTGGCCGGCGGGCTGGACGCCAACCTGGGCGGCCGCGACCACATGCCGATCGAGGTCGAGCGCCAGGTGGTCGCCTGGATGGCCGAGCTGTTCGGCTTCCCGGCCGACGCCAGCGGCCTTTTCCTGACCGGCACCTCGATGGCCAATCTGTGCGCCGTGCTGGTGGCCCGCGACCGGGCGCTAGGCGCGGACGTGCGTCACACCGGCGTGCGCGACGTCCGCGTCGTCGCCTACGCCTCCAAGGGCGTGCACAGCTGCATCGTGCGCGCCATGGACATGACCGGCCTGGGCTGGGACCGGCTGCGGCTGATCGAGACCGACGCCGACCACCGCATCAGCCTGCCGGCCCTGGAAACCGCTATCGCCGCGGACCGCGCTGCGGGCCTGAAACCCTTCCTGATCGTGGGCACCGCCGGCAGCGTCGACGTGGGCGCCATCGATGACCTTGAGGGCCTGGCCGCCATCGCCGCGCGCGAAGGCGCGGCCTTCCACGTGGATGGCGCGCTGGGCGCCTTGGGCGTGCTCAGCCCCGACGTCGCGCCGCGGCTGAAGGGGATCGAGCGGGCCGACAGCCTGGCGCTCGACTTCCACAAGCTGGGACAGGCCCCTTACGACGCCGGGTTCCTGCTGGTGCGCGACCCGGCCGCCCACAAGCGCACGTTCACCTACAGCGAGGCCGCCTATCTGCGGCACGCCGAGCGCGGCCTGGCCGGCGGCGCGTGGTGGCCTTGCGACTTCGGGCCCGATCTGTCGCGCGGCTTTCGGGCGCTGAAGGTCTGGTTCACCCTCAAGACCTACGGCCTCGACGCCCTGGGCGGGGTCATCAGCCGGGCCTGCGAACTGGCCCGCGCGCTGGCCGCGAGGGTGGAGGCCAGCCCGGAGCTGGAGCTGCTGGCGCCCGTCGCCCTGAACGTCGTCTGCTTCGCCTATCGCGGCGCCGACAACGCGGCCATCGCCGCCGACCTGCAGGAGGCCGGGCGCGTCGCGCCGTCCACCACCACGCTGGCCGGCCGCACGGCGCTGCGCGCCGCCATCGTCAACCACCGCACGCGGATCGAGGATATCGAGGCCCTGATCGAGGGCGTCCTGACCTTGGGCCGCGCCCAGGCCGGCCGGGCCGCCGCCGCGCCTCCGCAATGCGACAGGAGCTCCCGTGGCCGCTAGACTCTCGATCCTCCATCCGCGCGGCGAACTCGGGCTCGGTCAGAATCCGTTCGGCAAGGACGTCGCCAACCTGGAGCTGTTCCGCGCGATGGCGCAGCACGGCGGCTTCGAGCAACTGGACCTCCTGACCGTCCTGCCGGTGAGCGAGGCCCACGCGCGCCAAGCGCTGATCGGCGATTCCGGCTCGCCGACGCAGGTGCTGGTCGGCTCGGCGCTCAATCAGACGACGCCGAAGGCGGCCGGAGCCTTGCTGCGCGGCCAGGCCGACCTGCAGAACATGGCCTGGCTGCGGCGCGTCACGGTGGGCGACCGCGCCTACAGCCTGATCGGCCTGGTCCATACCCTGGCTCCGCCCGCCATCCGCCAACCGATCGCCATGGCCCTGGCGGCGCCGGTCCACCCCTGGGACGCCATCGTCTGCACGTCGCCCAGCGTGCGCGACGCGGTCACCAGCATGTTCGACGCCTGGGGCGATTTCCTGGGCGAGCGCACCGGCGGGGGCCAACCGCCGCGGCCCGCGCTGCCGATCGTGCCGCTGGGCGTCGACGGGCCAGGCCTGGCCGCCTATGCCGACCGGCCGCAAGCCCGCGCCAAGGTCCGCGTACAGCTGGGGCTCGGAGAGGACGACGTCCTCGTGCTCTGGGTCGGCCGGCTTTCGTTCTTCGAAAAGGCCTATCCGCAGGCCATGTTCCAGGCGGTCCAGCGGGCCGCCCGGGCCAGCGGCGTGACGCTGCACTTCGCCCTGGCGGGATGGTTCCCCGGCGAGGCCGACCGCGGGCGCTACGAGGAAGCCGCGAAGGCCCACGCGCCCGACGTGCCGGTGCATTTCCTCGACGGCAACGACCGCACCCTGCTGGGTGAACTCTGGGCGGGGGCGGACATCTTCATCTCGCTGGTGGACAACATCCAGGAGACCTTCGGCATCACCCCGCTGGAGGCCATGGCGGCAGGCCTGCCGGTGGTGGTCAGCGACTGGGACGGCTATCGCTCGACGGTGCGCGACGGGATCGAGGGGTTCCTGATCCCGACGCTAGGCGGCCCCACCTCGGGGCTCGGGACGAACATAGTCACCCGTCACCTGTTCCAGGTCATCTCCTACCAGAGCTATGTGGGCGAGGTGGCGCAGTACACCGCCGTCCACGTGGGCCGCGCCGCCGACGCCCTGACTGAACTCGCCCGCTCGCCGGAGCTGCGCCGGCGGATGGGCGCGGCCGGACGTGAGCGCATCCGCACGGCCTTCGACTGGCCGGTCGTGGCGCGCCAGGTGCATGAGCTGACCGACGAACTGGCGGAAATCCGCCGCGCCTCGCCCGATCCCGTCATCCGACAGCCGGCCGATCCGGTGCGCGGCGACCCGTTCGTGGCCTTCGCCGGCTTTCCGACGGAAATCCTGACCCTGGAGACCCGGCTCGCCGCCGCGCCCGGCGCCACGGGCGAAGCGGTGCGCGGCCTGACCGCCGTCCTCGACCTCGCGTTCGGCAACCTGCGCGCCACCCTGGAGGAGTGCGCCCAGGCCCTCGACCTGCTCGCCACGGGCCGGGCCTCGAGCGTGCGCGAGGTGCTGATCGCCTTTCCCGTGGACCGGCGCCGGGTGGTGCAGATGGGCCTCTCCTGGATGGCCAAGCTCGGCCTCGTCGACTGGCTCGCCTGACACCGCGGATCGCGCACGACGCATCCTTGGGCGGTCCGTGCGCGTTCTTCCGCGCTGAAGCCCCAAGTGTCGGGTTGCAGACTGAGGAGATAGACCCATGCGCCGGATCCTGACGATCGCCGGCCTTATCGCCGCGGTGGCGGCGCCGTCGATGATCCCGGCCAGGGCGTCGGCGGACAGTTACTGCGAACACCGCGCCCACCAGCGCAAGGTCGCCGGCACTCTGCTCGGCGCCCTGGGCGGCGGCCTGCTCGGCAACGCCGTGTCGCACCACGGCGGCGGCGGGACGCTGATCGGCGCAGGGGTCGGCGCGGTGGTGGGCAACAACCTCGCCAGGACCAACTGCTACGGCCACGCCTATTACCGCGCCCGGCCGCGCCGCTCGTCGTACGGCTCGACCTACGCCCCCGCGAGCTATCCCTCCGCCGGGGCGCGGACCTGCCACTACGAGACGAAGCCCTTCTATGACGCCCACGGACGGCTGGTCTATGCGTCCACCCAGGTCTGCGGATCCAGCGCATGGTGAAGCCTGGCATCTTCCTGCTGGCCGCGACCCTGGGCGCCGTCGGCCTGGCCGGCTGCAGCAACACGCAGACCGCGGCCAATCGAAACGTCTGCGTGCCGTTTCCGGCGGTGACCACGACCACGACGACGACCACGACGACGGGTCAGGCCGTCGCCCCCGTCGCGCCGCCGATCAACGGCGATCCCGCGGCGGCGGTGGAGGATTGCCTGCACCGCTGGGGCTATGCGCTGGCGGCCTCGTCCGACGACGCCAACCAGGTAGCCACCGCCACGGTGGCGGCCTGCGGCCCCAGCATCGCCCGTTGTAATCAGGCCTCTCTGGCGTCAAACGACGGGGGCGGCCCGACCCAGGCCCCGAGCCTGCTGACCGGCCAGGAAACCACGCCGATCACAGAGCACTTCATCTTCGCGCAAGGCCGCGCCCTGCTCTATGTGGTGCAGGCCCGCGCCGGAAAATGCCCGGTCCCGCCCATGGCCAACGGCGTCCCGACCGGCGTCGCCGACTGAGCCTGTCGGGGCGGGCAAGGCCGCGCTAGGCTGGCGCGCATGGAGGCACGTGAGCTGGCCAACGTAACGATCGACAAGGACCTGCGGGCCCCCGGCGGCCGGGTCAGCGCCTTCGCCGCGCGCGGGGCCTGACCCCCGTTGCGGGCTGCGACAACCCTGGTCGCCGCGCGCGGGGTCCGCGGATTCGGCGATGGGTTCACCGCCCTGCTGCTGCCGGTCTACCTGAGCGGGCTTGGGTTCAGCGCGTTCCGGGTCGGGGTGCTGACCACCGCCACCCTGCTGGGGTCGGCGGCGCTGACCCTGGCCGTGGGGCTCGCCGGGCATCGGGTTCCCGCCAGGCGGCTGCTGTTCGCGGCCTGCGGGCTGATGGGCCTGACGGGCGTGGCCTTCTCTCAAGCCCATGCTTTCTGGCCCCTGGTGGTGATAGGTTTCCTGGGCACGCTCAATCCGTCCGGGGGCGACGTGAGCGCCTTCCTGCCGCTGGAGCAGTCGCTGCTCGCCCAGGCGGGCCCACCCTCGCAGCGCACCCGCCTTTTTGCCCGCTACAGCCTGACGGGCACGCTGATGGGCGCGTTGGGCGCGCTCAGCATCGGCCTCCTGGGGCCGCTCCGCGCCGCGACCGGCCTGCCGCAAATGACGCTGATCGAGATGGCCTTCGGGCTCTACGGCCTTCTGGGCCTGGCGGCCGCGGCGCTCTACCGGTCGTTGCCCAGGGAGGCCGCGGCCGGAGAGGCGGCCCGCACGCCGCTCGGCCCGTCACGGCGCAACGTCTATGGCCTGGCCGCCCTGTTCAGCCTGGACTCGTTCGGCAGCGGCTTCATGGTCCAGTCGCTGTTCGCGCTTTGGCTGTTCCACCGCTTCGGCCTGTCGCTGGCGGTGGCCGGCGCATTCTTCTTCTGGACCGGCGCGCTCTCGGCGGTGTCGCAGCTGGCCGCGCCGGTGCTGGCCAGGCGCATCGGCCTGGTGAGGACCATGGTGTTCACCCATATCCCGGCGAGCCTTTGCGTGATCGCCGTGGCCTTCGCGCCGGACGCCAAGGTGGCGTTCGCGCTGCTCGTGGTCCGGGCGCTGCTCTCCAACATGGATGTGCCGGCGCGCACCTCCTACGTCATGGCGATCGTGACGCCGGCGGAGCGCGCGGCGGCCGCCGGCGTGACCAACGTGCCGCGCAGCCTGGCCGCGGCGTTCAGCCCGGCGCTGTCGGGCCTTCTGTTCAGCCTTACCCCCTTCGCCTGGCCGCTGGTGATCGGCGGGTCCCTGAAGATCCTCTACGACGCGCTGCTGCTCTGGCGTTTCCAGAAGGTGTTGCCGCCGGAGGAGGCGGATTAGGCCATGACGGCCCGCGCCGCGGCCCGGACCTGGGCGGGCAGGGTCTCGAACCAGGCCTGCGGCGAAAGCTGGCGGGCGACGCGCGCGCGGCCGGCCTCGCTCAGGCGACGGCCCAGGCCCGGATCGTCCCGCAGGCGGAGAAGCCCGGCGGCGGCGGCGGCCACGTCCGGCTCGGCCCAGGCCTGGCCGCGATAGACGCCCTGCGGGTCCACCACCGGCGTCGGGGCGAACGGGACGAGCAGGGCGCAGGTCTCGTCCATGAAGTCGAGGACGCCCGACCAGGCGGTCGCCAGCACCGGCGTCCCCATGGCCATGGCCTCGGCCGGCGTCAGGCCGAAGCCTTCGGCGCGGTGCAGGGAGACCAGCACATCGGCGCCGGCGATCAGGCTCTGGACCTGCGCATAAGGCCAGATTTCGTCGATGATCCGGACATTCACCGGCGAAGCGGCGCGCAGGGCGGCGAGCGCCTGCGGGAACTGCGCGCCGTTCTGGGTCTTCAGCGTCAGCTCGCAGGCCGGGTCGTCGCCGAACGCCCGGCGCCAGGCGGCGATCGCGCCCTGCGGGTTCTTGCGCGCCAGCGAGGAATTGAAATCGAAGACGCTGAGCCCCTGGAACGCGGCCCGACGCGGAGCCGGCGCGACCTTGGCGAAGTCCTCGACGAACAGCGGATGCGGCACGATCCGGACGGGCGCGGCGGCGCCGGCCAGGGCGTCGGCTGTGTAACGGCTCGGCGCCCAGACTTCGTCGACCAGCGCCGCGTCGCGGAGCCAGCGGGCCGGCGCGCGCGGCAGCTCCCACGCCCAGTAACCGTAGCGCGGGCCGACCATCTGCTTCGGCCCCAGGCAGGCGAGCGCCGCCAGCAGCTCCGGCGGATTGAGATGGAAGATCCAGGCGCCGGCCAAGATGGGCTCCCGCAGCCGGCCGCTCCAGTCGAGCTTGGCGTCGGTGACGTCGACCCGTTCGACGGCCACGCCCAGCGCCTCGAACGCCCGCGCGGCCAGGCGGGCCGAGGCGGCGATGCCGTGCGAGCCCGCGAAGTAGCCGACGACCTTGATCGGGCCTTGCGCGTCGTCGGCGCCGTGCGGGGCCCGGGCGGCGGCGCGCACATAGCTCTGGAGCGCGAGATTGAGAGCCGGGCCGGTAAGCCTGCGCAGGGGCTCGGGCAGGGCCGTTCGCCAGAGACGGCGCGCCGCGCCCAGCGGGCTCATGGGGCGGCCGGAGCCTGGGTCTTCACCGGCCGGAACAGGCCCGCGCCGGCGCCCGGCGCCCAGACTTCATCGACGAAGCCCAGGCCCACCGTGTCGGCGCTCAGGCCCGCGGCGGTTGCGGCGTCCCAGACGCCCACGGCGCGGCTCCAGCGGACGCCGCGGCTGTGCAGGGCGACGGCGTCGGCGGGCACCAGGTCGCGGTGGGTC
>JBIOED010000086.1:0-14943 GCA_044445675.1 Caulobacterales bacterium | reverse complement strand
CCGCGGACCTACCCGGGCGCAGATCCGCAAGGTGACCGACCTGGAGGCGCAGTTGGCCGAACTCGACGCCGCCCACCGGCGCGATCTGGCGGCGATCGTGGCCGAGCGCGCGGCGCTGGGCCGCAAACAAGCGGCGCTGGAGGGCCGGTGCGCCGCCCGGCAGGCGAAGCTCACGGCGGCGCAGTGGCGGGCGCGCGAGGCCCTGGCTTGACCGCGACTTGACGGGGAGGGCCGCACATGGCCTTCACGCCCCTTCCATGCAGCTCGCCGACTTCGACTTCGATCTGCCGGACGATCGCATCGCGCTTCGACCGGCCAGTCCCCGAGACGCCGCGCGGCTGCTCGTCGTGGCGCCGAGCGCGCCGCTGCGCGATCTACAGGTGGGCGACCTGCCCGGCGAATTGCGCGCCGGCGACGTTCTCGTGCTGAATGACACCCGGGTGATCCCCGCCCGCCTGAAGGGCGTACGTCATCGCGAGGGGCGCCAGGTCGCCGTGGAAGCCACCCTGCATCGGCGGCTCAATCCTCACAGCTGGAGCGCCTTCATGCGCCCCGGCAAGCGCCTGGTGAAGGGCGACCGGATCGTGTTCGGCGAAAGCTCCGACCGGGCCTGCCTGCTGGGCGCCCTGGACGCCACGATCACGGGCAAGGGCGACGGCGGCGAGGTGACGCTGAGCTTCGACCTGGCCGGCCCCGACCTCGACGCCGCCATCGCCGAACGTGGGGCCATGCCGCTGCCGCCCTACATCGCCGCGCGGCGCGCCGAGGACGAACAGGACCGGCGAGACTACCAGACGGTCTACGCCCAGGAAGACGGCTCGGTGGCTGCGCCGACCGCGGGCCTGCACTTCACGCCACAGTTGTTCGCGAACCTGGCGGCGGCGGGCGTGGAGACGGCCTTCGTCACCCTGCACGTGGGCGCTGGCACCTTTCTGCCGGTAAAGACCGAGGCGGTGGCCGAGCACCGGATGCATTCCGAGTGGGGCGAGGTTGACCCCGCGACCGCGGAGCGCCTGAACGCCGCGCGCCGGGCCGGCGGTCGGATCGTCTGCGTCGGCACCACCTCGCTGCGGCTGCTGGAATCGGCGACCGGCGAGGACGGGGTGATCCGCGCCTTCGAGGACGAGACGGCGATCTTCATCACGCCGGGCTATCGGTTCCGCGCGGCGGACGGCCTGATGACCAACTTCCACCTGCCGAAATCGACGCTCTTCATGCTGGTCTGCGCGTTCGCGGGCCTGGAGCCCATGCGGGCGGCCTACGCCCACGCCATCGCCACCGGCTACCGGTTCTATTCCTACGGCGACGCCGGCCTGCTCTGGCGGGCAGGCTGATGGCGGCGTTCCCGTTCAGCATCACCGCCAGGGACGGCAGGGCGCGCACCGGCCTGCTGTCGACGCGACGGGGCGAAATCCGGACCCCGGCCTTCATGCCGGTGGGCACCGCAGGCACGGTCAAGGCGCTGACCGTCGACCAGGTGGCGGCGACCGGGGCGGACATCCTGCTGGGCAATACCTACCACCTGATGCTGCGCCCGACGGCCGAGCGGGTGGCCAGGCTGGGCGGCCTGCATCGGTTCATGCGCTGGGATCGGCCGATCCTCACGGACAGTGGAGGATTCCAGGTGATGTCGCTGTCCAAGATTTCCAAGGTCACGGAGGAAGCCGTGACCTTCCAGAGCCACATCGACGGCTCCCGGCACGTGCTGACCCCGGAACGCTCGATCGAGATCCAAGCCGACCTGCTGGGCTCGGACATCGTCATGCAACTCGATGAACTGGTCGCGCTGCCGGCCACCGAGGATCGCGCGGCCGAGGCCATGCGGCGCTCGGCGCGCTGGGGCGCGCGGTCGAAGGCGGCGTTCGGCGCGCGCGAGACCCAGGCCCTGTTCGCCATCCAGCAGGGGGGCCTGTCGGAGACGCTGCGTCGCGAATCGGCCGACCGGCTGATCGAGATCGGCTTCGACGGCTATGCGATCGGCGGCCTGGCGGTGGGCGAAGGGCACGCGGGCATGGTCGAGGTGCTGGAGTTCGCCCCCGACATGCTGCCGCCCGAGCGGCCGCGCTACCTGATGGGGGTAGGCAAGCCGATCGACATCGTCGAGGCGGTGGCGCGCGGCGTGGACATGTTCGACTGCGTGCTGCCGACCCGCTCCGGCCGCCACGGCCAGGCCTGGGGCTGGGAAGGTTCGGTCAACCTGAAGAACGCCCGGTTCGCCGACGACGATACGCCGCTGGACGCGGCGAGCGCCTGCCCGGCGTCGCGGGACTATTCCAGAGCCTACCTGCACCATCTGGTGAAGTCCGAGGAGATCCTCGGCCAGGTGCTGCTGTCCTGGCACAACTTGGCGTTCTTCCAGCAGCTGATGACCGCGTTGCGCGGCGCCGTCGCCGAAGGCCGGTTGGAAGCGTTCCGGCGGGCGTTCCTAGCGCGGCAGGCCAGCCGGGCCTAGCGGATCGGGTACTTCGGCTTCATCGACTGGTCGATGACCGGCGCGCCGGCCAGCTGGTGCGATGGCGTGGCGGGCGGATTGCAGCCTTTGGCTTCGCCGAGGCCCTTCAGATAGGCGCGGCGCACGGCGCCGGCGGTGATGGCGGCCTGCACCAGGCGGTCGTGACGCTCCGCGCCGGACAGCTTGCGAATCCAGCCATGGAAGGGAATCGCATCGGTCGCCGCCCCGGCCAGGGCGCCGAACGCCGTGGACTTGCCCTTGTCCAGGAGGTCGTCGGCGTTGACCGACGGCGTGTCGAGGTCCGCGCCGAGCGCGTCGTTCAGCGGCTTGAGCAGGACCTCCAACTCCGCGCAGCGCCCGGTCTCGGGGCGCTCGTAGGGGTCGGCCATGGCCTGCAGCAGGATGTCGGGGATCTTCGTGCGCAACACATTGAAGTCGCGAAACGGCGCCTTGGCCACGCCCTTGATGCCCTCTCGGTTGGCCTCGCTGGTGGTTTCCACCTTTGGCGAGCCGTCGGCGCGGGTCGTCGTGCAGCCGCCTGCCGAAAGGGCGGCGCAGAGCGCGGCGACCGCAAGGGTCAAGGTCCTATATCGCATGGCGCGGCGACCTTAGCAGACATCGAGGCAAGTTCAGGGCGCTGGGTGGAACGCGGTCGAGCGCGGTCTTGCGCCGCGCAGATCCGGCGCCTAAGGTCCGCGCCGCTTCGCCAGGGCTTCATTCTTACGGGAAAGAATGGCCGCCTCGCGTTGTGGGCCGGTAGCTCAGTGGTAGAGCATTCGACTTTTAATCGAATGGTCGTGAGTTCGAACCTCACCCGGCCTACCAACGCATCCCGTCCTCGCCTAGATTGTCCCCGCTGCGGCGGGCTACGACGGCCCTGTGGCGCGCCATCTCCGGCCCCATCCGGACGCAGGGTCAAAGCACCTTCGCAAGAGTGCTTTCCCGCCGTAGCGCCTTGCGATTGAGCCTTCAGCTTAGCCGAGCGTTCACGAGCGATGCCGATCGCCCCCGATGTGCTGGTCAAGCTCAAGCCGCAGCCCTATGCGACGATCCGGGCGGAGGTGCGCGACGGCGACATCCTGCTCTGTTCGGCGACCGACATCTTCTCGCGCCTGATCCGCTGGGCGACCAAAAGCCCCTGGAGCCATGTGGCGATCGCCTTCCGGATGGCGGAGATCGACCGGGTGATCGTGCTGGAATGCGTCGAGAAGCTGGGCGTGCGCGCCGTGCCGCTCTCGGACTTCATCGCGCGCACCAGCAGCGGGACGCAGCCCTATCCGGGCAAGATCCTGTTGGCGCGCCACACGGGCATGTCCGCCAAGTCCCGCGCCAAGCCGATGAAGAAGATGGCGGAATTCGCCTTCGACCGCCTGGGCGAGCGGTTTTCCCAGGGCGAGACGCTGAAGATCGCGCTGCGCATCGCGGTGGGCCGCTTCAAGCGACACATGCCGAGGATCCTCGGTCCGAAGGACGAATTCATCTGCTCGGAATATGTCGCCCGCTGCCTGGGGGCGGTCGGGCTGGAGGTGCCCTGGGACGGCCTGGGCTTCATCGCGCCGGCCGACTTCGCCTACGATCCGCGGATCGACGCCGTGGCGCAGATCCAGACCTGATCGGCGGCCCCGCCATGGCCCAGGCTTGGGCCGCAGGTGACAGTCCCGCGAGGCGCGGCTACACCCGGCGAAGGGGCGCGAGGATTCGAGAGCTTGGCTCGTCTTGTCTACGCCGTCACGGCCGGCGCGGCCCTCGTCCTCCAGGGCCTGAGCACGCCTGCGGCGGCCGCCGAGCCGAAGGCCCAGGTCGAGGGCGCATTGCCGCCCGATCTGCGCGCCGAGGTCGCCCGCGTGGTCGGCGACACAGACAAGCCCGTCGAGAATCGCTTCGAAGCCCGCCGGCGCGCCCTCGAGGCGGCCGAGGACGCCATCACGGTGCTGCGGTCCGAGGGTTACTACGCCTACGACGTGCAGCCGGACGTGGGCGACGGCGATGCGCCCATGCCGCTGGTCAAGATCACGCCGGGGCCGCGGTTCGTGCTCGGGCCGGCCCATATCGACTGGATCGGGACCGCGCCCGACGGGGCCGCGGTGCAGGCGGCCCGCTCGGCCCTCGCCTTGACCCCCGGCCGGCCGGGGCGGGCGGCGGATGTGGTCGCCGCCGAGGGCCGGGCGGTGGCGGCGGTCCAGAAGCGCGGCTATGCCGACGTGAAGGCCCAGCCTCGTGTGGTCACGGTCGACCACGCCGACCTGACCGTCAGCCCGGACTACAAGATCCTCGCCGGCCCCCTCGTCCACCTGGACGGCATCCGGCTCACCACCAAAGGGCGCACCCGTCCCGAATGGCTGCGGCGCCTGGCCCCCTGGCGCGCCGGCGACGCCTACGACCCGGAGAAGGTGGCGGAGCTGGAGCGGCGGCTGCTGGACACTGGCGTCTACGATTCCGTGACGGTCGCCCTGGCGCCCGCGGCGGACGTGACGCCCGACGGCCTGCGCCCCGTGGTCGTCAGCGTCGCCGAGCGGCTGAAACACACCCTGGAAGTGGGCGCCAGTTACGACACTATCGACGGGATCGGCCTGGACACCAAGTGGACGCGCTACAACCTTCTGGGGCGGGCCGACACCTTCTCGGTCCTGGGCCGGGTCTCGAAACTCGACAGCCGGGTACAGGCCGATCTCTCCTTGCCGCATTGGCGGACGCCGCAACAGACGCTCGCCGTGCGCGGCGCGGTCTACCGCACCAGTACGCCGGCCTTCGATCAGGAAGGCGTCATGGCCAGCGCCGATGTCACCCATCGCTGGGGCCGCAATGCGACATTCGGCCTGACCGGCACCTATTTCACCTGGGGGGGATCGCTGGACCTCAGCCGCACGAGTGAGGTGAAGATCGGCAGCCTGACGCCACTCGGCCGGGATATCGCGACGCTGGCCGGCCTGGCCGACATGGCGCTGGACCGCTCCGACGACCCGCTTGATCCGCGTCGCGGTTGGCGGGTGAGCGCGCGGGTCGAGCCCACCTTGCTCACTGGCCAGGGCGTGCTGCCGTACCTGAAGGCGCAGAGCCAAGTCTCCGGATACCTGCCGTTCGACGTGCAGGGGAACACGGTGCTGGCCGGCCGCATCCATCTGGGGGCCATTCTGAACGGCTCGGTCGCGGACATCCCGGCGCCGCAGCGGTTCTTCGCCGGCGGCGGTGGCTCGGTTCGCGGCTTCGGCTTCCAGGAGGTCGGGCCAAGGCTCGCCGACAACACCCCGGAGGGCGGCCTGTCTCTGCTCGAGGCCTCGCTGGAGGTGCGCCATCGATTGACCGAGCGTTGGGGGCTGGTGGCGTTCCTGGACGCCGGCGCCATCGGCGAGGCGCAGACCCCGAGCTTCCGCGACCTGAGCGTCGGGGTCGGGTTGGGCGTGCGCTACAATCTGGGGTTCGGGCCAATCCGTGTGGACGTCGCGACCCCGGTCACCAGCCGCCGCGGCCAGGCGCCGCTGCAGATCTATGTCAGCATCGGGCAGAGCTTTTGAGCGAACCTGGCGACATTCCGGCCAAACGCCGCGCGGCGCTGCCCAAGGCGATCGTCTTGGCGGCGCTGGGCGCCCTGGCGTTCATCGTGCTGCTCCTGGTCGGTGCGCGCTACGGCGTCCTGCTGCCCCAGGCCCGGCTGCTGATCGAGGCCGGCGCGAACGGCGTGAAGGTCGGGCGGCTGGGGCGGCTGGAGATCGAGGGGCTGAGCGGCGACATCTGGCGCGATGTCAGAGTCCGGAAGGTCACGTTGCGCGACGAAGGCGGCGTCTGGCTGGAGGCCGATAACCTCCATATGACATGGCATTATCTCGACCTTCTGAGACGGGACTTCCACGCCGACACCCTCGATGTGCAGGCGCTGAAGGTGTTGCGGCGCCCCACCCTGACGGCAAAGGGCGCGGACACCGGCCTGCCGGTCTCCTTCCGCATCGACCGGGCGCACGCTCGGGTGGAGATGCTGCCGGCGTTCAGCTACGAGCGCGGGGTCTACGACCTCGATTTCGTCATCGACGTGGCGCGCAGCGGCGACCAGCGCGGCACGGTCCGCGCGGCCAGCGTCCTGCATCCCGGCGACTACCTGAATGTCGATTTCGACCTCGCGAAGACCCGGCCGCTGCTGGTCCGCATCGACGGTGAGGAGGCGCAGGGCGGCGCCCTGGCCGGATCGCTCGGCCTGCCAGCCAAGGCGCCGTTCCTCGTCGAGGTGACAGCCGGCGGCACGCTGTCCAATGGTCGGTTCACGGCGTTCGCCAACTCAGGCCCTGTCCAGGCCTTGAAAGCGGTGGGCTCCTGGGACAAGGACGGCGGAGTAGCGCGCGGCGTGGTCTCGCTGACCGCCTCTGGCCTCACCGGCTCCTACGCCCGCCGGTTCGGGCCGCGGGCGAGTTTCGTGCTGGCGGGGCAGCGGGCGGGATCGGAGCTGTTCGCGCTCGACGGCCGCGTGGCCTCCGAAAACCTTGGCCTCAGGGTCGAGGGACTGGGCGACCTGGGGCGCCGGCGGATCGGACCGCAGGGCCTGGCGGTGGCGGTCGAGACGCAGGGCCTGTCGCGCATCGTCGGTGGTCCGGACATGGGCCCCGCGCGCCTCGTGGGGCGAGTGACCGAGGGTAAGCCGGGCTGGCGGTTCGCCGGGTCGGTGGCGGTATCGCGGCTGGGCCTCCCCGGCTATGGCCTGGCGCAGGTCATCGGGCCCATTGAGGTCGCCGAGAACGCCGGGCAATGGGACGTCAAGGCCCACGTGGCCGGCGCGGGCGGACGGGGGGCGGGCCTCCTGGCCGCGGCGCTCGGCGGTGCGCCGAAGGCGGCGCTGGACGGCGCGCGCCTGACGGATGGCCGCCTGCTGCTACGGAACCTGCAGGTGAGCGGGGCGGGACTGAAGATCGAGGCGACCGGAGGGCGCGGCCTGCTGGGCGGACTGGCGTTCAAGGGCAAGGCCGCGGTCTCCAACCTCGCGGCGGCGCGGGCCGGGGCCGGGGGCTCGGCGGCGGCAACCTGGTCGGCCGGGCAGGGGAAGGCCGGCCAACCCTGGACCTTCAGCGTGGATGCGCGCGGCGACAAGCTGGCCACAGGCTATGCGGAGATCGACCGCCTGCTGGGCGGCCGGCCGCAACTGAAGGTTCAGGCGAACCTGCAGGGTCGGCGCCTGGCGGTGGGGTCGGCGAGTCTTATAGGGACCGCGCTGAGCGCCAGCACCGCCGGCGTCCTTGCGCCGGACGGCGGCCTCACCTTCAAACTCGACTGGAGCGCCGAAGGGCCGTTCCACGCCGGGCCCGTGGAAATCGCCGGCAAGGCCAAGGGCTCCGGCGCGATCACCGGGACGCTGGCGGCGCCCCGCGCCGACCTCCTGGCGGACCTGGCGGAAATCGACGTGCCGCGCCTGCCGCTGACCGGCGCCCACCTGACGCTGAGCTTCCTGCGCAAGCCGGACGGGTCAAGCGGCATGGCGGCCTTGACCGCGACCAGCGCCTACGGCCCGGCCCGCGCCCGCGCGGATTTTCGCTTTCTGGCGGGCGGCCTGGACCTCACCGGGCTGTCGGTGGACGCGGGCGGCGTCCGAGCCTCCGGTTCGTTGGCCCTGCGCAGCCGTGCGCCGTCGGCGGCCAACCTGGAGGTCGCGGTGACCCGCGGCGCCTTCCTCGACGCGGGGCGAGTGGCCGGGACGGTGAAGATCGCCGAGGCGGCCGGCAGCCCGCGGGCCGGGTTGAACCTGACCGCCGAGAACGTCCGGCTCATCGGATCTAGCGTGACCGTGCGCACAGCCAAGGTCACGGCGGATGGCCCGCTCGACCGCCTGCCCTTCGTCACCCAGGCCTCGGGCGCCTCGGCCGGCGGGGCTTGGAGCCTGAACGGCCGCGGCGTGCTGTCCGATGCCAAGCCGGGCTATCTCGCGACCTTCGACGGCCAGGGACGCCTGGGCGGGCGTGGGTTGCGCACCCTGGAGACCGCCCAAGTGCGGTTCGGCGGCCCGGAACGCAGCGCACGGCTGAAACTGGCTGCGTCCGACGGCGGCCGCATCGACCTGGACGGGCGGCTCTCCGACGCCGGGGCGGACGTGCGGGCGCAGGTCGCGGGCCTGACCCTGGGCCTGCTGGACGAGGACCTCGCCGGGCGCGCGGACGCCACCCTGACGCTGCAGGGCCGCGGCGCGGCGCTGAATGGCGCGCTGGAGGCGAAGCTGACCGGCGCCCGCGGCCGTGGGACGCCGACCGCTTCGGGCGTGGACGGCGTGGTCCACGGCAAGCTCACCCCGCAGAGCTTGGCGCTGGATATGACCGCCGCCAACGCCCAGGGGCTCAGCGCCGACGCCAGCGTGCTGTTGCCGGCCGAAGCGTCCGCCGTTCCGTTCCGCGTGGCCATCGCTCGCGAAAGGCCGATGAGCGGCAAGTTCGCCGCGCAGGGCGAAGTCCGTCCGCTCTGGGATCTGCTGGTCGGTGGGGAACGGAGCCTGGCGGGCAAGGTGATGGCCCAGGGAACGCTGGGCGGCACGCTCGCCAATCCCAACGCGAACGGCCAGATCGCGGTGGATGGCGGCCGCTTCGACGACGGCGCGACGGGCCTGTCCTTGCGCAACGTCGCCTTGAAGGCCGACTTCGCCCGCGACGCCGTCAACGTGACCCAAGCCAGCGGGGTCGACGGCCACGGCGGGTCGGTGACCGGCGCGGGCCGCATCAGCCTGGCGCGTGCAGGCGTGTCGAGCTTCCGGCTGGACCTGAAGGGCTTCCGGCTGATCGACAACGACCTGGCCACCGCTTCGGCCACCGGTCGGGCGACCATCGACCGGACGGCGGACGGCAAGGGCCGGCTTTCCGGCGCCCTGACCATCGACCGCGCCGACGTGGCCGCCCGACTGCCAACCCCGTCCGGGGTGGTGGCCATGGACGTGGTGGAGAAGAACCGCCCGCCCGATTTGCCGGCGTCGCTGCCGCCGGCCCGGCCGACCGGCGACGGCTGGGCGCTGGACGTGACTCTGAAGGCGCCGCGCGGGATATTCCTGAAAGGCCACGGCCTCGACGTCGAGCTGTCGCTGGACGCCCACGTCGGCGGCACGACCACGCATCCGGATCTCAGCGGAACGGCGCGGGTGGTGCGTGGCGACTACGACTTCGCCGGCAAGCGCTTCGAGTTCGATTCCACCAGCGTGGCCTATCTGTCGACCAGGGCAGAGGCGGTGCGGCTCGACCTCACCGCCACCCGGGACGACCCCTCGCTGACCGCCCAGGTGCGCATCCGCGGGACGGCCGCGCGGCCGGAGATCAGCCTGACCTCGACGCCCAGCTTGCCGAACGACGAGGTGCTGTCGCAGGTGCTGTTCGGCCGCACAGCCTCGCAGCTGTCGCCGCTGGAGGCCGCCCAGCTCGCCTCGACGCTTTCCGCCCTGGCGGGCGGCGGTGGGTTCGACGTGATCGGTAACCTGCGGACCTTCGCCGGGCTCGACCGGCTCGCGCTGGCCGGGGGCGACGCCGCCTCCGGCGCCGTGTCGGTCTCAGGCGGCAAATACCTGACCGACAACGTCTATCTGGAGCTCACCGGCGGCGGACGCGACGGCGGGGCCGCGCAGGTCGAATGGCGTGTACGGAAGAACCTGTCGATCGTCTCGCGGGTCGGCGGCCAGGGGGCCGGACGGCTGGCGGTGCGCTGGCGGCGCGACTACTGAGCCGCGGTCCTCCCCCGGGCATAGGCCTGGGTGCCTCGGGTAATGATCCGGTCGGCAGGCAGCACGGCCTCGATCGGGATATCGCTGGCCTGAACCAGCCGGTCGTAGATGGGGGCGAAGTCCTGCAGCGTGGCCTCGAGCAGCGCCTGCAGCGACGGGATGACGAAATAGACCTGTTGGAAGTCGTCGATCCGATAGGGCGTGCGCATCACCCGCTCCAAGTCGAAGCCGAGCCGGTTGGGGGAGGGATCGTCCAGCGCGAAGATCGATTCCGCGCGGCTGGAGACGATGCCGGCGCCGTAGATCCGCGCGCCCTGCGGCGTTTGCAGGAGTCCGAATTCGACGGTGTACCAGTAGAGTCGCGCAAGGTTGGCGAGCTGACCGAGTTGCAGCGCGCGCTGGCCCCCCTGGCCGTAGGCCTGCATGTAGTCGGCGAACACCGGGTCGGTTAGCATCGGCACGTGGCCGAAAACGTCGTGGAAGATGTCCGGCTCGCGCAGGTAGTCGAGCTCATGCGGCTTGCGGATGAACTGGCCGGCGGGAAAGCGCCTGTTGGCCAGATGGTCGAAAAACACCTCGTCGGGCACCAGGCCCGGGACAGCCACGACAGTCCAGCCGGTCAGACGGTTCAGTTCGGCGTTGATCCGCGCGAAGTCAGGGATGCCCGAGCGGCGCAGGTCCAGGGCTTCCAGCCCCTGCAGGAACGGCTCGCAGGCGCGGCCGTCCAGCAGGGCGGTCTGCCGCTCATAGAGGGTGATCCAGACCTGATGCTCAGCCTGGGTGTAGCTGCCCCAGCCCTGGTCGATGGTCCAGTCGGCCTTTGCCCCGGGGGGCGGGCCGTTCGCAAAGCCGTCTGCGCTCATGGCGGGACAATGGCGTGGTTTCACGGGAAGTTCCGTTCTGAGTTGGCCGCCTGTGGCCGGCGCGGCGGGAGGATAATCTGCGGACCCGCCGCGCGGCGCATAAATCGCCCATCTGCCGGTCAGCGCCGCCTCGCAATTGCCACCGTCGGACCTTCCAGACTAAGCCTCGGCGCGAGTGGGGTCGGATTGCTTAGACTCAAGATTCTTTTGGCCGCCCTGGCCCTCGCGACCTGGCCTGCCACCGGCGCGCTCGGCGCACAGCCGGCGGCGCTGGGGATCGTCGCCGATCCGACCCTGCTGCGCTGGGATCCGGCGATCCGCTATGGCCAGCTGCCCAACGGCCTGCGCTACGCCGTGGAGCGCAACGCGACGCCGAAGGGCGCGGTCTCCTTGCGCCTGGGCATCGCGACGGGCAGCTTCGACGAGGCCGACGACGAGCGCGGGGCGGCGCACATGATCGAGCACCTGGCCTTCGACGATACGGCAGCGTTTCCCGAGCATCAGCTCGACCTGACGTTCGCGCCCCTGCACGTGACCTTCGCCCGCGATCGCAACGCCACCAGCGACCTGAAGGAAACCATCTACCAGCTGGACCTGCCGAGCACCGACGCCAGCGAGATGGATGTCGCCGCCAGGTGGCTGCGGGATGTGGCCGACGGCCTCACCTTCACCGACGCTGCGGTGGTTCGTGAGCGCGGCGCCATGGAGGCCGAACGAGCCGCGCGCGCCGCCGACACCTTGCGGGCGCTGCGGGCGCGCATGGACGTCTTCGTGGACGGCGACCTCAGGTCCAACGCCCGTTTCCCCCTGGGGACGCCGGCAAGCCTCGCAGGCCTCACGCCGGCGCGGCTGCAGGCGTTCCATGACCGCTGGTACCGGCCGGAGAACGCCGCGGTGGTGGTCGTCGGGGACCTGCCGTTGGACGTGCTGGAGCAGAAGGTGAAGGCGACCTTCGGCGACTGGGCGCCGCGCGGGCCGGCCGGGGTTCGCGCCTCCCGCAGCCCGCCCACTGGAAAGCGAGGGGCGGAGGCCCTGGTGCTCACCGACACACGGTTGCCGGGCATCGCCGGGCTCTGCCGGATCGCCGCCCCGGATCCCGACGCCTCGGCCGATGCGCGGCTGCACACCCTGTTGCTGCGCGGCCTGTGGGAGGCGATCCTGCAGGCGCGGCTCAACGTCGTGAGATCCCGCCGCGACGCGCCGTTCGTCGAGGCCACCATCAGCGACGAGAGCCGGCCGGATTCCCTGAAGACCTGCGTCGGAATCATCCCTGCCGAAGGGCAGGAGGTCCGCGCCGTCGGCATGATCGACGCCGAGATCCGCCGCTTCGCGGCCCAGGGACCGACCGAGGAGGAAATGGATGCGGGCCTCGATCAGGTGCGGGCCTCGGTGCGCGGAGCGATCGCCGGCGCCCATGTCTCTTCGGACCGAGCGACGGCTTTGCTTCAGCGCGCCCTCGAGCGCCTGCCGCAGCTTGCGCCGCGCGAGGGCCTTCGGGCCTTCGACGTGCTGATGGAGGATACCCGGCCGGCGACGGTGCGGGCGGCCTTCGCCCGCGACTGGTCGGGCTGGGGGCCGCTGGCGCCGGTGAATTCGCCCAAGCCGCTGTCGGAGGCGGCGGTCCGCGCCGCCATGACCGGTGACGAATATCAGTCGACGGGGGTCAAATGAGCCGCGTTCGAGCCGGGCTGGTCGCCTGTGGAGCCGCGCTGGTCCTGGCGGGAGGCGCGAGGGCCGCGGACCCGGGCGACCTGCAACGCGCGGCTGACGTCTACCGCGCCCAACTCCGGGCGGATCCCAACCGCCCCGACCTGCGCGCCCAGCTCGGGGAGACTCTGGAATCGCTGGGTGACCAGGCTGGTGCGATGGCCGAATACGAGAGGGCGATACATGGCGCCGGCGACTCCCACCGCGCGCTGATCGACCGCGGCCAACTGCTGGTGCGGCAAGGCCGGTTCGACGAGGGTCGCCAGGACTTCAACCGCGCCCTGGCGCAGAACCCCCGCGACGTGGAGGCGCTGGCGGCGCGCGGTCACAGCTGGGTCGCCCAGGGCAAGGGCAAGAAGGCGCCCGCCGCGCTCGCCGACTTCAACGCCGCCCTGGCGATCCGGCCCAACGACGGCACGGCGCTGAACGCGCGGGGCGACTTCTACCTGGCCGAGCTGAAGCCGGAGCTGGCGCTGGCGGACTTCAACAAGGCCCTGGCGGCCAATCCGCGGGACGACGTGGTGCTGTTCAACCGCGGCGTCGCCTACAAGCAGCTCAACCGCTACGACGCGGCCCTGCGCGATTTCAATGCGGTGCTGCGACTGACGCCGGGCGACCCCATGACGCTCGCCGCCAAGGCCGACAGCTATCGCCAGCTAGGCGACCTGTTGCTGGCGCGGGACTTCTACGACGCCGCCTTGAGGGCCGACCCGCGCAATGCGGTCGCCTGGGAGGCGCGGGGCGAAATCCGGGCGGCGCTGGGCGACGGGCCGGGCGCAGACGCCGACGAGGCGCAGGCCCGCAAGCTCAATCCGTCGATCGAGGCGCCGTCCTGAGGACGAGGTCCCGAGCTTAGTGGCTGACCCGCGGCCGCAGCGTGTATTGCCCGCCGCGGAACGATTCGAAGAGCATGGAAGCCTGCGGGTGACCGACCGGCTGCCCGGTGTCGTCGGGCACCAGGTTCTGCTCGGAGACGTAGGCCACGTAGGCGCTCTCGTCGTTTTCCGCGAGCAGGTGATAGAACGGCTGGTCCTTGTGCGGCCGGATGTTCTCCGGGATCGACAACCAGTATTCCTCGGTGTTCGAGAAGGTCGGGTCGACGTCGAAGATCACGCCGCGGAACGGGTAGACGCGGTGACGTACAACCTGGCCGATTGCGAACTTGGCGCTGTGCATGTCCATGAGCCGAATCTACCCCGGCGCTCCTGACCGGGAGGTGAACGTACCGTTCAACGGCGTCGGTTCAAGGCCAAGCCTTTCGAGAGGCGAGTGGGCTTGCTAAGCTCTTGACTGAAGTGAGGCGCGCCTGCTGTGGCCTGCGCCTGCGAGGGACGGATAGTTGGTCCATGACTGAGGCGCCGAGCGCGCCCGGCGCAACCGTGCGTAGCCGGGAGAGATCGACAGGGGAAGCGTCCTGCTATGGCGCGCTCGACCTGGGCACCAACAACTGCCGCCTGCTGATCGCCACGCCGCATGGCGCGGGCGGTTTCCGCGTGATCGAGGCCTATTCTCGGATCGTGCGCCTGGGCGAGGGGCTGACCGCCTCGGGCCGCCTGTCGGACGCCGCCATGGAGCGCGCGATGGCCGCCCTGAAGGTCAGCGCCGAGAAGCTGCGCCGCCGCCGGGTGCTGCGCCTGCGGGCCATCGCCACCCAGGCCTGCCGCATGGCCGAGAACGGCCAGGCGTTCCTCAACCGGGTGTTCGAGGAAACCGGCCTGAGGCTGCAGATCATCCCGCCCCAGGAGGAAGCCCGGCTGTCGGTGGCCGGCTGCCTGAACCTGATCGACCGGACCTCCGACGCCGCCCTGGTGGTCGATGTCGGGGGCGGCTCGACGGAGCTTTCCTGGGTCGACCTGAGGGGCGCCGCGCCCACCGGCATGCCGCCGCTGCGGGCGTGGCTTTCGGTGCCGATCGGCGTCGTGACCCTGGCCGAGCGGTTCCCGGAGGGCGAGGCCGCCACCGAGGCCTGGTTCCGGGCCATGGTCGACACGATGAAGGGCGAAATCGCCGCCTTCCGTCGAGCCGACGGCCTGCGCGACGTGTTCGACGCCGACCAGGCGCACCTGATCGGCACGTCCGGCGCGATCACCAGCCTGGCGGGCCTGCACCTGGAGCTGCCGCGCTATGACCGCAGCCGCGTCGACGGCATCTGGATGACCCGCGACGAGTGCGACGCGGCCGCCGGACGCCTGCTGGGGCTCAACGCCAGGGCGCGCGCCAACCAGCCGTGCATCGGCCCGGACCGCGCGGACCTG
>JBIOED010000085.1:0-15164 GCA_044445675.1 Caulobacterales bacterium | reverse complement strand
GTGACGTCGTCGACGATCGCCCGGCCGCCTCGCCGCACCGTGAGATGACTCGCGGACAGCGTCGTCATGGAGCCACCTTGCGCAGGCGCATCACCAGCCAGAAGAAGAACGGCGCGCCGAGCAGGCTGGTGATCACTCCCAGGCGCAGCTCGGTGTTGGTGTGGATCACCCGCGTGCCGATGTCGGAGAGCAGGAGCAGGGTCGCGCCAAGCAGGGCGGACGGCAGCAGGGTGCGGCTGGGCTGGTAGCCGACGAACGGCCGCACCAGATGCGGGGCGGCCAGGCCGATGAAACTGACCGAACCTACGACCGAGGTGGCCGCGCCCACGGCCAGGCCGACGCCCAGCAGCGCCAGGACGCGCACCCGGCCCAGGCGAAAGCCGAGGCTCTCGGCCTGGGCCTCGCCCAGCGACAGCGCGTCGAGCGCCCGGCCCAGGGTCGCCAGGATCGCCATGCCGACCGCAATGAATGGCGCGGCCAGCAGCACATGGTCCCAGCTGCGCTCCGCCAGCGAGCCCAGCATCCAGACGCTCATCTCATAGGCCGCATAGGGGCTGGGGGCGAAGTTCAGCGCCATGGCCAGGAAGGCGCTCATCAGGCTGGAGACCGCGGCCCCGGCGAGGATCAGGGAGAGCGTGCCGCCGCGCCCGAAGGCGAAAGTCAGCGCGCCCGCCCCCATGGCCCCGGCCAGGCCCAGCAAGGGCGTCGCCAACGGGAAGGCGTGCTGCAGGCCGTAATAGATGGCGATCACCGCGCCCAGCGCCGCGCCGTTCGACACGCCCAGCAGGCCCGGGTCGGCGAGGGGGTTGCGCAACAGGCCCTGCAGCACCGCGCCCGACAGGCCGAGCGCGGCCCCGACCAGGATCGCCAGCACTGCGCGCGGCAGGCGCAGTTCGGTGACCACCAGCCCGGCGAGGCTTGCCTGCGGCGAGCCGATCCCCGCCAGCAGGTCGGCGGGACTGAGGTTCACCCGGCCGAGGAACAGCGAGGCGACCGCCGCAGCGAGCAGCAGCAGCCCGGCCAGCGCCGGCATGACGAAAGCCGGCAAGGCGCGCGCTGGCTTCACCGGACGGGTTTCCGGTCCGGCAGGGCGTCGAGCGCGCGGCGCAGATCGCGGGCGGAGTCGGCGGACTGCGGCAGGCCGCAGGTGTGGGTGATGTCGTTGTAGGCGATGCGCCGGCCGGCGTAGAGCCGCCGCACCACCCGGTGCTGGCCCTCGTCGCTCAGCAGGGACGGCTGGCCCAGCGTCGCGCCGCCGAACAGCAGGGCGTCGGGGTTGGCGGCCAGCAGCTCCTCGACGCCGAAGCTGGATTCCGCCACGCCGGGCCGGGCGGCGATGTTCACCGCGCCGGCGGCGGTGATGATGGCGTCGGTGAGGCTGCCCTTGCCGGGGACGGCGGAGCCGCCGCTCCAGGCCACCACACGCAGCCTGCGCCGCGGCGGATGGGCGGCCAGGTCCGCCAGGGTGGCGTCCATCCGCGCGATCAGCGCCTCGGCCCGCGCCCGCTCGCCCACCGCCTCGCCAACCTGGCGAAGACTGTCGCGGATGTCCTGGAAATTGTTGGCGTCCTTGACGTCGACCACCCGCGCCCCCACCCGCCGCGCCAAGGTGCGCACCAGCGGCGACGACAGCCCGCTGTCGAGGATCAGGTCCGGCTTCAGATTGACCACGTCCTCGGCCGCGCCGTGGTTCAGCGGGATACCGGCCGCGGCTCCCGGAAACAGCGTGCGTGCGCCGTCCGGGGCCATGAAGGTCACCGAAGCGATCCGGGCCTTCGGCGCGAGCTGCAACAGCAGCAGGTCGGTGCAGACGTTGGTCGACATGATCCGCCGGGGCGCCGAAACCGCAGAGCGGCCAGCGAGGAGGCTTGCGGCGGCCAAGCCCAGAACCGCGATGCGGAGCGCAGGTCTCATCTTTAGAACCTCAGCCGAACGCCGCCGTAGGCCGCGCGGCCCGGCGCGGCGAAGCTGAACACCTCCTGGTAGCTCTGGGCCAACAGGTTCTCCACCCGGCCGAACAGTTCGGCCTGCGGCGTCAGGCGCCAGGTGGCGGCGAGGTTGACCAGGGTGAAGCCCCGCAGCGACACCAGCACCGGTGTGAACGAGGGGTCGGTGAAGGCCAGGTCGTTCTGCCGGCCGTTGTAGCGGACGGTGAGCGTCGTGGCGAACGGCTGGCCGGGCGGCGCCCAGGTCAGGTTGGCGCTGGCGATGTCCCGGGCGCGGCGCACGGCCTGCCCGTCGAAGGTGACGAAAGCGCCATCCCGGATCACCGACCGCGTCTGGGGAGCGTCCAGCCTGGTATAGCTGGCGTCGAGGCGCCAAGCCGCGCTCAGCTGGCCGTCTGCAAACAGCTCGACGCCGCGCTGGCGCTCGGACCCGGGCAGGTTCACCGGCCGGGCCACCCCGGTCGAGAAGTCCGTGGTGATCTGGTGGTCCAGGCGATTGTCGAACCAGGTCGCGCCGAGGTTGGCGTGGCCGCTCAGGATCGTCCGGTCGAGGCCGATCTCCCAGCCCTGCGAGCGCTCCGGTTGCAGGTTGGGATTGCCGAGGAACCGGCCGGCCACGAAATCGAACAGCTCGCTGAAGCTCGGGTTCTTGACGCCGGAGCCCGCCGCCGCATGCAGCCTCGCGCCCTCGCCGAACCTGTAGCTGCCCTGCGCCCGATAGGTGGTGGCGTCGGCGAAGCGGTTGTTCCAGTCGTGGCGCACCGACGCGCCGAACGACGCCCCCTCGTCGAGCGTCAGGTCGTACTCGCCGACCACGCCGGCGGTGTCGATGTGCTCGGCGCCGAGGAAGGCGCCGAACGACGAGACCGTCGTGCGCGAGGTGTTCTGCTCGCCGTCGACCGCCACGGTCACCCGCTGCTTCACCGGGCCGTCGCCGAAGCGCGACGTGCTCTCGTAGGACTCCCGGAACCGCCGGCCGTGGTCGCCGGACGCCTTGACGATCGGCTGGCCCGCCGCCGGCGCAAAGGCGTCGGCGACGTCGAACCCGGTGCGGCGGGTGTCGGCCACCTGGGCTGTGACCGCCTGGGTCCAGCGCCCGTCCAGCAGGTCGATCTGTGCGCGCGCCAGGCCGTAGACCGCATCGTTGATGGAATGGACGCCGGGCGAATCGACCGTCAGGCCGAAGGTCGGGCTGGCGCTGTCCGGGTTGGTGTCGTCGAGGTCCGCCCGGGTGTGGCTGTAGCGCCCGACCGCGGTGAAATGCAGGTTGGCGGCCGGCGTCCAGATCAGCTTGGCCGAGGCGCCGACGCTGTCGGAGCCGACGTCGCGATGGCCGCCGGGGGCGACGGGATAGCCGCCGGTGCGCAGGCCGCTGGCGGACAAGGCATAGTCGAGGTCGCCGCTGACGCCGGCCACGCGGCCGCCGCCTGCATAGGTCCCCAGGCCGCCGCCCTCCGCACGCAGGCGCACGCCGGGCGCCTCGGCGCCGGTGAGGGTGACGTAGCTGATCACCCCGCCGATGGCGTCGGATCCATAGAGCGACGACTGCTGGCCGCGCAGGACCTCGATCCTGGCGGCCTCGTCGGCGATGAGCGTGCCGAAGTCGTATTCGTCGAAGAACGGATCGGAGGCCTTGATCCCGTCGATCAGCACCAGGGTCTGGTTGCCCTCGGCGCCGCGGATGCGCACCTGGGTGAGCGCCCCGACCGCGCCCTCCCGGCTGACGGCGACGCCTGGAACGTCGCGCAGGACGTCGGAGACGACCACCGTCTGGCGATGCTGCAACGCCTGGTCGTCGATGACGCTGACCGAGGCGCCGACCAGGCCGGCCGGCGTCGCGTCTCCCGAGCGCGAGGATGTGACCACGAGGGGATCGACACTGTGGGGCGGAGCCTGCTGGGCCACGGCGGTAAGCGGACTGGCCGCCAGGCTCGCCAGCAGGCTGAAGCCGAAGAGGTGTCTGGGCATCTGTCGCCCTCCGTTTGCCTGCGTCTGAGCGACAGGCGGAGAGCCTCCTCAGGGGACGGATTCCCCCACGGCCGACGGGCCGGCGGGCGTGGACGCGGATGCGCGCCCGGCCGGACCGGTCGAAACGGCTCCCCACCGCTTCTCGTCGCTCAGACGGAGGTCCGCGCCCCGGATTCCACTGATCCGAAAGCTCGAGCGACACGCACCGACCGGTTTCCTGGCTCGCGGGTCATAGCGTCATACGCGGACCTTCCCGGGCCGTTCGACCCAGTGGCCGGAGAGCGGCCTTGGCCCCTCTCCTCGCGTATGCGCTCACCGCTCACAGTTGCAGGGACAGCCGCAGATCGGACGCCCGAAGGCGGCCTACTGCGTTCCCGATTGAGCCCCTAAGGGCATCGGCGCGCATTCAGTCCGCCCGCCGATGAGCGGCAGGCGGTCCCGGCCATACCTTGGCCGTGACGAGCGGCATTTGACCCGGTTTTGCGCGCTTGTCCACGCCCGGGGCGTGACGCCGCTTCAGCCCACCAGGGCGTTCAGGTAGTCGAAGCTGATCTTCGCCGACGCGATCCGCGGTCTTTCGAAGGGCGGCTCCTGCTCCACGAAAAAGTCGTAGACGCCGGCCGCATAGGCCGCAGGCAGCAGGCCTTTCCAGTCGATGACGCCGGAGCCCACCTCGGTCGGGTCCTGCTGGAAGGCGAAGTTCGGCCGGGTGGTCGCCTTGACGTCCTTGACGTGCATCTGCCGGAACCGCCCGGGGTGGGCCTTGAGCAGCGCGAAGGGGTCGTGGCCGGCGGCCACCACCCAGCCCACGTCCATCTCGAACCGCACCCGCGCCGGGTCGGTGGCCTTCAGCAGGATCTCCAGCCCGGTGGTCCCGTCCACCGGTGCGAATTCGACGTTGTGGTTGTGGTAGCCCAGGGTCAGGCCGGCGGTGGCCAGGGCCTTGCCGCTGGCGTTCAGCAGGTCGGCGGTGGCCTTCCAGTCGTCCGCGGTGACCTGGGCCGCCAGGCGGGACAGCAGCGCGGGGCGGTCCTCCCCCAGCCTGGGCTTCATGTCGACGTGCGCGGGGATCGGGAACATCGGCAGCACGACATGGCGGAAGCCGATGACCCGGGCGTCGGCGACCAGCCGGTCGGGGTCGGCCAGGCTGGGCTCGGGCCCGGACGGGCGGGCCTGCACGTGGCTGCTGGTGCAGCGCAGGCCGGCCCGGTCGAAGGCGGTGCGAAGTTCGTGCGGCGTGCGGCCCAGATAGCCGGCCATCTCGACGGTCCCGTAGCCGATCTTGCCGACCTGCCCCAGCATCCCGTCGAGGTCGGCCTTCAGCGGCTCGCCCAGCGTGTAGAGCTGCAGCCCGATCGGCAGGCAATGGCGCGTGAAGAACGGCGCCGGCGGCGTGCGCGGCGAGGCCTTCGCCGACAGGCCCGACGCCGCGGCGGCAAGGCCCAGGCCTATCGCGCGGCGTCGGCTCACGCTGGTCATCTCCACCTCTCCCCACCGTGGCGGTCGCGATGCGCCGCCCTTCTCTTGTGGATCACGAAATCCGCGCGCGCTCCAGGTCCTCGGCGGTGTTGAGGTTGGCGAAGGCGGCCTCGTCGGGGAAGTCCACCCATGCCCCGTCCAGGGCGTCGACGACCGCCTGCATGGAGGGCTGGCGGTCCTGGTTCGCCATGGTCGCCACAGCCTCGGCCACGCCCACCGACCAGATGGCGCAGAGCGCATGGGCGCGCCCGGCGCGCGCCGCGACGACGGGCGCCCGCGCGGCCGCCGCGATCAACCTTGGACCGAGGTCATCTGGCAGGAAGGGCGTGTCGCAGGGCACGCTCAGCAGGTGCGAACAGCCTGCGGCCTTCGCCCAGGCCAGGGCGCCCAGGACGCCGCGCAGTGGCCCTGCCGCCACGCCCGGCGCGTCCGCGACGGCGTCCAGCCCGACGCTCGCCGCCAGGGCCGCGGATCCGCTCACCGCCAGCGCGTCGGCATGGCCGCGCAAGGCCCGCAGGCTGTGGTCGATGAGCCGGGCGCCGTCCAGCTGGGCCAACGCCTTGTCGGCCCCGAAGCGGCGCGAGCGTCCGCCGGCCAGGACGACGCCGGCGATCCGGCCGGGCCTAGTCCACAAGGAAGCGCACCGGCACGCTCTTGGCGGCCGGCGTCTTGCTTTCCCGGGCGTAGTGGCCGACCGGGATCAGCCGGTTGCACTCCGGGTAATAGGCGCCGAGGCAGCCTTCGGGAATATCGTAGGCGGTCGCCCGCAGGCCTGACATCGAGCGTTCCACCCCGTCGTCGGCCTGGGTCTTCAGCCCCACCGCCTGGCCTTCGCTCAGACCCAGACGGCGCATGTCCGCGGGGTTGATGAACAGCACGTCGCGCGTGCCGCTGACGCCGCGGAACCGATCCTCGTAGCCATAGACCGTGGTGTTGAACTGGTCGTTGGACCGCAGCGTCACCAGCCGGAACAGTCCTGCTTCGTCGGCGAATCCGGTGGCCGAAAGCGCCGTGGGCGTCAGGAAGTTGGCCTTGCCCGTAGGCGATTCCGAGAAGTCGCGTTGCAGCGCCTTGTTGGGGCGATGGAAGCCGCCGGGCTGGCGGAAGCGGGCGTTGAAGCCCTGGAACCACTGCGGATAGGTCGCCTCGATGGCGTCGCGCACCCGGGCGTAGTCGCCGGTCCAGGCGTCCCAGTCGACCTTCGGGTTGGGGGCCAGGGTCGCCTTGGCGATGCCGGCCACAATGGCGGGCTCGGCCATCAGCTTGTCGCTGGCCGGCGCGCGGTCGCCGAACGAGGCGTGGATGCAGCTTGAGGAATCCTCCACCGAGACGGTCTGCGGCCCCGTCGCCTGCACGTCGCGCTCAATGCGGCTGAGGCAGGGCAGCAGATAGGCCACCTCGCCGTTGATCAGGTGGCCGCGATTGAGCTTGGTGGCGATCTGCACGGTCAGCCGCTGGGTTCCCCACACACGCTCCATCTGGCCGTGGTCGGGAATGGCGCGCAGGAAGTTGCCGCCCAGGCCGATGAACGCCTTCACCTTTCCCGCCAGCAGGCCCTCGCAGACCTCGATGGTGTTCATCCCCTTCTCGCGCGGCGGCTCGAAGCCGTAGAGCGTCTTCAGCAGGTCCAGGGGCGCGAGCTCCGGCTTTTCGGTGATCCCCACCGTGCGCTGGCCCTGGACGTTGGAGTGGCCGCGAACCGGGCAGGGTCCAGTCCCTGGCCGCCCGATATTGCCGCGCAGCATCAGCAGGTTGCAGATCATGTGCACGTTCTGCACGCCCAGCTGATGCTGGGTGATCCCCATGCCGTAGACGCAGATGGTCGAGGAGGCGCGGGCATAGACCCCGGCGGCGGCCTCGATGTCGGCGCGCGGCAGGCCGGCGTTGGCCTCGATATCGGCCCAGGCGGTCGTGCGGCAGAAGGCGGCGAACGCTTCGTAGCCCTGGCCGTACTGCGCGATGAAGGCATGGTCGATCACCGCCGGGCCGTTGGAGGCCCGGGCCGCGTCGTCGGCCTCGATCAGCCATTTGCAGATCCCGGTCAGGGCGGCGATGTCGCCGCCCGCCTTCAGCTGGTGGTACTGGGTGCTGATCTCGGTGGCGGCCCCGCCCAGCATCTGGAACGGCGACTGCGGGTTCTTGAACCGCTCCAGGCCCCGCTCGCGCAGGGGATTGAAGGTGACGATCGGCACGCCGCGCTTGGCCGCCCGCTGCAGGTCGTGCAGCATCCGCGGCGAGTTCGAGCCGGCGTTCTGGCCGAAGAAAAAGATCGCGTCGGCCTGCTCGAAGTCCTGCAGCTGCACGGTGCCCACCGGCGTGCCAAGGCTCTGCTTCAGGCCGACGGAGGTCGATTCGTGGCACATGTTCGAGCTGTCGGGCAGGTTCTGGCTGCCGTACATCCGCGCCAGAAGCGCATACATGTACGAGGTCTCCAGCGACGCGCGGCCGGAGGCGTAGAACACCACCGACCTCGGATCGAGGGCCTTCAGTTCCCGGCCGATCTCGGCGAAGGCCTCGTCCCAGCCGCACTCCACATACCGGTCGCTGGTCCGGTCGTAGCGCAGCGGAGCCGTCAGCCGCCCGGCCTGCTCCAGGTCGAAGTCGCTCCAGGTGAGGAGCTCGGTCAGGGTGTGCTCGGCGAAGAACTGTGGCGTACAGCGCCGGTTGGTCAGGTCCCAAAGGGTGGCCTTGGCGCCATTTTCGCAGAACTCGGCCGGGTGCGGGTGTGCGGGCTTCGGCCAGGCGCAGCTCACGCAAGCGTAGCCGTCCGCCTTG
Source organism: Caulobacterales bacterium (assembly GCA_044445675.1). Taxonomy (GTDB): domain Bacteria; phylum Pseudomonadota; class Alphaproteobacteria; order Caulobacterales; family Caulobacteraceae; genus Phenylobacterium. Next base: position 6,996 of record JBIOED010000085.1, on the reverse strand, counting down.
TTCTGCCGCGACAGCTCACGCAGCGTGACGGCGGCCGGCGGGGCCTCGCGCCGCGCCACCTTCCACATCCCCTCCATCGACCCCCAACCGCCGGCCGCGCCCTGGTAGGGCTTGATGGTGACCTTGCGGGGCGTCGTGTCGCGGCGTTTCATCTAGACATGGCCCTTTGGAGCGGATGCGGTGGTTGAACGCGTCGGCGCGGGGCAGGTTCGGCCCACAAGCCCCAGGAGCGCAAGCCCGATGTCCGCCTCGAAGGCTGCGCCGATGATCCGGCTGCGCGACGGGCTGGCGGCCGCCGCCGAGCGCGCCGTGCCGGAAGAGACGCCGGTCGCCATCGTCCACGACGCCTCGACCTATGCGGTGATGATGGCCACCCCGGCCGACCTGGAGGACTTCGCGATCGGCTTCAGCCTGACCGAGGGCGTGATCGCCTCGGCCACGGAGGTGCGGTCCATGGAGGTCGCGGCGAGCCCGCTGGGCGTCGAGGCGCGCCTGTGGCTCTCGCCCGACCGCGCCCGGGCCCTGGTCTCCCGCCGCCGGACGATGGCCGGGCCGAGCGGCTGTGGGCTCTGCGGCGTGGAGAGCCTGGAGGCCGCGCGCCACACGACTGCCCGGACGCCGCATCCGCTCCCCCCGCTGGGCGCCGCTGACATCGCCGCAGCGATGGCGGCGCTGGAGCCCGCCCAGACCTTGGGGCGCGAGACCCGCGCCGTGCATGCCGCCGCCCTGTGGACCCCCGACCGCGGCCTGGTCATGGTTCGCGAGGACGTCGGCCGCCACAACGCCGTGGACAAGCTGGCGGGCGGACTGGCGCGGGCCGGAGTCGCCGCCGCCGGCGTGCTGCTGCTCACCAGCCGGGTCTCGGTCGAACTGGTGCAGAAGGCGGCGGCCATCGGCGCGCCGGTCATCGCGGCGGTGTCCGCGCCCACCGCCCTGGCCATCCGCACCGCCGAGGCGGCCGGCGTCACCCTGATCGCCGTCGTGCGGCGCGACGGCTTCGAGGTCTTCACCCATCCGCACCGGATCCGGTTCTAACCCGGCATGGCGCGCCGCCGACACCGCAGGCGGCTGACGGCGCCTTCCCGCGCGATCACAAAAACGGGAACGCGCCTCGAACGGCTTGCGGTCGCCGGAGTATCGCATCACGATGTGTTGGCCGGCGACCGCGAACACCTCGCGCCGCCGGCTCCGGCAAAGGTCCGCCGCCGGCCGCATGTCCAACCGTGTGCCCGGCCAAGGCCTGTACGAGAGCGTAGGTTTTCGCCAGCTTCGCTCCTCGCATTGCCGGTTGTCTCCGGGGTGTGCCGCCGTTGATGAGCCGGCGGCGGCCGGGCGGTGAGGCCAAGCGGGTTCCTCGGGGTAATCACCCTGCAACTTGGCCTCACCGCCTCCCCGATGCGCAGTGGCCCCCTCCGCGAAGGCGGCGAGGCATATTGGAGCGTGTCGGGCGATGCGCCGGGCGATACATCGTGGCAGGATGGGCTTTCCCGGGCGCCGCTTACCTCGACGCCCCGATCTGGAGATCGCCATGCCGTCGGCAGCGGAACCCTAGGACGCCATGCCCCGCAAACCGACGACAGGCCGCCGCGCCCTGACAGACGCCGAATATGCCGCGCTGGGCGATTTTCGCTGGTCGATGCGCCAGTTCCTGCACTTCAGCGACGACGGCGCCCGCGAACAGGGCCTCAGCTCGCAGCAGCACCAGGCGCTGCTGGCCATCCGGAGCCATCCGGGTCCCGAGGCGATGACCATCGGCGGGCTCGCCGACCGGCTGTTGATCAAGAACCACAGCGCGCTCGAGCTGGTCGCGCGGATGGCCGATGGCGGTCTCGTCGAGCGCAGCGTCTCGCAGGAAGACCGCCGCCGCACCCTGTTGCGTATCCTTCCGCGCGGCGTGGCGATTCTCGAGGCCATTTCACTGCGCAACCTCGGCCAGTTGAAGGAAACCGCCGATATCCTGGCGGATATCCTGGAGACCGTCCGCCGCCTCGACCGCCACGCCGCCCGGACCGCCGCCGGCGATCCGCCGCCCGGTCCGGAGAGCCGGTCATGACAGGCCGGGCGGCGAGTTGGCCGGCCGCCTTGGCCGCCCTTGCGCTGGCGGGAGCCGCCGTGGGCGCTCCGACGAGGCCCGACGGCATTCGCGTGGTGGACGGCGCCTTCGCGGACCCGTCGGGAAGGCCGCTCTACACCTGGGACTTCGACACCATGGCCGGGATGTCCCACTGCCGCGACGACTGCGCCGCCATGTGGCCGCCGCTCACGGCCCCGCCGACCGCCACGCCGGTCGGCGACTGGACGCTCGTCACCCGCGAGGACGGGACCAGGCAGTGGGCCTACAAGGCCAAGCCCCTCTACACCTATTCGGCCGACCAGCCCGGGCAGCCGCCGGCCGGCGAGCGCATTCCGCGCTGGCGCCTGGCCCGCTGACGCGGCTACCGCCACGCCCGCGCGGCGCGATCGGCTCGATTCCGCCGCCGTCCCGCCTTGAATACATCGTTCTGCGATCTTATCTCGCCATCAGCCCACTGCGTCGTCCTCCGGCGGTCGCGGGGGTCGCGCGCGATGCGGACCTGCGGTCCGCGGAGGTCGGCGCTTCACCACATCGAATCCGTTGAGCAGGACATGACCAAGAAGGAACTCTTTGCCGGCGCCGTGGGCGCCCTCGCCGCCGCCGCCATCGCCGCCGGCGGTCAAATGGCCGTCGCCGCCAGCACCGGCGGCCCCGTCAACGCCCGGCCGATCGCGCCGATCGCCGCCGCGGCGCCCCCATCGTTCGCCGACCTGGTCCAGCGCGTCGCCCCCGCCGTCGTCTCGGTCGACGTGGAGGGCAAGGCCAGCCCCGAATCGACGGCCTTCTCCGGCCCGTCGCAGGAAAGCCCCTTCGGGCCGCAGGGCGGCTTCGACGGCCAGGACCCCTTCGGCGCCTTCCGCCGAATGTTCCCACAGATCCCCGACCAGGCCGCGCCGGCGCCGGCGCCGATGCGGGCCACCGGCTCGGGCTTCTTCATCTCGGCGGACGGCTATATCGTCACCAACAACCACGTCGTCGAGCACGCCGACAAGATCACCGTGCGGACCAGCGACGACCGCACCTTCAAGGCGCGGCTGATCGGCCGCGACCCGGCGACCGACCTGGCGGTGCTCAAGGTCGACGGCCAAGAGTTTCCGTTCGTGAGTTTCGAAGACCGCGCCAAGCCCCGCGTCGGCGACTGGGTGGTCGCGGTCGGCAACCCGTTCAACCTGGGCGGCACGGCGACCGCCGGGATCGTCTCGGCGCTCAGCCGGCCGAACGTCAGCGGCTCAAGCTACGTCGACTACATGCAGATCGACGCGCCGATCAACCGCGGCAACTCCGGCGGCCCCAGCTTCGACCTCTACGGCCGGGTGGTGGGCGTCAACAGCGCCATCTTCACGCCGTCCGGCGGCTCGGTCGGCATCGGCTTCGACATCCCGGCCGACGTCGCCGCCTCGGTCAGCAAGCAGCTGATCGCCCACGGCAAGGTCAGCCGCGGCTATATCGGCGCCACCGTGCAGAATGTGACGCCGGAGATCGCCGAGAGCCTGGGGCTGGCCCCGCACCAGGGCGCGCTGGTCGCCGACGTGGTCCCGGATGGCCCCAGCGCCCATGCCGGCCTGCGCTCGGGCGACCTGGTGCTCAAGGTCGACGGCCATGCGGTGACCTCGGCGGACGACCTCACCCGCCAGGTCGGGCTGGCGCAGGCCGGCTCCAGCATCCGGCTCGACGTGCGCCGCGACGGCCATATGCAGGCCCTGAACGTGCGCTCCGGCCTTCGCCCGTCCGAGCAGCAGCTGGCGCTCAATGACGGTGTCGGGTCCGGCGCGACCGGCGGCTCCGGCGGCGGCCTCGGGCTGATGGTCGCCCCGCGGGCCGGCGGCGGCCTGACGGTGCAGCGCGTCCTGCCGGGCTCCGACGCCGGCCAGAAGGGCCTGCGCCCCGGCGACGTCATCGAGCAGGCCGGCGGCCACGCGGTGAATTCGGCCGCCGACGTCACCGCCGCCGTCTCGGCGGCCCGCGCGGCCGGACGCAAGGACGTGCTGTTGCTGGTCGCCCACAACGGCCGCCACGTCTACCTTCCGGTCGAGATCGGCAGCGCCAAGGGCTGACCCCGCGACGCCGGCCCGCCTCGCCCGATCCTGGCGGCACGCCGATGTTGTCCGCAGCCCGGTGACCTGCCACGCTGCCGATGCGCGCTCCGCGGCCCGGCCTGGCCGTGCGACGCGCGTGGTCGGGGAGGACGGCGATATGGACGAGCGAGACGAACTGCGGCTCCACGAAACCATCGGGTTCGTCGGGCTGCGGGCCCAGGCCACCGCCGTCGGGCTGCTGCAGCTGTCGGCCGAGCTGGTGCGGGCCGGCGTGCTCGACGACGCCGCCGTCACCCGGATCAAGGACGCGATCGCCAAGGACATCTCCCTGTCGCGCCCCCGCTCCGCGCCGCGGGAAGACTACGAACGCTCCCTCCGCGAGCGCCTGGATGGCCTGTTCGGCGGCAAGCAGCCGGTCGGCGGCGAGACGCCATAGAGCGAGCGACGCCTGTTCGGCCGGCCGGCCGGCGGCTGGTGGGGACTCCGGGAGTCGAACCCGGACGGATTTCTCCGAGCGATTTTAAGTCGCTTGCGTCTACCGGTTCCGCCAAGTCCCCATGGCCTGAAGGCTTATCTGACGCGGGTTTTGCGGTCGATAGGCGCCATCGGTCGCCCGGCGCCGGGGCCAGCTCCGGCGCCAATTGGGTTTGCGAAGGGCTCTGTCATCCCCAATCGAGTCTCACCGCTAGGCCGCGACCTGGGCGATGGCCTCGCCGCGCAGGCCGGACTCGAAGTCCTGCAGAATGTCCAGCAGCTCGCCGGCGTGGGCTTGAAGGGGCTTGGCCTTCGGGAACCGGAACCGCCAGAACGAGGCGATATCCGCCATCACGCCGGTGCCTTCGCCCAGCGCCACCAGCATCTCCGGCGACATCAGCAGGAAGTCGCGGAACGCCGTGGCGTTGCCGTCCCGGGTCAACTCCTCGAACACCCGGTCATAGATCCGCAGGAAGTCGGCCACCGCCTTCATCTGGCGCTCGATGTTGTCGTGCAGCCTGACCTTCAGGGTCCGGATCAGGGCATCCTGCTCGAAATCTCGCGGCCCCACCGTCTTGATCGTCATCAGATCGACCAGCACCTCGCGCAACTTCGGCCAGAGGCTGTTCAGCATCCACTTGTAGTAGAGGAAGCCCTTCCAGGCGAAGATGCCTTCGCGGTAGCTGTCGCCCTCCAGGCGCAGCGTCCGCCGCAGCGGCTCCAGCTTCTCGTCGTTGCGGCTGGACAGCAGGGCCTTCACCAGGCGCAGGGTGTGGGCCGCGTGGCTGGCGCGGCCGCGGTAGGCCAGGTCGATCAGCTTGCTGATCTCGGCGCCGACGAACTGCTGCATCATCTTCAGGTCGCCGGGCGAGATCTCGAAGTGGGTCTCCGCGACCTGAAAGCCGCGCCGTCTCATGTGCCCGCGCAGCAGGAAGGGGTCGAGCGAGGGCAGCTCGTCCAGCGCTTCCAGCACGCCCGCGTCGCGCCCCAGATCGGAGGCGCCCGTCAGTTCCTGCAGGCCGTCCATCCAGCCGCGGTCGCCCACGAACAGCGAGCGCCCGCCAAGGCTGAGGTCGGACCGCTCGAAGGGCACGATCAACTTGGTGGCGGTGCGGTTGCGGGTGGCGACCGTGGCGGCCTCGTCGCCCCGCAGCCGGTGCTTCAGGATCACCGCCGCGTTCAGCGTCGGCGCCCGGAACAGCGGACGGGCGGCATGCTCGGGATTGTTCGCGTGCTTGACCGCCAGCGCCGCCAGGTTGAGCACGCGGCTGCTCGAAGCCGTACGCTCCAGCGCGCGCATGCTGCGATAGGTCTCGGCCAAGTCAATCGCTCCCGAACCGCGCCCCGGATCGTCAGCCGGAGCACGGACGAAGCTCGAATCTAGCGCGCAAACCCGAAGGTACGATTAATCGCCATCCGACGTTCGCCGAACCGCCACGACCTGCCTCGCGGCGGGGAAATTCCCGGGCCGCGGGCGGTCGGCCCCGATGGGGCTCAGTTACCCTTCAGCGACAGGTTGTTCTGCATGCGCTCGAGGTTCTGGCGTTGATCCTGCTGGCGCTGGGCGTAGTCGTCGCTCGTGTAGCAGGTCTTCTTCGGCATCAGGCTGCCGGTCACCGACTCGGTCTTGCAGATCAGCCGCGGCTTGGACGCCGCCGCCTTGGCGGGGGCGGCGACGGCAGTGGCCGGGGTGACGGTGGCGGCCGCCGCGGCCGGGGTGGCGCCGGCCAGCATGACGGTGGCGGCGAGCATTGCGCTGAGGATCACTGAGAGGCTCCGGAATAACAGGTCATGTGAAATCCATAACGGAAACGGCGGCGGTAGACAAATGACGCCCAGATCAGGCCGCCGCATCTATCTCCCGCACGTTTTCGACGCCCTCGGCCCTTAGCGCCGCGATGAGTTCGGCCACCGTCGCGCCCAGTTCCTGCGGATCGCGCCCGCGCAGAACCAGGTTCGAACCGTAGCCCTCGGCGCCGAAGAACGGATAGCTGCCCAGCGACATCGCCGGATGCGCCCGGGCCACCCGCTCCAGCGGCGCGGCGATCGCGCCTTCGCCAGAGCCCTCCACGCGCACGGTGCGCGAGACGGTCACCGCCCCGCCGCGCAGCCGAGGCCCCACGTCCTCCAGCATCCCGCGCATGATCTGCGGCACCCCGGCCAGCACGAAGACGTTGCCGATGGTGAACCCAGGCGGCCCCTGCACGGGGTTCTTCACCAGTTCCCCGCCCACCGGCACCCGCGCCATCCGCCGCCGCGCCGCGTTCAGCTCCCCGCCGAACCGCGCGGTCATCAGGGCGAGGATCTCGGGGTGCCGGTGGGCGGGGAACTGGTGAAGAACCCCGTGCAGGGGCCGCCTGGGTTCACCATCGGCAACGTCTTCGTGCTGGCCGGGGTGCCGCAGATCATGCG
>JBIOED010000084.1:0-15215 GCA_044445675.1 Caulobacterales bacterium | reverse complement strand
GAAGTATATAGAATACTACTTCATATTTGGCCAGGGCCTGCTCGTCAGCATAGCGGCGCGTGAGGCGTTCCCTGCGGTGGCGCCGGCGCAGCTACGGACGTGGCGCGAGAGGTCGGTGACGGCTGCGTGTGGGGCGGCGGCTACTCGGAGGGGTTCACGTTGGCGCCCGGCCTCGCGCAGATCGCCTGGCGACAGGGGCTCGATGGCCGGTGGAGGGAGGCGACTCCACCTGCGGCCGGTCCGACGCGGACCTGGAGTCGCCCCTTACGAGGAGGTGTTCGAGCGCGGGCCGGTTCCCGACCAGATCCGCCAGGGTGTAGCCATCCAGCACCCCGAAGAATGCCGCCCGCGCCTGGTGCAGCGCGCCGCGCAGCCGGCACGCCGGCGTGATGGCGCAGGGCGAATTGACCGGATCGAAGCAGGGCACAAGCGCCATGTCGGGCTCGGTCTGGCGGATCAGTTCGCCGAGGCCAATGTCCTCCGGCCGTCGCGCGAGACGCAGGCCGCCGTTCTTGCCGCGCACTGTCCCGATGTAGCCGGCGACCCCCAGGTCATAGACCACCTTCATCAGGTGGTTGCGAGAGACGCTGTAGCTGGAGGAGATCTCGCCGATCGTCGGCTTTGGTTCGGGATGCACCGCCAAGTACATCAGCACGCGCAGGGCGTAGTCGGTGTAGACGGTGAGGCGCATCAACCACTTCGCATCCGGACCTGACGAGCCTGGCCCTCGCAACAAGCTAACACGGCAGGGTCGCGCCCGTCGCGGGTAGAGGTCGTGGCGTCCGCTCAGTCGCAGCGCAAGGTTTTGCTCCCGGCGCAACGCCCCCTGCCCGTCGCCCCCCGATACCACGCGTCACAGGGGGGCCCGCGTTGACTTGGGGACCCCTGCTGCTTAAGTCTCCCGCGCCCCTGCATTCAGCGTTTTTCCCGGCGGGCGATGGGCCTTGTCGCCGCCGGACGGATTTGACCCCTTGAGCATGTTCCAACGGTTCTTCGGCTCCTCCAACGACCGCAAGGTCAAGGCGATGCAGGCCCGCGTCCTGAAGATCAACGCGCTCGAGCCGCAGATGCAGGGCCTGACCGACGAGGCGTTGCGCGCCAAGACCGTGGAATTCCGCGAGCGGCTGGCCAAGGGCGCGACGCTGGACGACCTGCTGGAGGACGCCTTCGCCGTGGTCCGCGAGAGCGCCAAGCGGGTGCTGGGCCAACGGCACTACGACGTGCAGCTGGTGGGCGGCATGGTGCTGCACGCCGGCGGCATCGCCGAGATGCGCACCGGCGAGGGCAAGACCCTGGTGGCCACGGCGCCGGTCTACCTGAACGCGCTGGCCGGCAAGGGCGTGCACCTGATCACCGTCAACGACTACCTGGCGCAGCGGGACGCCGAGTGGATGGGCCAAGTCTACCGCTTCCTCGGCATGGAGGTGGGCGTCATCGTCCACGGCTTGAGCCAAGGCCAGCGCCAGGCCGCCTACAACGCCGACATCACCTACGGCACCAACAACGAGTTCGGCTTCGACTACCTGCGCGACAACCTGGTCTACGACGCCGAGGAGATGGTCCAGCGGGGCCACAATTTCGCGATCGTCGACGAGGTGGACTCCATCCTGATCGACGAGGCGCGCACGCCCTTGATCATCTCCGGCCCCACCGAGGACCGCAGCGAATTCTACCGCACCATCGACGTGCTGGTGAAAGAGCTGATCAAGGACCCGACGACCTACGATTTCGACGAGAAGCAGCGGCAGGTGATCCTCACCGAGGAGGGTTCCGAAAAGATCGAGGAGATCCTGCTGGAGGGCGGCCACCTGGCCCCGGACACCGCCGGCCTCTACGACGCGGCCAACGTCTCGGCGGTGCACCACGTGAACCAGGCGCTGCGCGCCAACGTCATCTACCAGCTGGACAAGGACTATATCGTCCGCGCCGGCGAGATCATGCTGATCGACGAGTTCACCGGCCGCATGATGCAGGGCCGGCGCCTGTCCGAGGGCCTGCACCAGGCGATCGAGGCCAAGGAAGGCCAGGTGGTCCAGCCGGAGAACCAGACCCTGGCCTCGGTCACCATCCAGAACTACTTCCGGCTCTATGCGAAGCTCTCGGGGATGACCGGCACGGCCGCCACCGAGGCCCAGGAATTCCTCGACATCTACAAGATGGACGTGGCGGAAATCCCGACCAACCGGCCGGTCGTGCGGATCGACGACGACGACGAGGTCTACCGCACCGAGGCGGAAAAGCACGTGGCGATCATCGGCCTGATCGAGGACTGCTATCGCCGCGGCCAGCCGATCCTGGTGGGCACCGTCTCCATCGAGAAATCCGAGCAGCTGTCGGAGCTCTTGAAGGCCCACAAGTTCGAGATCGACGGCAAGAAACAGAACGGCATCCCGCACAGCGTGCTGAACGCCCGCTACCACGAGCAGGAAGCGCTGATCGTCGCCGACGCCGGCGTGCCGGGCTCGGTGACCATCGCCACCAACATGGCCGGCCGCGGCACCGACATCCAGCTCGGCGGCAACGTCGACATGAAGGTCATGCAATGGCGCGACGAGCAGCGCGGCCTGGGTGTGGAAGTCACCCCTGAGATGGCGCTGGAGCACCGCGAACGGGTCGAAGGCGAGATCGCTTCGCTGAAGGAACAGGCGCTGGCCGCCGGGGGCCTCTTCGTGCTCGGCACCGAACGCCACGAGAGCCGGCGGATCGACAACCAGCTGCGCGGCCGCACCGGCCGCCAGGGCGACCCCGGCCACTCGAAGTTCTTCCTGTCGTGTGAAGATGACTTGCTGCGCATCTTCGCCGGCGAGCGCCTGGACGGCATCATGCGCACCTTCGGCGTCCAGGAAGGCGAGGCGATCACCCACAAGTGGCTGAACAGCGCCATCGCCACCGCCCAGAAGCGCGTCGAGCAGCGCAACTACGAGATCCGCAAGAACCTCCTGAAGTACGACGACGTGGTGAACGACCAGCGCAAGGCGGTGTTCGAACAGCGCGCCGAGTTCATGGCCGCCACCGACATCTCCGACGTGGTCGGCGAGATGCGCCGCGACACCATCGAGGACTTCGTCCGCCGCCACCTGCCGCCCAAGGCCTACGCCGAGCAGTGGGACATGGAGGGGCTCGGCGAGCACGTCCGCGACTATCTCGGCCTCGACCTGCCGCTGAAGGACTGGGCGGCCGAAGACGGCATCGCCAACGAAGAGATCGAGGAGCGCATCGCCAAGGCCGCCGACGCCCGCGCCGCCGAGCGCGACGCCCAGGTCGGCGACCACATGCGCACGGTGGAAAAGAGCTTCGTGCTGCAGATGATCGACCTGCAGTGGCGCGAACACCTGATGCACCTCGACCACCTGCGCAACGTCATCGGCCTGCGCGGCTACGGCCAGCGCGATCCGCTGAACGAGTACAAGACCGAAGCCTTCACCCTGTTCGAGACCCTGCTGACCGACCTGCGCCAGAACGTCACCCGCTGGCTGATGACGGTGGAGTTCCAGTTCGAGGCGCCGCCGCAGCCGCCGCCCGGCCAGTTCCACGAAATCCACCTCGATCCGCTGACCGGCGAGAACGCGGCGATGATGGGGGCGCTGCCGGACGGGCTGAACACCGAGCAGCGCCAGGCGCTGCCGGTGGGCGCGCTGCCGGACGGCTGGGAAAACACCGGCCGCAACGCCTCGTGCCCCTGCGGGTCGGGCAAGAAATTCAAGCACTGCCACGGAGCGCTCGTCTGAGCGCGCGCGCCGGCGCAACCGTTCGGCGGCTTAGCCGTTTTACAAGCTTCAGTATGGGTGTTTCGCCATGACCACGTACCGAGCCTACCGCCTCGACGACCGTCGCCACATCCAGAGCGCCGAGTGGCTGGAGGCCCCGAACGACGAGGCCGCCAGCGCGCAGGCCGAGGAACTCTGCGAGGAGGGCGCGCCGACCATCGAGCTGTGGCAAGCCACCCGCAAGGTCGAAGAGATCGAGTGCGACGACGGGGACTGAGCCCCGTTTAGAGACCCACCCAATTGCCGTGGAAGCCGAACGGCACGCGGCGGGGCATCCGGGCGGTGGCGATCGGCCCCTTGGCGATATCCAGCGCCTCGAACACCAAGAGGTCGCTGCGGTCCTCGCCGGCGCGGTAAGCCACCGCGGTGATCCAGCCATCGCCCTCGTCGGCGCGTGGCGAGCGGGGCACGAACACCGGCTCCGAGGTCGCGTCGCCGCCGTCGAGCTCATAGACCTGCCGCCGGCCGGTCTGCAGGTCGAGGTGGGCGATCGCATTCAGCCGCACGGTCTTCGACCCCGAAGGATCGGCGGCGTACCAGCCGTGGCGGTGCCTGCGGGTCTCGACGCGCGGATCGACCCTGGGGAACTCCCCGTCGATGTCGTCGATCGGCTCTTCCCCGATCGCATCGGAGGCGCCGGCCAGGTCGAAGGTCCAGCGCACCAGCCGGGCCGCGGCCTTGTCGCCCGGCGATCCGTCGGCCTTGGGAAACAGCGGCGCCACGTCATAGCGCATGACGTCGCAATAGAGCTTGCCGCCCTCCTCCCAGCTGTTCAGGGGGTGGAAGACGTAGCAGGACTCGGTGTTGAACCAGCGGATCGAGCCGACGTCGCCGTCCCGGCGCATCACGCCCACATGGGCGCCCTTGCCCGGCTCCCAGGCGAAGGGCGGCAGGCCGCGCATGGCGCGCTCGAGGCTGCCGGTCAGCGGCAGAACCGGGAACAGCACGTGATGCTCGGTGACCATGAAGTCGTGGACCATGGCCGAGAACGGCGCCTGGAAGTCGTCGCGGCGCAGCACCGTCCCGTCGGCCGCGGTGACGCCATAGCTCATGCCCGCCGAGAGCGGCGCCTCGCCGACGCCGTAGCCGAACCAGACCATCTCGCCGGTCACCGGGTCGATCTTCGGGTGCGCGGTGACGCGGCCCTTGTAGGGGCGGAGGTAGCCCCGGGAGTCGAGGGTGCGGGCGTCCATCTCGAAAGGCTGGTGGGCCTCCTCCAGCGCCATCAGCCTGCCGGCGTGCCAGACGATGTTGGTGTTGGCGACGCCGCCTTCGTTGCCGAGCGTCAGAGGGTCGGAAGTCATCGGATTGCCCATGGCGCCGAACAGGGCGCGGCCGTGCTCGTGCTCCAGCTCCCACTTGGGCGTGCGGACATAGCGGTTGCGGTAGCGCACCTTGCCGTCCTCGACATAGAAGCCGTGCACCATGCCGTCGCCGCCGAACCAGTGGTGCTGCGCCGGGTCGCGCGGCTCGAACTGCGGGTTGGGGCCGATGCGGAACAGCGCGCCGCGCAGGTCGCGGGGGATCTCGCCGGTCACGGTCCGGTCGAAGTCGTCCTCGCTGCGGACCGGCGCGAAGTTGCCCGCGAGGTAAGGGTTGATGCGCAGGTTGCCGTCCATCGCCCGTCTCCCTAGAAACTTACGACGTAAATTTATTCAGTAAAAAGTAGCGTTCGGCAAGCCTTTTCGTGCAAGTCTGGTGCGCACATGCCTCGCGTCCTCTCCGATACCGACGTCGCCGACTTCCGCGAGCGCCTCTGCGAGGCGGCCGAGCGGCTGTTCGCCGAGCGCGGGCCGGACGCGGTGACCATGCGCCAGCTGGCCGCCGAGCTCGGGGTCTCGCCGATGACCCCCTACCGCTATTTCGAGGATAAGGACGACATCCTGGCCGCCGTGCGCGCCAACGGCTTCAACCGCTTCGCCGAGGCGCTGGAGACGGCGCGCGAGAGCGCCCAGGGCGCGCGGGCCCGCGGCTCCGCGGTGGGCGAGGCCTATGTGACCTTCGCCCAGGAGCATCCGCACTCCTATCGGCTGATGTTCGACTTCAACCAGCCGCACGTCGAGAAGTACCCGGAGCTGGTGACCGCCGGCCAGCGCGCCCAGAAGACCATGACCGGATATATCCAGGACGCCTTCGACGAAGGCCTGATGGCCGGCGACCCGCAGCAGATCGGGCTGATGTTCTGGGCCGCGATCCACGGCGCGGTGATCCTGGAGCTGGCCGGCATGCTGCCCCCCGACGGCGCGCGCCAGCTCTACCGCGGCCTGGACGTCACCCTGATGCGCGGCGTTCGCCCGGACACCTGACGGGGCGGCTTGACCGCTCGTGCGGCAAGCCTGAAGTCTCCTCCCTATCCGGGAGGGGCGCGATGTCGACGATCAGGCCGTTCGAGGCAGGCTGGAGCGAGGCCCAGGTCGAGGCCGTGCTGGCCCAGGTGCGCGCCTATCCCTGGCCGCCGATCCCGCAGGTCCCGGACGGCTGGGCCTACGGCTGCGACGCGGGCTATCTGAAAGCCCTCTGCGGCCACTGGACCGGCGGCTACGACTGGCGCGCCGCCGTCGCCGACCTCAACCGCTTTCCGCAGTTCACCGCCCGCGTCGGGGACTTCGACCTGCACTTCCTGCACGTTGTTGGCGAAGCCGGCGGGGGCCGCCCCCTCATCGTCACCCACGGCTGGCCGGGCTCGCCCTACGAGTTCTGGGGCGCGATCGAGAAGCTCGCCTTCCCCAGCCGCTTCGGCGGCCGGTCCTGCGACGCCTTCGACCTGGTGATCCCGTCCCTGCCCGGCTTCGGCTTCTCGTCGAAGCCCGCCCGACCGATCGGCCAGCGCACCACCGCGCGGCTGTTCAACACCCTGATGACGCAGGTGCTGGGCTACGAGACCTACCTCGCCCAAGGCGGCGACTGGGGCGCGCTGGTGACCTCCTGGCTCGGCCGGGACCACGGGGCGCACGCCCGCGCGATCCACCTCAACATGCTGGGTTTCCGGCCGCACGGCGGGCCGACCGGCGAGGCGGAGGTCGCCTGGGCGCAGCGGCAGGCCGGCGCCATGGACGCCCTGGGCGCCTACTTCCGCCTGCAGGTCTCCAAGCCGCAGTCGCTGGCCTGGCTGGGCGCCGGCAATCCGGTGGGCCAGGCGGCCTGGATCGTCGAGCGGTTCCACGACTGGTCGGACCTGTCGCAGAAGGGCCTGGACGAAGCCTACGGCCAGGACCGGCTGCTGACCAACATCATGCTCTATGTGATGACCGACAGCTTCTCGACCGGCGCCTGGTATTATCGCGGCCTGGTCGAGGAGGGCGGGCTCGCCTTCCAGCCGGGCGAGCGCTGCGAGACGCCCACCGCCTTCGCCAATTTCCCGGGCGAGCCGCTCTATCAGGCGCCGCCCCGGTCCTTCGCCGAGCGCGCCTACAACATCGTGCGCTGGCGCGACATGCCGCGCGGCGGCCACTTCGCGGCGATGGAGGAGCCGGATCTCTTCGTGGACGAGGTCCGCGAGTGGGGTAGAGAAGCCGGATAATGGCCCGATACGACTTCGCCTCCGACAACACCGCGCCCGCCACGCCCGAAGCCATGCAGGCCGTGGTCGCGGCCAACACGGGCTTCACCGCCGGCTACGGGTCCGACACCGTCACGGCGCGGGCCGCCGACCTGGTGCGCGCGTTCCTCGACGCCGACGCGGAGGTGCGGTTCGTGGCCTCCGGCACGGCCGCCAACGCCATCTGCCTGGCCGCGCTCTGCCGACCGTTCGAGGCGGTGCTCGCCCACGAGCACGCCCACGTCACCACCGACGAAACCGGCGCGCCGGGTTTCTTCGGCCACGGCCTGGGGATCGTCCCGCTCGCCGGCCCCTCCGGCCGGATCGACGGCGCGGCGCTGGCCAAGGCGCTCGCCGTCGAGGACAGCCCGCACGCCCAGTCGCCGGCCACGCTGTCGCTGACCAACGCCACGGAATACGGCACGGTCTATTCCACGCAGGCGCTCGGCGCCCTCGCCGCCGCCGCCAAGGCCAAGGGCCTGAGCGTGCACCTGGACGGCGCCCGGCTCGCCAATGCGGCGGCGGCCGGCTTCGACGTGACGGCGATCAAGAGCCTGGGCGTCGATATCCTGGTGATCGGCGGCACCAAGTCGGGCATGCCGCCCACCGAGGCCGTGGCGATCTTCGACCGCGCGCTGGCCCGCCGGTTCGACGCGCGCCTGAAGCAATCGGGGCAGCTGCCGTCCAAGGGCCGGTTCTATGCCGCGCCGTTCATCGGCATGCTGGAGGACGGCGCCCAGCTGCGCCACGCCGCCCACGCCAACGCCATGGCCCGGCGCCTGGCCGGCCAGATGCCGTTTCCGGTGAAGCATCCGGTGGAGGCCAACGGGGTGTTCGTGGAGATGGACGAGCCAGCCCGCCTTCGCCTGCTGGACGCCGGCTGGCAGGCCTACCGCTTCCTCGACGGTTCGGTGCGCTTCATGTGCTCCTGGGCGACCACGCCCGAGGCGGTGGACGAGATCGGCGCGGCGCTGCGGACCCTAGGCTGACGGCGCCGTGTCCGCCGGAGTCGCGCCACAATCCATGCATGATCGACTACAATGTAAGGTGGTGCGCCAAAGTCGCACTTGAATACGAAAACACCGTAATCCGGCGTAAGGAATATGTCAGCCGGACACTTTTTGTTGCTGGCGTAACAGGGGCGTGACAGCCTTGCCTTGCGCCGCTTTTTTTGCGTGGCGGGACGGTTGACGCAGGTGTTGCGGGAACCCCCGCTTTCGCACAAGGGCGGCCCTCTTTTTGCGGCGCGGAGTCCTCCGCGCGCGCCCAGCAAAACAGGCCGGGGGGCCATCGAATGAAATCTGACGGCAAGACCATGTTTCGATCCGCGCTGTTCGCATCGGTGGCCACCGCCGCGTGCCTGACGGTCCCGGGGCTCGCCTTCGGGCAACAGGCCGCCGCCAAGCCCGCGGCCAAGGACGTGGATGTCTCCGAGATCGTGGTGACGGGGTCGCGCATCCGCCGCGACACGTTCAACGCACCGGTCCCGCTGGCGGTGGTCGGGTCCGAACAAATCCGGCAGTCGGGGGATGTGATCCTCGGCGACGTGCTGCTGCAGCAGCCGACCATCGCGGCCGCCTCGAACTCGCAAAACACCTCGTCGAGCCTGTTCAACTCGGGCCAGGCCCGGGTCGATATTCGCGGCCTCGGGCCGAGCCGCACCCTGGTTCTGGTGGACGGTCGCCGGCACATCAACGGTGACGCCTCAAGCCCGGCGGTCGACCTCAACCTGATTCCCTCGCTGATGATCGATCGCATCGAGGTCGTGCCGGGCGGCGTCTCGGCGGTGTATGGCTCCGAAGCCATCGCCGGCGTCGTCAACCTGATCATGAAGAAGGAATTCCAGGGCCTGCAGGTCGACGCCCAGGTCGGCACGACGCAGCACGGTGATGGCACCGCTTTCATCACCGGCATCATGGCCGGCGGCAAGTTCCTCGACGACCGGCTCAACGTACTGGTCGGCGCTGAAATTGCGCGGGAGGAGCCGATCTTCCAGAAGGACCGGGCCGACGAGGGCCTGTTCCCCGGCATCCGGCGCAACAGCGCCGTGGGCGTCGTGACCCAAAACGTGGTCCCGGCCTCGCGAAGCAGCACCTCACCGTTCGCGACCTTCCAGCTGCGGCCGGATTCCGGCGTCAGCCTGGCCAACCCGTTCGGCCGGCCGCCGACCGATGTGACCACGCCGGGCGGCGTCAGCCTCGCCGGCGGCGCCAGCGGCTACGGCGTCTCCGGAACGCTGGACGTTCGCGACCCGTCGCAACTGGCGCGCCTCAGCCTTCCGTGCGCGCTTCGGTCGGTGGCCCCGACCTGCCAGGACCCGTCGCTGTTCTACTCGGGAGTCTACAACGCGCTGCGCAACCGCACCGAGCGCGGATCGATCCGCAGCTACGTGGACTACCGGCTTACCGATCACGTGAAGATCTTCGGCGAGGCCAGCTTCGCCCGAGCGGACGGCTACGGCTACTTCCAGCCGGCGTTTTCCACCACGTCCGGCGGCGGCACGTTGCCGGTCGTGCTGCATGGTGACAACGCCTATCTGAACGGCCCAGGCGCGACCGCCGCGGCGCTGCGCAACCTCTGGACGGCGCCCTATGTGGTTCCCCCCGGCGGAACCCAACCCACGGGCGCGGGCCTAGCCCTGACCTCGAACGTCACCGTCCCGGCGGGTAAGTTCTGGGGTGAGTTCGGAAACCGCGACGTCGCCACCAAGCGCGAGGTGTACCGCCTGGTCGGCGGGATGGAGGGCGACTTCAACGCCTTCGACCGCGACATTCATTGGGACTGGTATGCGCAGTACGGCCACCTGAAGGGCGACACGACCTCCTTTGGCGTGCCGAACATCCAGAAGGTGCTGTTCGCCACGGACGCGGTGAATGTCGGCGGGCAGATCGTCTGCCGGGCCACGACGAGCACGGACGCAGCGACCCGCGCCGCCGCCGCCGGTTGCGTTCCCTGGGACCTGATCAACGGCGCCTCGCGAGAAGCGGTTCTCTACGCCAACGGTGTCGCCACCACCACCTCGGTCGGCAAGCAAACCGTCGTCGCGGGGAACCTCACCGCCGACCTGTTCAACCTGCCGGCCGGCCCGGTCGGCGTGGCGATCGGCGCCGAGTATCGCAAGGAAGAGAGCTCGTTCGTCCAGGATCCGCTCAGCGCCACAGGCGCGCTCTTCTTCAACGCGATCGGCACCCGCGCTGGGCAGTTCGACGTGAAGGAAGCCTATGGCGAAATCCGGGTTCCGATCCTGAAGGACCTGCCGTTCTTTAAGGAACTGTCGGTCGAAGGCGCGATCCGCGGCTCGGACTACTCGACCATCGGTTCGACCCACCAGTACCGCCTTGCCGCCACCTGGGCGCCGTTCGAGGACATCCGGTTCCGGGCCAGCCAGGCCACCGCCGTGCGCGCCCCGAACATCGTCGAGCTGTTCTCGCCGCAAAGCCGGAACTTCACGACCTCGGCCAGCGACCCTTGCGACTCCACCGTGTTCGCCGGCGCCAGCGCCGCGCAACAGGCGGCGCGCCGCGTGACCTGCGCCGCGGCCATCCCGGGCTACGATCCGACGACCTTCCAGTCGAATATCGGCGGGTCGCGCCCGTCGCTGTCGCTCCTGGTTGGCGGCAACCCGGGCCTCGGGCCGGAGACCGCGAAAACCTATGACCTCGGCGTGGTGATCCAGCCTCACTGGGTCCCCAGCCTGCAACTCTCGTTCGACTTCTTCCGCTACAACATCGACAGCGAAGTGGGCACCATTCCGCTCAACAGTCTGTTCCAGAACCTCTGCTACGACTCCACCCAGCCTCTGGCGACCAACCCGTTCTGCGCGAACATCCAGCGGGACCCGACCGGCGCCACCACCGGAACCGTCGGCGGCGTCATCCAGGTCGTTTCGACCAACCAGAACGTGGCCAAGGTGAAGGTGGAGGGCATCGACGCCTCAATCGCCTACAGCTTCGACGTGGCCGACCTGCTGAGGGGCCGAGACTATGGGCGGATCGCCCTGCGGCTCGACGGCACCGATATGTACCAATGGGCGTTGCAGGGCCTTCCGGGCCAAGCCTACACGCAGTTCGCCAACACCATCAACAACGCCACGCCGCGCTGGAAAGCTGTGGGCACGGCCGAGTGGATGTACAACGACCTGGGGGTCGCCTGGACCACGCACTTTATTGGCTCGATGATCGTCAACAACGCGTTCCGGCCCAACCAGCTGTCGCCGTACTACACGGGGAACTATTTCACGCACGACCTCCGCGTGACTTACAAGCTGACGGACCAAGTCAACTTGCGTGGCGGGGTGATCAACATCACCGACGAATACCCGCCCTATCTGCCGGAAACCTTCACCGGCACGGGGACGGGTTCGTCGAGCTTCGACAACCGGGGCCGGTTCTTCTTCGTGGGAGCTACGCTGAGGTACTAGGCGAAGCCCGCGCCAGCGGATTTGCGACAAGCAGGAGCCGCCGGCCCGCGCCGGCGGCTCTTTTCTTTGCGGCTCGGAGAGATCAGGCGTCCGCCATCCGGCGCATCCCCGCCATGCGGTCGAGGCGTTGGTGGATGATCTGCTCGGCCTCGCGGACGATGCGGTGGATCAGTTCGGCGCAGGTCGGGATGTCGTGGATCAGGCCCTGGATCTGGCCTGCCGACCAGATGCCGGCGTCGTTGTCGCCGACCTCGTAGACGCTGCGGCCGCGCGTGCCGGCCACCAGCTCGCGGACGTCCTCGAACTTGGCCCCCTCGCGCTCCAGGGCGACCACCTGCTGGCTGATTGCATTGCGCGCCACCCGGCTGGTGTTGTGCATCGTCCGGAAGATGAGCTCCGTGGCGCGTTCGTCGTTCTCGACGATCTGGCGCTTGATGTTCTCGTGGATCGGGCTCTCCACCGTCGCCATGAAGCGCGTGCCCATGTTGATGCCCTCGGCGCCGAGCGCCAGCGCCGCCACCAGCCCCCGCGCGTCGCCGAAGCCGCCCGAGGCGATCATCGGGATCCTGATCTTGTCGGCTGCGGCCGGGATCAGGATCAGGCCCGGCACGTCGTCCTCGCCCGGGTGACCCGCGCACTCGAAGCCGTCGATGGAGATGGCGTCGACGCCCATCCGCTCGGCCGAGAGGCCATGGCGGACCGAGGTGCATTTATGGATCACCTTGATCCCGTGCTTCTTGAATTCCTCGACATGCTCGATGGGCTTGTTGCCCGCCGTCTCGACGATCTTGATCCCGGCCTCGATGATCGCCTGGCGGTACTCGGCGTAGGGCGGCGGCTTGATGGCCGGCAGGATCGTCAGGTTCACCCCGAACGGCTTGTCGGTGAGCGACCGGGCGCGGGCGATCTCCTCGGTGAGTTTCTCCGGCGTCGGCTGGGTCAGCGCAGTGATGAAGCCCAGGCCGCCGGCGTTGGCGACCGCCGCCACCAGCTCGGCGCGGCCGACCCACTGCATGCCGCCCTGGACGACGGGGTGCTCGACGCCGAACAGTTCGGTGAACCGGGTCTTGAGCGCCATGACGTCCCTCCAAACAGATGTTTGGATCACACTCAACCCGCAGACGCCGCGTCAGGCAAGGGGTGTGCGCCTATCCCCCGAGCGGAGCCTATCGGATCCCCCCATCTCGATACGACCACTGAATGATCCTTCTGCCCCTGTGGGCTACGGGATGCACACATCGTCCAGGCGGCCCGGAACAATCCTTCTCCCACAAGGGGAGAAGGACGAGCGCGATGTTTCCCTCCAAGTCTATGATAAGACATCAGTTATCGAGATGTGTGCATCCCGTAGCCTTGTGGGAGAAGGATCGTTCAGGGGCCGCCTCGAAGATAGGTGCATGCCATGGCGCTTCGCGGGCCGCCTACTGCAGGCCGGCGCGGCCGATGGCGTAGAAGCGGTCGGCGCGTTGCTTGCGGATGTCGTCGGGCGAGAGGCCTTCCAGCGCCTTCAGTTCTTCCTCCACGGCGTCGCCGACCGCCTTCAGCGCGGCTTCCGGGTCGGAGTGGGCGCCGCCGGGCGGTTCGGGGATGATCCGGTCGACGATCTTCATGCCCAGCAGGTCCTGGGCGGTGATCTTCAGGGCGCGGGCCGCCTCGGCGGGGGTGCGCGCGCCGCGCCACAAGATCGAGTTGGCGCCCTCCGGCGGGATCACCGAATAGACCGCGTGCTCGAGGATCAAGACGCGGGAGCCGCAGGCGATGCCCAGCGCTCCGCCCGAGCCGCCCTCGCCGGTGACCACGGCGACCATCGGCACGCCGAGCATCAGGCTCTTTTCGGTGGAGCGCGCGATGGCCTCGGCGACGCCGCGCTCTTCCGAAGCGATGCCCGGATAGGCCGCGGTGGTGTCGACGAAGCTGATCACCGGCAGGTTGAACCGCTCGGCCATCTCCATCAGCCGGATCGCCTTGCGGTAGCCCTCGGGCCGGGCGTAGCCGAAGTTGTGCTTCACCCGGGTGACCGTGTCGCGGCCCTTCTCGTTGCCCATCACCACCACCGGGCGACCGCGGAACCGGCCGAGGCCGCCCATGATCGCCTGGTCGTCGGCGAACTTGCGGTCGCCGCGCAGCTCCTGGAACTCGTCGATCAAGCCCGCCGCATAGTCGACGAAGTGCGGCCGGTCGGGGTGGCGTGCGACCAGGGTCTTCTGCCAGGCGTCGAGCTTGGAATAGGCGTCGCGGCGCATCTCCTGCGCACGCGCCCTGAGCGCCTCGATCTCCACGTCGAAGGCGCCGGACCCCTCGGTCTCCGACAGCTTGGACAGCTCCTCGATCTTGGCTTCGAGGTCGGCGATGGGCCGCTCGAACTCGAGGTAATGCACAGCCATCCGGGGATCTCAGTCCTTCTGCGAAGCGGGGCCGGAAATTAGGCGGGATGGGTCCGCCTCACAAGAGCGCCGGCCGGAAGGGGCGGGTTCCCGCCGGGTCCCGATGCAACCACCTTCGCCGATCGGGGGTTGTTGTGGCCGACGATGCGCAGAACCAGGCGCCGACACCGCCCCGCGCGTCGAGGAGAAAACGGAGATTATGATGAACGCCACCCTTCGAATCGGCATGGCCTCAATGCTGGCCCTGGCGACCGCCTCGCCGGCGCTGGCGCAATATCAGCCTGCCCCGCAGTACCCCGCCAACCAGTACCAGCAGGACCAGCAACAACAGCAGCAGGGCTCGCAGTACCGGCCGACCGACCAGTCCCAGCAGGATCAGCGACGCTACCAGCAGGACCGGTCCGACTATGAGGCCCGCAAGGACGCCTACGACACGCGCCGCAACCACTATGAGGCGAGCCGCGCCGACTATCAGGCCGCCCGCGCCGACTACGACCGCCGCCACGCCGCCTGGGAGCGCGCTCGGGCGAACTATGATGCCCGCTACGGCTACGGCGCCTACGTGCGCTACCGTGGTCCGGCGCCGGTCTGGGACACGGCCCGCTGGGGCGACTACGGTTCGCCTGACACGGCCTATTACGGCCGGCCGACCGCCTATGTGGCGCAAGGCGAGGTGACCTGCCGCAACGACCACAGCGCCGCGACGGCGGGCGGCATCATTGGCGCGCTGGCCGGCGCCGCGCTCGGCTCCAACATCGCCGCCAGCGGCCACCGCGGCGGCGGGGCGGTCCTGGGCGGCCTAGTGGGCGCGGGTATCGGCGCCTCGGTGGGCAACGCCCATGACCGCTACCGCTGCGACACCCGCGGCCCCTACTACAGCTACAACGACACCATCGCCTATCGCGAGGCGCCGGACTTCCGCAGCGGCCGCTACGACTATTCCTACTACAGCCGCAGGCATTGCCGGCTGGCCGCCGCCCCGGTCGACCGCGACGGCCAGGACTATCGCTACGTCCGCGTCTGCCCCGACCGCGATGGCCGCTATCGGATCACCGGCTAAACACTAGCGGCGCCTCGCGTGTCCTTCTCCCCTTGTGGGGAGAAGG
>JBIOED010000083.1:0-15404 GCA_044445675.1 Caulobacterales bacterium | reverse complement strand
TCGGCCATCTCGCGCAGCCGCTCCTTGGCGCGCGCCTTGCGCGCCTGCCAGGCCGCGCCGCCCAGGCGGTCGAGCATCACCCCTTCGGACTCCGCGCCATAGCGGGTCAGGAGGTCGATGTTCTCCACCGGCAGGTAGAGCTTGCTCTCGCCGCCATACTGGATTTCCAGGCAATCGTGCGGCGCCCCCTGCACTTCCAGCGTCTTGAGCCCGTCGTAACGCCCGATGCCATGGTCGATGTGCACGACGAGGTCACCCGGCGTCAGCGACGACGCCTCCGCCAGGAAGTTGGACGCGCGCCGCCGGCGCCTGGGCCGCGCCAGGCGGTCGCCGAGAATGTCGGTCTCGGAGATGACCGCCAAGGTATCGGTCTCGAAGCCGGATTCCAGCGGCAGCACCACCCGCTGCGGCGCCTTCGGGCTCGCCGCCTTGGCCGCGTCCCAATAGGGCGCGAAGGGCGCGTCCTTCAGGCCGTGGTCGGCCAGCATCGAGCCGAGGCGATCCGATGAGCCTTCCGACCACGACGCGAACAGCACGCGCTTGCCGCCCGCCGCCAGCGCCCTGGCGTGGTCGGCGGTGGCTTCGAACAGGTTGACGCTGTCCTTCTGGCGCTCCGGCGCGAAGCTGCGCCCTGCCCGCGCGCCCAGATCGACGACCGTGTCGCCTTCCGCCTCGTTGAACGACGAAAAGCGCCGCGTGGCGCGTTTGGCCAGCAGCGCCTGCCACTCGTCGGCGGTCAGGTAGAGCTTGTCGGGCTCCAGCGGATGGTAGTGCGCCTTGCGCTCCGCCTGGGCGCGGCTCTCGTAGGCGTCCTTGATCAGCGCCAGGCGCTCGTCGCGCGCCTCGCGGGACAGGTGGTCCAGGGCAATCACCGCGCTGTCCGGCAGGTAGTCCAGCAGGGTCGCCATCTCGGGATAGAACAGGGGCAGCCAATGTTCCATGCCGGCGCGGCGGCCGCCCTCCGAAACCGTGGCGTAGAGCGGGTCGTCGCCGGCCGCGCCGAAGGTCTCCAGGTAGCTCGACCGGAAGCGCGAGATCGCGGCCTTGTCGAGCAGGGCCTCGCTGACCGGCAGCAGGCTGATGTCCTTCAACTGCCTGGTGGACCGCTGCGTCTCGGGGTCGAAGGCGCGGATCGATTCCAGGGTATCGCCGAACAGATCCAGCCGCACCGGCTCGTCCGCCGAGGGCGGGAAGACGTCGATCACCCCGCCGCGAATCGCGAACTCGCCCTTTTCGGACACCGTCGAGGCGCGTTGGTACCCATTGATGGCAAAATAGCCTTCGAGATCGGCGATCTCGACGACGTTGCCCGTGCGCGCGGAATAGCTGGCCCGCTTCACCGAGGCCTGCGGCGGCACGCGCTGCACCATCGCGGGCACGGAGGTGACCAGCAGCCGCGGTGTCTTGGCGTCGAGGTCGTCGCAAAGGCGCGACAGCGTCGTCATGCGCTGAGCCGCGATGCCCGCCGAGGGCCCGATCCGGTCGTAGGGCAGGCAATCCCAGGCCGGGAAGGTCAGGACCTCCACCTCGGGCGCGAAGAAGCGAAAGGCGTCGGCGAAGGCCGAGAGCCGGGTCCCATCGCGCGCCACGAAGACCGAGAGACCTTTGCGGGCGCGCACCACGTCGGCCATGACCAGCGCGTCGAAACCCTCCGGCGCGCCGACAAGGTCGAGCTGGCCGGGATCGTCGGCCACCCGGCGCATTTCCGCCGCGGTAATCGGACGCGAACCGTCAGCCGCCACGATCGTCGCCTCGAAGTTCGTGAGCCTCGAACCGGAACTGCTTGAGCTGGTTCATGATTTCGTCATCGAACTCCGGCGGAATCGGTGCGGCTCCGACGATCCAGGCGTAGAGGTCGTGGTCGGGGACTTCCAGCAAGGCCTCGAACCGGTCGAGTTCGGCGGTCGAGAACGTCGCGACATGGCTGTCCGCGAACGGCCCCAGAATGAGGTCCGCTTCCCGGAAGCCCCGGCGCCAGGCGCGGAACTTCAGCTTCTTCAGCCGGGCGTCGTCTTCGTTGGTCGTCATCAGGAGGTCGCGGATATAGAGGGCGCTTGGGCCCAACGCCAGTCAGGTATGCTCCAAGAATGCGGCCGGAGATTCTGTTCCCGCTTTTTGCGCCCATCACCGCCTTGAAGGGGGTGGGTCCGCGCGTGGCCCCGTTGCTGGAGCGCCTGGCCGGGCCGATCGTCCGCGACGTGGCGTTCCTGACGCCGCATTCCCTGGTCCGCCGCACCCCCGCCCAGCTCTCCGCCGCCGCCGACGGCCAGGTGATGACCTTCGAGGTCACCATCGACAGCCATCAGCCGGCGCGTTCCAAGGCCCAGCCGCTTCGGATGCGCGTCTCGGACCCGACGGGGTTCATGACCCTGGTGTTCTTCGGCCGCTTCGCCGAGCAGCTGGAGCTGCGCCACCCGGTGGGCGCGCGCCGGATCATCTCGGGCAAGGTCGAGGATCGCGACTTCGGCCGGCAGATGGTCCATCCCGACTACATGGTCGCCCCGGACAAGCGCGAGGAGATCCCCGAGCTGGAGGCGATCTATCCCGCCACCGAGGGCCTGCCGCCCCGCCGCGTGCGGACCTTCGCCCTGGAGGCCCTGGAGCGGGCGCCGGAGCTGCCGGAATGGCAGGACCGCGCCTGGGTGGCCCGCGAGCGTCTCCCCGCCTGGCGCGAGGCTCTGGCGCGCCTCCACAATCCGGAGACCGAGGCCGACCTGGCGCCGACGAGCCCGCACTATCGCCGCCTCGCCTACGACGAGCTGCTGGCCCAGCAGCTGGCCATGGCCCAGCGCAAGGCGGAGCGGCGCATGGAGCCGGCCGCGAGGATCGCCGCCAGCGGCCCAGCGGCGAAAATCCGCGCCGACCTGCCCTTCGCCTTCACCGGAGCCCAGGAGCGCGCCCTGGCGGAGATCCGCGCCGACCTCGCCGCCGGGGAACGGATGAGCCGGCTGATCCAGGGCGACGTCGGCTCCGGAAAGACCGTGGTGGCCATGTGCGCCATGGCCGACGTGGCGGCCGGCGGCGGACAGAGCGCGCTGATGGCGCCCACCGAGATCCTGGCGCGCCAGCATTACGAGACCCTGTCGGGACCGCTCACGGGCCACGGCTTGGGCGTCATCCTGCTTACCGGCCGCGACAAGGGACCCGCGCGGGCGGAGAAGCTCCGCGCCCTGGCCTCGGGGGCGGTGCAGGTCGCGGTGGGCACGCACGCGCTCTTCCAGGACGACGTGGCGTTCCACCGCCTGCAACTGGCGGTGGTCGACGAACAGCACCGTTTCGGCGTCAGCGAGCGTCAGCGGCTGCAGACCAAGGGCCACGCCGTCCACCTGCTGGCGATGTCCGCCACGCCGATCCCGCGCACCCTGGAACTCACCCTCTACGGCGACCTCGACGTCAGCCGCATCGACGAAAAGCCGCCCGGCCGCACCCCCGTCGCTACCCGAGCCGCGCCCATGACCCGCATCGGCGAGGTCGAGGCCCGGCTTTGCGAGGCGGTGGCGGGCGGCGCCCAGGCGTTTTGGATCTGTCCGCTGGTCTCGGAATCCGAGCTGATCGACCTGAAGGCCGCCGAGACCCGCGCCGCCGAGCTGAAACAGGCTATCGGCCCCAGCGTCGGCCTGATCCACGGCAAACTTCCCGCCGCCGCCAAGGACGCGGTGATGGCCGAGTTCGCAGACGGCCGGCTCTCCGTGCTGGTCGCCACCACGGTCGTCGAGGTCGGGGTCAACGTGCCCAACGCCACCATCATGGTCATCGAACAGGCCGAGCGGTTCGGCCTCGCCCAGCTGCACCAGCTGCGCGGCCGGGTCGGGCGGGGACGGCAGGAAAGCGCATGCGTCCTGCTCTACGACCCGCCGCTCTCCGAGACCGCCCAGAAGCGGCTCGATATCCTGCGGCGCACCGACGACGGCTTCCTGATCGCCGAGACCGACCTGGAGCTGCGCGGCGGCGGCGACGCCCTGGGTCTCAAGCAGTCCGGCTTTCCCGACTATGTCTTCGCCGACGTGCTGGGCCCCCACCGCGACCTGATCGCCACGGCCGGCGACGACGCGCGGCTGGTCGTCAACCGCGATCCGGAGCTCAAGTCGAAGCGCGGCGAGGCGCTGCAAGTCCTTCAGGAACTGTTCGACTGGAAGGCCGGGTTGGGCCTGAGAGACGCGGGCTAGCCACGGACGGCGGCGGTCGTCGGCTTTTCGGGCAGCCCTGCGCCAATCAGCCCATTGGCTCTGCTCGGCCCAGCCTTTACAGGTGCCCGGAACGCGGTCGTCCGGACCTGCGGCGTATTGGATCGCGTGTGATGGCCGCCGACGAAGCCCACGGCAGCATCGAAAAGCTGCTCGACTCGCCCGACCTCGCCATCGCGCTGGAGAGCGACCGCTTCAAACAGTTCCTCGATAAGGTCCCTGTTGCAATCGCCGTCGCGGAGTTGAGCCCGTCGGAACGCGTCGTCTACGCCAACGTCGAGTTTGAACGGCTGACCGGACGGCCGAGCACGGCGATCGTCGGCGGCGGGTGGAGCCGGCTTCCGGGAGAGGCCGTCGCACCGGAGGAACCGCATCCGTTGGGACGTGCGGTGGCCGAAGATCGCGATTACCTGGGCTCCTTCGTCCTGCCGCGGCGAGACGACAAGGTTACGGTCGATGCCTGGTCGAGCGTGATCGAAGACGATGATGGGACGCCGGCCTTCAGATTGGTGGCGCTTGTCGAGACCGCCAATCGCGAAACCTCCATTCTCGACGAACTGGAGGAACGCGTCCGCGAAAAGGACCTTCAGCTGCGCGAGTTGCAGCACCGGGTCAAAAACAACCTCCAGATGATCACGGCCCTGATCCGCGTGGAGGCGAAGGGGGTTTCCGACCGCTCCACGGGCGAAGGCTTCGATCGCCTGGCCGGCCGGGTGGAGGCGCTGGGCCTGCTCTATCGCTCGCTCGCCGAGGAGGGATCGCACGATGCGGTGGACCTCGGAATCTATCTCAGCGAAATCGCCTCCGCCGTCATGCGAGCCCACGCGGTGGAAGGCATCCGGCTCGACCTCAAGGTCGATACCTGGCCGGTCAGCATAGACGTGGCCATGCCCGCCGGCCTGGTGGTCAACGAGCTGATGACCAATGCGCTCAAACATGCCTTCCAGGGGCGCGACGGCGGCACGATCACCCTTCACAGCACAGCCGAGCCTGGCGGCTGCCGCGTGGTTGTCGCCGACGATGGGGTGGGCCTGCCCGAGGATTTTTCGTGGCCCAAGCCTGGCAAGCTCTCGGCCCTGATCGTGCGGTCGCTCCAGCAAAACGCCAGGGCGCGGATCGACGTCCACTCCGCGCCGCACAAGGGAATGCGGGTTACGATCGCATTTTCCTGCGACGATGCGGCGCCAGCGGACTCTCCGGAAGGCGCGGGCGCTACCGCACCTTGATCATCCGCTTGCCTCGGTTCTCGCCGTTCAGCAGGCCGATCAGGGCGGCCGGAGTGTTCTCGAGCCCCTCGATGATGTCCTCATGGACCTTGATCTGGCCCGAGGCGACCCAACCCTGCAGCTCCTTGAGCGCCGCCTCGCGCTGGCCGTCGAAGTCCATGACCACGAAGCCGCGCAGGGTCAGGCGCTTGGTGACGATCAGGCCAGGGATGCCCCGCGGGCCGTGCGGGGGCGCTGCGCCGTCGTATTGCGAGACCGCGCCACAACAGGCGATCCGGCCAAAATTCTTCATGGCGAAGAGGCAGGCCTCGAAGATCTCGCCGCCGGTGTTGTCGAAGTAGACGTCGATCCCTTCCGGCGCCGCCTCCTTGATCTGCTGGCGCAGCCCTCCGGCCTTGTAGTCCAGCGACGCGTCGAACCCGAGTTCGTCCACCAGCCAGCGACCCTTCTCCGCCCCGCCGGCCACGCCCACCACCTTGCAGCCCTTGATCTTGGCGATCTGCCCGACGATCGAACCGACCGAGCCCGCCGCGGCCGAGACCACGACCGTTTCGCCGGCCTTGGGCTTACCGCACTCCAGCAGGCCGAAGTAAGCGGTCAGGCCGGCGATCCCATAGACGCTCATCAGATGGGTCATCGGCTCCATGGCCGGGAGCTTGCCGAGCCGCTTGCCGGGGAGCACGGCG
Organism: Caulobacterales bacterium; assembly: GCA_044445675.1. Classification (GTDB taxonomy): domain Bacteria; phylum Pseudomonadota; class Alphaproteobacteria; order Caulobacterales; family Caulobacteraceae; genus Phenylobacterium. Next base: position 9,308 of record JBIOED010000083.1, on the reverse strand, counting down.
TAGTCCTGCCAGCCGGTGTCGGCGAAGACGGTGTCGCCGGCTTGCAGGTGCGCGACGTTGGACTCCACCACCTCGGCCAGCGCCCCGCCGGCCATCACCTGGCCCGAGGTGAGCGCCGAACGGTAGGTCGCGCCCTGCATCCAGGCGCGGTTGGCGGCGTCCAGCGAGATGTAGCGTGTGCGCAGCAGCACCTCGCCGTCTCCCGCGGCCGGCCGCGCCCCGTCGATCAGGCGGAAGTGTTCCGGCCCCAGTTTGTCGCCCTGCGGCAGCCGGTCCAGCACGATCTGACGATTGGCGTCCGCCATGGCGCATCCTCCATTTCCTGCGACCTTACGAGGACGCCAGGCTCAGCGTGCGGTCAAGGCCGCCACGCGGGCGCGGGCGTCGTTCTCAAGGTCGGCATAGAAGAGGTTGAACCCCGGGGCCATGCGCTGCTCGGTCCAGGAGCCCGCGGGCCTCAGGGACGCCGACCTGGGGGCGGAGACCCGCAGGATCCCGCCGTCGCATTTGGCCGACACCTGGCGGGGCAGAAACGCGGGGCGCGCGCCCCATTCCAGCCCTGTCGCATTGGCGGCCCCTTCGTGCATCCGGGCCGGCGCCGGCTGGTCGGTGGCAGCGCCCAGGATCGGGTTGAAGCACAGGGCGGGGCCGTCGAGGTTCTGCAGGTCGCCCTTGGCGTCCCAGACCAGCGCCCGGGCGAGCAGAATCCGGCCGCGGTCGATCTCGCTGGCCGGCACGCTGGCCCAGGCCGCCAGGCAGCGGGCCTGGTCACGGCGGGCGCAGGGCGGCAGCGCCGGCCGGGTGGCCGGGACCACGGTCTCGATCAGATAGGCGCCGGCCAGCCGAGCGCGCAGCCGGGGATTGGGCGCCACTTCCTCCGCCACCAGGCGCGCGGCCAGGGTTCCGCCCTGTTCGACGCCGACGATCAGGAACGGGCGGTTTCCACCATCGTGGTCGCGCCAGTACCGAAAGGCCGTCGCCACGTCGCCATAGGCGAACTTGCGCGCGTCGCGGGCGTCGTCGCTCAGGGTCAGCAGGCTGTAGAGGCCGGCCTGCCGATAGCGCGGCGCAAAGATGCGCCCGATCCGCACGAACGGCCCGGCGTAGTTGGGCGCCATCACCTGCCGGAACATGTGGTCGGCGCGCGGGTCGCCGATCCGATCGTTCCATTGATCACCGCCCTCGAAGGTCGTCGGCGAGACGAAGAAGACGTCGGCCGGCGGGTCCTTGGGGCCCGGCATGTCGGGATGGGTCGGGAGCAGGAACCAGGCCGCGCGCCGGGCGTAATCCGGGGCGGGCGGCGGCCTATAGGTCTGGAACGGCGTCTTGGGATCCAGCGACCAGCGGATCAGGTCGCCTCGGAACACGGCGGCGACCACGCCCACGAAGACGATGGCGCTCAGCAGGCTGGCCGCCAGCCACCGCCTCGGTCGCGGCGCGGCCCCGCTCATGGCTATCGGTAGGGGTCGGGCTGGCTGAGGTAGGATTTGACATAGTCACCAATCCCCTCCTCCAGCGTCGTCATCGGCGTGGCGTAGCCGGCCGCGGCGAGCCGATCCATCTTCGCCTCGGTGAAATACTGGTACTTGTCGCGGATCGCCGGCGGCATGGGCGTGTAGTCGATCTTGGGCTCCTTGCCGGCCGCCGCGAACACCGCGCGCGCCATGTCCTCGAAGGTGCGCGCGGTCCCCGATCCGAGATTGAAGACCCCGTTGACCTCCGGCGTCCGATGCAGCCAGTCGGTGACCTCGGCCACGTCGCGGACGTAGACGAAGTCACGCCTCTGTCCGCCGTCCGGCACGCCCTCGCGGTAGCTCTTGAAGAGCTGCACGCCGTGGCCGTCGCGCACTTGCGGCCAGATCTGCGAGGCCACCGACTTCATAGAACGCTTATGCTCTTCGTTAGGCCCGTAGACGTTGAAGAACTTCAGGCCCACCCATTGCGGGGGCGCATAATCGCGCAACGCCTGACGAACCGCGAAGAGGTCGAACAACGCCTTCGACCAGCCGTAGGTGTTCAGCGGCCGAAGCGCCGCCAGCGCCTCGTAGCCGTTGTCATCGTCGAAGCCGTTGGCGCCGTCGCCATAGGTCGCTGCCGAGGAAGCGTAGACGAACCGCCGCTGCCGGTCGGCGCACCAGCGGAACAGGTCGCGGCTGAGCGTGAAGTTCGAGTGGACGATCTTGTCGGCGTCCGGTTCGGTGGTGGACGAGACGGCGGCCATGTGGACCACCATCTCCACGTCGCGCCAGCGTTTCTCCAGCCAGTCGAACATCGCCTCCGGCGCCACGAAATCGCCGATCGGGTGCTTGGCGACGTTGCGCCACTTGCCGAGTTCGGCCTCGCGCAGGCGGTCGCAGACCACCACGTCCAGCGTGCGGTCCTCGGCCAGCTTGGCGACGATGTTGGAGCCGATGAAACCGGCCCCGCCGGTGACGAAGGCGATTCGGCGCTGGGTCATCTTGTGCCCACCTTCATCCTGGCGATCGCGGCGGTGGTGGAATAACCCTCCACGATGGCGGCAAGCCGGACTTCGCCGCCCCAGGCCTTGACCAGGTCGCCGCCCACGACTTCACTCTCGGCGTAGTCCGCGCCCTTGATCAGCACGTCCGGCCGCGCAGCTTCGATCAACCTGACCGGCGTGTTCTCCTCGAACGGGACCACCAGATCGACGGAGCCCAGGCCGGCGAGCACCAGGGCGCGGGATTCCAGGTCGTTGACCGGCCTACCCTCGCCCTTCAGCGCGCGGACGCTCTCATCGGAGTTCAGGCCGACGATCAGCCGGTCGCACCACTGCCGCGCCTGGGACAGATAGGCCACATGGCCCTTGTGCAGAATGTCGAAGCAGCCGTTGGTGAAACCCACCTTCAGCCCCTTGGCGCGCCAGCGGGCGACTTCGTCGGCCATCCGCTGGGCGGTCGCCACCTTGGCCTCGGCCGGCGCCATGTGAGCGAAGAGCGCCGCCTCGATCAGTTCGTCCGGCGAGACCGTGGCCGTGCCCACCTTACCCACCGCCACGCCGGAGGCCAGCTGAGCAAACGCGATGGCGTCCTCCATGGCGGCGCCGGCGGCCAGCGCCAGCCCCAGGGCCGCCAGCGTCGTGTCGCCGGCGCCCGAGGCGTCGAACACTTCCCGCGCCGCCGTCGGGAAATGGCGAACCGGCTCGCCGCGTACGGCCAGCGAGATGCCCTTGGAGGCGCGCGTCACCAGGATCGCCTTGGCTTCCCACAACTTCAGCGCGCGCGCCAATGCGGCCTCAACCTGAGCGTCGGTTTCGGTGGGCAGGTCGGTGGCGTGGCCCAACTCGGCCGCATTCGGCTTGATCATGTCCACCGCGCCGTAGCGCGCGAAGGAGCGCGCTTTGGAATCCACCACCAGCTTGCCGCCGGACTCCGCCGCCGCCTCACGGCACACCGCGATCACCGCGTCGGTGACGACGCCCTTGCCGTAGTCGGACAGCAGGATCGCGCCCGCGCCCTTGGCCGCGTCGCGGATGGTGCGCACCAGCCGCTGTTCCACCTCCCCGCTCACCGCGCGGCTGGCCTCCCAATCGACGCGCAGCAGTTGCTGGCCGCCGGAAACCAGACGGGTCTTCAGCGTCGTCGGCCGGTCTGCGTCGGTGACCAGGTAGCCCTCGACGCCGGCCTCCTCGCCGACCAGGCGCAGCGCCTGGGCCCCTTCGGCGTCGCCGCCGATCAGCCCGACCAGCGAGACTTCACCGCCCAGGGCCGCCACGTTGCGCGCCACATTCCCCGCCGCGCCCAGCATCATCAATTCGTGGGAACGGGCCAGGATCGGCACCGGCGCTTCCGGCGAGACGCGGCTCACCTCCCCATAGACGAAGCGGTCGACCATCAGGTCGCCGACGCAGGCGACGCGCCGGCCGGGGGCCAAGCCCAGGAGGTGCTGCAGCGCTGAGAGGTCCATGGCGTTCAGGATGTGCGGCGCGTTGCGTGCGGGGTCAAGCGTCAGGGCGACGCTAGCGTCGGGGCCGCTTGGCAAGCGCGTCGTACTCCAGGAGTTCGCCGACCAAGGCCTCGAATTCGTTCATCGGAACCATGTTGGGGCCGTCAGAGGGGGCGTTGTCCGGATCGGGATGGGTTTCCATGAACACACAGGCCACGCCGATCGCCACCGCGGCGCGAGCCAGCACCGGCACAAACTCGCGCTGGCCGCCCGATGTGGCGCCCTGCCCACCCGGTTGCTGCACGGAATGGGTCGCGTCGAACACCACGGGGCAGCCGATCTCGCGCATGATCGGCAGCGCCCGCATATCGGAGACCAGAGTGTTGTAGCCGAAGGAGACGCCCCGTTCGCAAGCCATGACGTTGGGGTTGCCGACCGACAGCACCTTGCCCACGACGTTCTTCATGTCCCACGGCGCGAGGAATTGGCCCTTCTTGACGTTGACGACCTTGCCCGTGCGGCCGGCGGCCAGCAGTAGGTCGGTCTGGCGGGACAGGAAGGCGGGGATCTGCAGCACATCGACCGCTTCGGCAGCCTCGGCGCACTGGTCGATCTCGTGGACGTCAGTCAGCGTCGGAAGGCCGGTGACCTCGCGGATTTCTGCAAATATCGGCAGGGCGTCGCGCAGACCCACACCGCGCTGGGTGTTCACCGACGTGCGGTTCGCCTTATCGAAGGACGTCTTGTAGATCAGTCCGACATCCAGCCGCCGGGCCATTTCCTTCAACGCGTGCGCCGTCTCGATCGCGTGCTGGCGGCTCTCCAATTGACAGGGACCGGCGATGATCGTCAGCCGCTCGGCGTTGCCGATACGGACAACCGGCCCGTTCGCGGGCGTGATCTCGATGACGGCATTGGGCTGGGTCACGGGTCTGGCCGGGCCTCGTCTGTCGACTGCCTGACGACAGCCTGTCTCTATTGTCGACAAGTGGCGCGCGCCGCGAGCCTTCACAAGCCTGGAATCCGTTCGCCCGCGCGTCCGGCGCAGCTGCGGGACCGTATCCTTATGGCGGCCGGCTCTCGCCAGCTTAACGAGTGGTGGTATGTATTGTCTGTGAGCGTTCGGGGAATGCGATCATGAGCCTCGTCCAGGAACCTTCGCTGGCGGCGCTGGCCTATGACCGGCGGGCGTTCCGCCGGCTGCCCGGACTGAAGGGCGCGCCGGCGGTCTTCCGCGCCGCCCTGCGGGTCATCGCCCGCAACTGGGTGCTGGGCGCCGTCACCTTCGTCACGCCGTCGGGCCGCGAACTGCGTGTCGCGGGCTGCGAGCCCGGCCCCGAGGCGCGGCTGGTCATCCACGACTTCCGCTTCATCCGCCGCGCGCTGGCGGCCGGCGACATCGGCTTCGCGGAGGCCTACATGGCCGGCGAGTGGGACACGCCGAATCTCGCCGACCTGCTTTCGGTATTCGCGGCCAACTGGAACCGGTTGCACATCGTCACCATGGGCAATCCGCTCGCCTGGACGGTCAACCGCATCCGCCACGCCTTCCGCTTCAACAGTCGCGAAGGCGCGCGCAAGAACATCCATGCCCACTACGACCTGGGCAACGCCTTTTACGCCAAGTGGCTGGACCCGACGATGACCTACTCGTCGGCCAAGTACGAGCGGCCCGGCCAGTCGCTGGCGGGCGCCCAGACCGCCAAATACGAGGCGCTGGCTCAAGGCATGGGCCTGCAGGCTGGCCAGAGCGTGCTGGAGATCGGCTGCGGCTGGGGCGGCTTCGCGGAATACGCGGCCCGCGAGGTAGGCGCCAAGGTCACCGCCATTACCATCTCCGAGGAACAGTACGCTTTCGCCAGGCGCAGGATCTTCGACGCCGGCCTCTCCGAGCGCGCCGAGATCAAGATGGTCGACTACCGTGACGTGGACGGCCGTTTCGACCGCGTCGCCTCCATCGAGATGTTCGAGGCGGTGGGCGAGCGCTACTGGCCCGCCTACTTCGGCAAGATCAGCGAGACGCTCGCCCCCGGGGGCCGGGCGGGGCTGCAGATCATCACCATCCGCGACGAATATTTTGAGGAATACCGCAGCCGCGCCGATTTCATCCAGAAGTACATCTTCCCCGGCGGCATGCTGCCCTCCGAGGAGCGGCTGAGGAAGGTGACGGACAAGGCGGGCCTGACCTGGACGCGGATAGAGCGGTTTGGCCAGGACTACGCCGAGACCCTGGCCGAATGGCACAAAGGCTTCGACGCGGCCTGGAGCGACATCCGCCCGCTGGGCTTCGACGAGCGGTTCCGTAAGCTCTGGAAGTTCTACCTGAGCTATTGCGAAGCCGGTTTTCGCACGGAGCGCACCAACGTCGTGCAACTGTCGCTGGCCAAAGCCTGAACGGCCCCTTCTGCTCGGCGAACGTCGCGCCTAAGTAGCGCGCATGACGATAGCGCACAGTGTCCTCGACACGATCGGCAACACCCCGCTCATCCGGCTGAACCGCGCCAGCGCGCTCACCGGCTGCGAGATCCTCGGCAAGGCCGAATTCCTGAACCCGGGCCAGTCGGTGAAGGACCGGGCCGCCCTCTACATGGTCCGCGACGCCGAGGCCAAGGGCCTCCTGCGCCCCGGCGGCCGGATCGTCGAGGGCACGGCGGGCAATACCGGCATCGGTCTGGCCATGGTCGCCAGGGCGCTCGGCTATAGCTGCACCATCGTCATCCCGCGCAACCAGAGCCAGGAGAAGAAGGACGCCGTCAGGCTCTATGGGGCCGACCTCGTGGAGGTGGACGCCGTGCCCTACGCCGACGAAATGAACTACGTCCGGGTTTCCGGCCGCTTGGCGGCTGACCTTGACGCCAAGGAGCCGGCCGGCGCCGTCTGGGCCAACCAGTTCGACAACACGGCCAACCGCGAGGCGCACATCCGCGGCACCGGCCCGGAGATCTGGGCGCAGACGCAGGGGCGCATCGACGGCTTCATCTCCGCCATCGGCTCCGGCGGCACTCTGGCCGGGGTGGCGCACGCCCTGCGCGAGAAGAACCCGGGGATCGCCGTCGGCCTGGCCGACCCATATGGCGCGGCGCTGTTCAACTGGTACGTCGAGGGCGAACTGAAGGCGGAAGGCTCCTCGATCACCGAGGGGATCGGCCAGGGTCGCGTCACCGCGAACATTGAAGGCCTGACCATCGACCGCCCCTACAGGATATCCGACGAGGAGCTGCTGCTGGTCCTCTTCGACCTGGTCGAGCACGAGGGCCTGCTGATGGGCGGCTCGACGGGGATCAACGTGGCGGGCGCAATCCGGCTAGCCCGAGACCTCGGCCCGGGCAAGACCATCGTCACCGTGCTCGCCGACGGCGGCCAGCGCTATCAGTCCAAGATCTACAACCCGGATTTCCTGAGGGAGCACGGCCTGCCCGTGCCGGCGTGGCTGGCATGAGCGATCCGCTGGTCCCTACCGCCTGGCTCGCCGACCGGCTCGGCTCGGACGCGGTGCAGGTGGTCGACGCCACCTGGTTCATGCCAGGCGACGGGCGCACCGGCGCGCAGGCCTATGCCGCCGCGCACATCCCGGGCGCGGTGTTCTTCGACATCGACGCCATCTCGGACCGCGCCACCGCGCTGCCGCACATGCTGCCGGCGCCCGACGCCTTCGCCGAGGCGGCGGGCGGGCTGGGGCTGCGGCGCGACCTGACGATCATCATCTATGACGATCAGGGCATCTTCTCCGCGCCCCGCGTCTGGTGGACGCTGCGGACCATGGGATTCCCAGAGGTCTTCGTCCTCGACGGCGGCTTGGCGAAATGGCGCGCCGAGGGGCGAGCCGTGACGGCCGAGGCGCCCAATCCCGCGCCGACGACGATCGAGCCGGCGTTCGACCCCAGCCTCGTCCGCGACCTGGAGGCGGTGCGCGGCGCGGTCGACCGCCGCGACGCACAGCTGGTCGACGCCCGCGCCGGCGTCCGTTTCCGCGGCGAGGCCCCTGAGCCGCGCGCGGGCCTGCGAAGCGGCCACATGCCGGGGGCCCACAACGTGCCGTGGGAGGGTCTGATCGCCGGCGACGGCACGATGAAAACCGCTGGCGACCTCCGCGCGGCGTTCCTCAACGCCGGCGTCGACCTCGACGGGCCCATCGTCACGACGTGCGGCTCAGGGGTCAGCGCGGCCCTCCTGGCCCTGGCGCTGGCCCGGCTGGGGCGGGAGGACGTGGCGGTCTACGACGGCTCCTGGACCGAATGGGGCGGCTGCGCCGACACCCCCGTCGCGACCGGAGCCTGACCCATCGAAATCCGCCTCGCGACATCTCTCGATCTGGACAAGCTTCCCGACATCGAGCGTTCAGCGGCGCTCACGTTCCGTGGCTCCAGCCAGGATGCGATCGCCGACGACACGGTGAGCCCGGTGGAGTTCTACATCCCGTTCCAGATCGACGGCCTGGTGCTGGTCGCCGAAGACGGCGATCAGCTTCTGGGCTTCGCCGCGTGCCAAGTCTGTGAGGACGCGCTTCATCTCTGGGAACTCGCCGTACGGTCGAACCGGCAGGGTCAAGGCGTAGGCCGCCATCTGATGCGCGCGACAATCGCGCTGGCCCGTCGCCGAGGCGCTTCTGCAGTGACGCTCAGCACCTTTCGCGACATCGCCTGGAATGGACCGTTTTATGCCCGCATGGGATTTGCCGAGCTGGACAGCGCCAACCTGAACCCACGCCTCTCCGCCATCTGCCGGCGCGAGGCCGCGCTGGGCTTGGACGTCGGTAACCGCTGCGCCATGCGGCTTGCCCTCTAACGCAGCGGCGGGGCGTAGAGCAGGCCGGGCTTGGGGGCATTCCACAGGGCGTTCAGGCCACGATCCAGCTTGAGCGGCGAGTCCGAGCCCACATCCCGCCGGAAGATCTCCTGATAGGCGCCCACTTGGCGGATCACCTGATAGGCCCAATCCCGCCTCAATCCCAACAGCGCGCCGTAGTCGCCATCGACCCCCAGCAGCCTGCGGGTCTGGGGATCTGACGCCGTCTCGCGGGCTTGCGCCACGGTCTTGGAGGAAAGGCCCAGCTCCTCGCCCAGGATCGTCGCATAGACGGTCCAGCGGACGATGTCGGTCCAGACCGGATCGTTCTGGCGCACGACCGGCCCTAAGGGTTCCTTGGAGATTACGTCGGGCAGGATGACGTGGGCGCCGGGATTGTTCAGCACCGAGCGCGAGCCGGCCAACGCCGAGATGTCGGCCGTAAACGCATCGCAGCCATCGTTCTCGTAGCGCTGGCGCGCCTCGGCCTCCGAGGCCACGACCACCGGCTTATAGCTCAGGCCCCGAGCGCGGAAGAAGTCGGCCAGGTTGTCCCGGCTGGCGCCGCCGGCCTGGACGCAGATCCGTGCGCCGGACAACTCCTGGGCGCTGGTCAGCCC
>JBIOED010000082.1:0-15428 GCA_044445675.1 Caulobacterales bacterium | reverse complement strand
ATCTCCACCTTGCGGCCGCCCTTCAGCGCGAAGGCCTCCTGCAGCAGGTCCTTCTCCGCCGGCTCGACATTGGCGAGGATCAGCTTGGGGATCGGCTTGTCGTCGTAGAACTGGCCCAGGAAGGCGGCCATCACCTCGGGGGCCTCGTCAGACTTTTCCGCCAGCAGGCCGCTGATTTTCGGGAAATAGGCGCGGTTGCCCCAGTTCTGGCCGGCGCGGAAGAAGAACACCTGGACGCAGGCCTGGCCGCCCTCGGCATGCAGGGCGAAGACGTCGGCCTCGTCCACGGTCTCCGGATTGATCTGCTGCTCCTGGGCGATGGAGGCCAGCGCGCGGATGCGGTCGCGCAGGCGCGCGGCGCGCTCGAACTCCATGTCGTCGGACGCCGCCTGCATCTCTTCGGACAGGCGCTGCACCACCGCGCGGCTCTTGCCGCGCAGGAAGTCGCCCGCCTGGTTCACCAGGCCGTTGTAGTCCTCCAGGCCGATCAGGCCGGTGCAGGGCGCCGAGCAGCGGCGGATCTGGTGCAGCATGCAGGGCCTGGTGCGGCTCTCGTAGACGCTGTCGGAGCAGGAGCGCAGCAGGAAGGCCTTCTGCAGGGTGTTCAGCGTGCGGTTCACCGCCCAGGCGCTGGCGAAGGGGCCGAAATAGTCGCCCTTGATGGTGTGGGCGCCGCGATGCTTGCGAAGCTGGGCGGCGGCGTGCTCGCGGCGGATGACGATCTCGGGGAACGACTTGTCGTCGCGCAGCAGGACGTTGAAGCGCGGCTTCAGCTGCTTGATCAGGTTGATCTCGAGCAGCAGGGCGTCGGTCTCGGTGCGGGTGGTGACGAACTCCATGGAGCGCGTCAGGTCGACCATGTGGGCGATACGCTGGGTGTGGAAGCGGCCCTGCGCGTACTGCACCACCCGCTTCTTCAGGCTGCGCGCCTTGCCGACGTAGAGCACCTCGCCCTCGTCGCCCACCATGCGGTAGACGCCCGGCCGATCCGGCAGGCGCTTGACCTCGTCCTTGATCAGCGCCGCGCCCTTGAGGGGGGCGCTGGCGGGGGCGATGTCGTCGGGCATGGCCAGGAATATAGGCGAGTCACGGGGCGGGCGCAGCCGACGTCCTCCGCGCAGCGGTGCTACGGCTGGCGCACTCTTCGAGGCGACCGCTGAACGTATCCTTCTCCCTCCTGTGGGAGAAGGATAAGCTGAGGTGGATCATCATAAGCATATGATTATAAAGAATTATTTAGAAGACCGTAACGCGCGGCGCGGGCCTCACCCCATGACGTTCAGCACGGCCAGCGTCATGGCCTCGACGCCGGTGCGGATGGCGGGTTCGGGGTCCGGCGCGAAGTAGGGCGAGTGGTTGGTGGGGAGCGGCTGGCCCTTGGCGCGGGCCTGGGCGATCACCTGCGGGTCGTAGCCGCCGAGGCCGAAGAACAGCGAGGGGACGCCGGCGACGATGTACTCCGAATAGTCCTCGCTGGCCGAGTTGGGGGCGGTCATGGCGATGGCGTGATCGCCGAAGGCCGCCTTGAAGACGGCGGCGGTGCGGGCGGTGATCGCCGCGTCGTTGACCACCGCCTTGCCGCCCCCGGCCAGGTCCACGTCGGGGGCCGGCGCCCCGGCCATGTCGGCCACCGCCTTGGCGGTGCGGCGGATGCCGGCCAGCATCTTGTCGCGCACCTTGTCGTCATAGGTGCGGATGGTGCCGCGCAGGACGGCGGTGTCGGTGATGATGTTGCCGGCGCTGCCCGCCTGGATCGCGCCCACGGTGATGACGCCGAAGGCGGCCGGGTCCTTCTCGCGGCTGATCACGGACTGCACGTCGACCACGAAGCGGGCGGCCTCCATCACCGGGTCGATGCTGTCCTGCGGGCGCGAGCCGTGCGAGCCGCGGCCATGGAAGGTGATGTTGAGATCGTTGGAGTTCGAGGACTCGACCCCCGGCATGTAGAAGACGCTGCCGACCGGGCCGTTCGACACGTGCTGGGCGAAGCCGATGTCCGGCTTGGGGAAGCGGGTGAAGAGGCCGTCGGCGATCATCGCCCTGGCCCCGCCCACCGTCTCCTCCGACGGCTGGCCGATGAACATCAGGGTCCCATGCCACTGACCCTTCATGGCCACCAGAGCCTGGGCGGCGCCGACCCAGGCGGCCATGTGGATGTCGTGGCCGCAGCTGTGCGCGACCGGGGTCGGTTTGCCCTGCCAAGTGGTGACGGCATGGCTGGCGTAGGGCAGGCCGGTTTTTTCCTCCATCGGCAGGGCGTCGAGCTCGGTGCGCACCATGACCGTGGGGCCGGGACCGTTACGGTAGAGCGCGACGACGCCGGTCCTGCCCACATGCTCGGTGACCTCGAAGCCCAGGGCGCGCATCTCCCTGGCCAGTTTGGCGGCCGTGGCGGTTTCCTGGAAGCCGAGCTCGGGGTGCTGGTGGATGTCCTTGTAGAGCGCGTCGAGGTGGCCGTAGCCGCGGTCGAGGCCGGCGTCGATCTGGGCCTTCTGCCGGGCCACGTCGCCCGCCTCGGCGGCGGAAGCCCAGGCCAGCGCGGCGGCGACGCCGGCGAAAAGGAAGGGTCGAAGGGCGCGGGTCGGCATGGCGGGACTCACCTGAGGTTGGCAAGCCTCACCATAGCGCGCCCGCGCGATCCGTCACTTGCCTGCAAGGAAGGCGTCGAGGGCGTCGGCGAAGGCCTGCGGCTGGTCGAGCATGATGAAATGCTGCGAGTTCGCCACCAGGGTCGGCTTTACCGAGGCGGCCGGGGCGTAGACCGCCGGATAGACCTTCTCCATCACCCCGGCCGGCACGCCGAGCGGCGTGTTGTCCGGATAGAGCAGGATGATCGGGGTGTGGATCGCCGCCAGGCCCGGCCGCAGGTCGAGGGTCAGGTCGTCGTACATGGCGCGCGCCACCACCGTGCGGTCGCTGACCGCACCCCATTCGGCGACCATGTGCTGGGTCGCGGGATCCTTCGACATCGCCCTCATCTGCGGCGCCAGCGACGCCGCCGTGACCGGGCCGGTGTTGGCCATCATGGCGTCGCGCATCCCGGCGGCCATCGGCCGTACGCTGTCGACGGTGGCCTTGGGGTCGCGCATGCCGCCGAAGAACGGCAGGGCGTCGACGATCAGCACCTTCTTCAGGTGCTCGGGATGCTTTTCGGCGAGGTAGAGCAGCGTCGTGCCGCCGAGCGAGTGGCCCACGGCGACGGCGGGCGTCAGCTTCTGCTGGACCAGATAGGCGTCGATCGCTTCGGCGGTCGGGACCAGCACGTCGCCGCTGGCGTTGCCCCGCGACGGCTCGCCAGCGAAGCCCGCCACCTGCAGCAGGTGCAGGCGGTAGTGGCCGCGCAGCCGTTCCGCCGTGGCCTTCCAAGTGGCGCGCGACGACGCGAGGCCAGGGATGAACACCACGTCGGGGCCGCGGCCGACGATTTCGTCGGAGAACCGGTCGCGGACCACCAGCCGGGAGTCGGCGAACAGCCGGTTGGGATCGGCGGCCGGCTGGCCCAAGGCGGCGGTGGCGGTGAGGGCGAAGGCGCCGGCCAGGACAGCGCGCCGGAGAAGCGGAAACATCGGGGTCTTCCTTTTCAGGATGGGGAGTTCACCAGACGCGCCATGGCGTCGAGGTAGGCGATGAAGGCCGTGCGGCCGGGCTCGGTGAGGCAGACGGTGGTCAGCGGCTTCCTGCCGACGAAGCTCTTGTCGATGGCCACGTAGCCGGCCTCCTCCAGCTTGCGCAGGTGCGCCGAAAGGTTGCCGTCCGTGGCCTGGAGCCGCGCCTTCAGCGTGTTGAAGTCGGCGGTTCCGGCGGTGGAGAGATAGGCCATGACGCCCAGGCGCAGGCGGCCGTGGATGATCTCGTCGATCCGGTCGATGTCGAAGTCGTCCATGGGTCACGCGACCGCCTTGCGGGCCTGCTGCATGAGGATGAAGCCCGGCAGCGCCACGAGCCCGAACAGCGAGAAGGCGTAGATCAGGAACAGCAGCCGGACGTCGAGGGCATACCAGGCGCAAACCAGGGCCATGACGAAGGACGCCATCCCCACGACCCGGATCCAGGCGCGGTGGGCCAACAGGCCGGCCACCGTCCAGGCCGCGCCGTAGGTGGCCAGCACCACCGGACAGATCGCCGCCATGATCCAGCCGGCGTGGACGCGGTAACCCATGATCACCAGGCTGAGCACGATCACGAAGACCGCCCAGCCGGCGCCGGCCCAGACCAGCGCCGCCGCCTCGCCGGAGCCGGACTTGGCCGGCAGCCGGCGCCTGACGGCGAACAGGATCGCCAGGAACAGCGCTACGCCCCCGAACCAGAGGACCGGCATGAACAGCGGGGTCGTGGCCTGGGCCACCCACATCCAGGTGGCCAGGGCGCAGGCGCCGAAGATCAGACCGGCGGCCATGAGGATCGACCCGCCCTGCAGCGGCGCGCTGCGCCCCGCCTCGGCGAGGCCGCGCATGAAGGCGATGTCGTCGCGAACGGAGTCTTGATCGGTCATTTGTCCCTAGCCTCAAGGAGGGTCGATGACCGCGGTTATGGGCAAATTACTTTGCAATGTAAAGTGCTTTTTCCTGACCCTGGAAGGCTAAGGGATGCACACATCTTCGAGGCGGCCACTGATCTATCCTTCTCCCTCTTGTGGGAGAAGGATGAGCGAGATGAACCCTTCTAGGTATTTGATAAATAAGAATTATCGAGATGTGTGAATCCCGCAGCCAGGAAGGGGAGCCTGCGCCGGCCGCCGCAAGGCTCAGACCTTGACGGCCCCGGCGGCGATCTTGTCGAAGACGCCCTTGGTGACCTTCACATAGCCCCGCTTCGCATCGTGGACGTAGAGCGGCCCCTTGACCTTGCCGGGGTCGAAGCCGTCGGCGATCAGGTCCATCTTGCGGGTCTTGAAGGTGCCGGTGGTCTCCAGCTCCGGCAGGATGCGGACGAACAGCGGCTGAGCGTAGGGCGGCAGCTCGCGGGCCACCCCCTCGCCGAAGGCCTGGATGTCGAACTCGTGCCCGACCACCAGGCCGGCCATGCCGGCGCGGCCCTCGGCGCCGGCGACCTCCACGCCATAGACGTTGGCTTCCTTGACGCCCGGGCAGCCCAGCAGCCGCTCGGCGACCTCGGTGGTGGAGACGTTTTCGCCCTTCCAGCGGAAGGTGTCGCCGATGCGGTCGACGAAATAGAAATAGCCGTCGGCGTCGCTCCGCATCAGGTCGCCGGTGGCGAACCAGGCGTCGCCCTTTTCGAAGACGTCGCGCAACACCTTCTTCTGGGATTCAGCCTTGCTGACGTAGCCGGCGTATTCGCTGCGCGCATCCGCGCCGATCTGGCCGAGGCACTCGCCGATCTCCCCCGGACCGGCCTCGATGCAGAGCCCGTTGGCGCCGCGGACCGGCTCTTCGTTCTCCACGTCGAACTGCACGAGGCGGATGTTGAACCGGTTGCGCAGCCACTTGGGGGCGCGGCCGATAGCCCCCTCGCGGCCATCGAAGTTGAACATCGAGACGTTGCCCTCGGTGGATCCGTAGAACTCGAGGATCTCGGGAATCCGGAAACGCTCCTTCATCACCGGCCAGATGTCGGGGCGCAGGCCGTTGCCGAAGGCCATGCGGATCTTGTGGCGGGTCTCGTCCTCGCTAGGCGGCTGGTTCACGAGATAGCGGCAGAGCTCGCCGATGTAGACGAACATCGTGCAGCCCTCGTCGATCGCCTCCCCCCAGAAATGGCTGGCGGAGAACTTGCGGCGCAGGAAGACCGAACCGCCGTTCAGCAAGGCCGCGCCCAGGGCGCAGAGGCCGCCGGTGGCGTGATAGAGCGGCAGCGCCACGTAGATGCGGTCGCTGGCCTCGGCCCCCGTCGAGCCCGCGAAGCCGCGCATGTAGAGCTGGGCGCGCACGTGGGTGATGCGCGCGGCCTTGGGCAGGCCGGTGGTGCCCGAGGTGAAGATCAAGAGCGCGGTATCGTGGGCGCGGATGTCCTCGCGGACGCCCTTGTCCGGCGGGAGTTGGCTGCAGCTCTTCAGCGCCTGGACCAGGTCGCGCTGGTCGCCGTGGGCGGGACCCATGATCCATTGGGAGAGGGGCTTTTCAAGCAACCCCTTGGCGGCCTCGAACACCGGCGATGTCTCGGCGTCGACGATGATGCAGGTGGCGGCCGAGACGTTCAGGCAGTGGGCCAGCGCCAGGCCCGAGAGCTGATTGTTGATCAGGGCGGTGACCACGCCGATCTTCGACAGGCCGTACCAGACCGCGAAATATTCCAGCCGATTGGGCATGAAGAGCGCGACGGTCTGGCCGCGGCGCAGGTTCAGGCCCTTGCCCCAGTGGGCGAAGCGGTTGGCGATGGCGTCGAGCTCGCCGTAGCTGACGGTGCGGCCCTCGAAGGTCATGGCGGTGCGCTCGCGCCATTGGTCGACGGCCTCCTGGACGTCATCGCAGATCAGGTTCGGGCTATCCGGCGCGATCGACTTCACGCGCTTCAGCGTTCGATTCAGGCCATGCATGAAGCGCCATTCGCGCTGGAGATTGGCCTTGAGCGCCATGCGACCCTCCCAATAGGCGGCCAGCTTGCGGATGCCGCGCGCACAGGGTCAAGGTTTTGCGGCGTCCCGAGGGGCCGCGTTGACCCGGCGTCCAGCTAGCGCGGCGCCGAGGCCACAAATCGTTAAGGCCGCTTAAGAAAATCGCGACCGAACGGCGCGGCGAGAGGCCGCTCAGGCGGCTATGGACGGCCGGGTGAGGCGTTGTCCCGCAGGGGTCCGCAAGCGCCGGCCGCCCCCTGGAGAATAAGGTCATTTGGCGCCAAGCCGGGCCAGAAAGTCGCCATGCTGCGAAATATTACGACTCCTATCGTCTCCCCATATCTCTGTATTCAATGACTATTGGCCAGACTCCAACGCCCCGCGAAGCACAGTCCATGAATTTCCATGGCGACGCTTCGGTGTTTCATTCTTGGAACCCGATTGGCCACTTGCCGTTTCCATCGTCCAGCGACTTTCCCCTGGAGGGACTATCCAATGTCTACCGATTTCACTTCGACCACCGACAACAGCCCGCTCACCAACGAGTCGGACACTCCGATGTTTGCGCCCGTCCCGGCCTGGGAGCGCGGCAAGAAGCGCCGCGGCTTCGGCGGCGGACGCGTGAGCCGCGCCGCGCCCGCGGCAACGCCCGAACTGCGCAGCTTCGCAGCCACGCCCGAGCCCGCCGCGACGAGCCTGAGCAGCCCGGCCGTCGCGACCTCGGAGGGCTATGCGTCGCGTGAGCCGCGCCTGGATACGGCGGAGCCCGCCTTCGCCGCGACGCCGGCTTTTGCGAGCAGCAGCGCGCGCCGGAAAACCTCCACCGCCCCAATCGCCATCGCCGTCGGCGTGATCCTGGTCGGCGGGCTGGCCGCGGCGGGCTGGTACTATAGCCAGCCGCACGCCCAGGGCATGGCCGAACTGACCCCCGGCGGTCCGGCGGCCATGACCACGACGACCAGCGTAACCTCGACGGCTCCGGTCGCCGGCGATCAGATGGCGCAGAACACCGCGCCCACGCCGCCGGCCACGAGCCACACGACGACCACCACCACGACGACCGCCAATAGCGCGCACCCGGCGGCCAGCCACACGACCGTCCGTCACACCTCGGCCGCCCATGCCCGCCCGGCGCGCGCAGCCTCCGACGTGAGTTCGGACGCCGGCGCCACGGCCCCGGCGCAGATCGCGCCGCCGCCCATGCGGATGCCGACGCCCGCGGCGCCCGCTCCGGCCGCCGCCGCCCCGGCGCCGCCGCTGGTCCTGAACCTGCCGCCGCAGACGGCGCCGACCCCGGCGCCGATGCCGACCCAGACGGCCCCGGCCCCCGCGCCGATCGAGACCCCGCCCAACTAACCCCTTCCGTTGGGGACTACCGATGAGGGCCGCTCCGACCGGGGCGGCCCTTTTCGCGTGGGCGACCGGGGAGAAGCTTCCGCCGTCAGCGGTCGCGCGCGGCGTGGTCGGCGAGGATCAGGGCGGCGGCGGCGGTGACCTTCTGACCGGTGGGCAGGTGGATGAATTCGTTGGGGCCGTGGGCGTTGGAATGGGGTCCAAGCACGCCGGTGATCACGAACTGCGCCTGCGGGAACTTCTCGCCCAGCATGCCGATGAACGGGATCGAGCCGCCCTCGCCCATCAGCGCGGCCTCGCGGCCGAAGGTCGCCTGGCTGGCCCGCTGGACGGCGGCCTCCAGCCAGGGCGCCAGCGGCGGGGCGTTCCAGCCGGAGCTGGCCCCGGCGCTCTCGTAGGTGACCCGCGCGCCCTGCGGCGGATCGGCGGTGAAGGCCTGCTCGAACGCCCTGCCGCAGGCCGCGGCGTCGGCGGTGGGCGGCAGGCGCAGGCTCAGCGCCAGTGTCGTTGAGGGCCGCAGCACATTGCCGGCGTCGCCCGGCTGCGGCAGGCCGCCGGCCCCGATGACGGTGAGCTGCGGGCGCCAGGTGCGGTTCAGGACCAGCTCGGTGATGTCGCCGGTGGGCGGGGCCGTGTCGCCGGCCCATGGGAACTTGCGCCAGGCCTCCTCGCCCAGCGCCTGGCCCGCCACCTTGGCCTGGCGGATGCGCTCGGCGGGGATATCGACGCTGCAGACCGGCGGCAGGACCTGGCCGGTGGCGGCGTCCTCGACGCGGGCGAGCAGGGCGCGCGCCAGGCGGAAGCTGTCGGGGACCACGCCCGAGGCGTCGCCGGAATGGACGCCCTCCTCCAGCACCTGGACGGTCAGTCGCCCGCCGGTCATGCCGCGCAGCGAGGTGGTCAGCCACAGCTGGTCGTAGTTGCCGCAACCCGAGTCGAGGCAGATCACCAGCGACGGCGCGCCGATACGCTCGGCCAGATGGTCGACGTAGAACGGCAGGTCGGGCGACCCGCTCTCCTCGCAGGCCTCGATCAGCACCACGCAGCGGGCGCGCCGCACGCCCTGGGCCTGCAGCGCCAGCAGGGCGGTCACCGAGGCGTAGATCGCGTAGCCGTCGTCGGCCCCGCCGCGGCCGTAGAGCCGGTCGCCTTTGACCACGGGCTCCCAGGGCCCGAGGCCTTCGGCCCAGCCGGTCATCTCCGGCTGCTTGTCGAGGTGGCCGTAGAGCAGGACGGTATCGTCGATTTCGCCGGGCGCCTCGATGAGGATCACCGGGGTGCGGCCGGCCAGACGCACGATCTCCAGCGTCGCGCCGGGCAGGTCGGCGAGCTTGCCGCGCGCCCAGCCGGCCATGTGCTCGACCGCCGCGTCGATGTGCCCGTTCGCCGCCCAGTCCGGATCGAAGGCCGGCGACTTGGCCGGGATGCGGATGTAGTCGACCAGCGCGGGGGTGATCTCGTCGCGCCACAGGTCGGCGGTGAACTGGTTGAGGGCTTTGGCGTCCATTCGGGATCTCACGCGGCGGCGATACGGGCCGATTTTCCTACACCGCCAGGCGCTGCGCCCCAATGCCGCATCGCGGTGCGCCGAAGGGTTTCGGTAAACAACTCCCGGCTTTGATGCGCGTCACCGTTTCATCCCAAAGCCGACTCCCAGGGACCTCGCCATGATCACCTCGAAAGAACTCATCGACTGGGCGACCGCGTCCATGGTGGTCATCTGCGCCGGCCTCGCCGGCCACTACGCGGCCATGGGCATGACCCCGGTGCAGTGGGCGGGCGCGGCGAGCGCGGTGCTGGGCTCGGTGACCGTGGCCGTCGCCGTGCGCCTCTGGCCCGCCGAAGCGAAGGCCAAGGCGCAGGGCCAGCGGGACTAATCGGCGTAGACGTCGAGGCCCATGGCGGTGAGCAGGGCCTGCTGCTGTGACAAGGTGATCTTCAGCCCCTCGTAGGTGGCGAGCCCCGCCAGGCCGAGGCCGGAGACCTGCGCGCCGCGCAGGTCCGCGCCCGCGAGTTTCGCGCCCCCGGTCAGCGCCTGGAACAGGTCGCAGCCGGTGAGGTCGGCGCCCTCCAGGTCGGCCCCCGTCAGGTCGGCCTCGCGCAGGGATGAGCCCGAAAGGTCGCAAGTCGCCAGGCCCGCGTCCGAGAGGTCGGCGAGTTCCAGGTTGCAGGCGGTGAAGGCCGCGGCCGTGCGAACCACCTTGGCGCCGAACGCGCGGCTGAAATCCGCCCGGTGGAACCGCGCGCCCCGGAGGTTCGTGCTGACGAAGGCCGCGGCCCACAGGCTGGTGCGGTCGATGTCGGCGAAGGACAGGTCGCAAGCCTCGAACCGCGCCTGGTCGGCCTGCGAAAAGGCGATCTGCACGCCGGAGTGGCTGTCGGGGTCGGCGAAGTTGCAGCGCAGGAAGCGCGCTTCGCGCAGGTCGGCGTGGGCGAAGCGGCAGCGCACGAAGCGGCAGTCGGTGAAGCGGCCGTCCTGCAGGATCACCGCGCTGAGTTGGACGTCGGTGAGCGTGCAGTGGGTCAGGGTCAGGTCGGTCAGGTCGCGTTCGGCCCAGTCCACGGCCGACAGGTCTTCATCGGCGTAGACGCCGCCCGGCCGCAGGTTGGGCGAGGCGGTCATGGCGCGAGTTCCGCCTCGGTCCCCGGGGTCCGCGTCTCCGCCTTGAGCGGGAAGTAGCGAAGCACCAGGACGAAGAACAGCGGCGTGAAGAAGATCGCCAGCGCCGTGGCTGACAACATGCCGCCGATCACCCCGGTGCCGATGTCGTTCTGACTGCCGGCGCCGGCGCCGCTGGAGGTGGCGAGCGGCAGCACGCCGGCCATGAAGGCCAGAGAGGTCATCAGGATCGGCCGCAGGCGCTGGCGGGCGGCCAGCATCGCCGCCTCCACGGCCCCCATGCCACGCTTTCGGCCGTCCAGGGCGAACTCCACGATCAGGATGGCGTTCTTGGCCGCGAGCCCCATGGTGGTCAGCAGGCCGACCTGGAAATAGATGTCGTTGTAGAGGCCCCGCAAGGTCGCCGCGAGCAGAGCCCCGACCACGCCCAGCGGCAGGATCAGCAGCACCGCGGCGGGGATCGACCAGCTCTCGTAGAGCGCCGCCAGGCACAGGAAGACCACCAGGATCGACAGGCCGTAGAGCAGCGGCGCCTGGGCGCCGGCGGCGCGCTCCTGCAGCGACAGGCCGGTCCATTCGGACCCGACGCCGGCCGGTAGCCGGGCGACCATCTTCTCGACGTCCTGCATGGCGACGCCGGAGCTTTTCCCGGGGGCGGCCTGGCCCTGGATCTCGAAAGACGGCACGCCGTTGTAGCGCGTCAGCTGCGATGGCCCATAGACCCAGCCGACCGTCGAGAAGGCGGAGAACGGCGTCATGGTCCCGGCGGCGTTGCGGACATACCAATCGAACAGGTCGGCGGGCGCGGTGCGGAACGGCGCGTCGCCTTCCATATAGACCCGTTTGACCCGGTCGTGGTCGATGAAGTCGCCGATGTAGGTGGCGCCCCAGACGCTGCTCAGGGTGCTGTTGATGTCGGCTGGGCTGACCCCCAGGGCGGCGGCGTGGGTGGTGTCGACATCGACGTGGATCTGCGGGGTGTCGTCCTGGCCGTTGGGGCGCACCGAATCCAGGTTGGCGTCGCCCTGCGCCATGCCGAGGAGCTGGTTGCGCGCCGCCAGGAAGGCCAGGTGGTCGAGGCCGCCGCGGTCCTCCAGCTGCAGGTCGAAGCCGGTGGCGTTGCCGAGCTCCTGCACCGCCGGGGGAACGACCACGAAGATCTGCGCGTCGCGCACGCTGGAAAAGGCGGCCATCGCCCGCTGGACGATCGCCGGCGCGTGGTTGGCCGCGCCCTTGCGGACGTCCCAGCCCTTGAGCTTGATGAAGCCGATGCCGGAATTCTGCCCGGACCCGGCGAAGTTGAAGCCGGCGACAGTGAACAGCGCGCTGACGTTGTCCTTCTCGTCCACCAGGAAGTGGTGCTCGACGATGCGCAGGGCGTCGAGGGTGCGGGTCTGCACCGCGCCGACCGGCAGGGTCACCTGGGCGAACATCGAGCCCTGGTCCTCCTCCGGCAGGAAGCCGGTGGGCAGGCGCACGAACAGCAGCACCATGACCGCCACGAAGGCGCCGTAGACGAGGAGCGCCGGCCAGGGCCGGGCAACGATCGCGCCCAGGCCGCGCTCGTATTTGCGGCGGGAGGCGTCAAAGCCGCGGTTGAACCAGGCGAAGGGTCCGCGCGGGGTCTCGGCCTGCGGGCGCCGCGGCTTGAGCAGGGTGGCGCAGAGCGCCGGCGTCAGGATCAGGGCGACCAGGATCGACAGCACGATGGCCGACACCATGGTCACCGAGAACTGCCGGTAGATCACCCCCGTCGATCCCCCGAAGAAGCCCATCGGCGCCAGCACGGCGGTCAGCACCAGGGCGATGCCGGTCAGGGCGCCGGTGATCTCGTCCATGGACTTGCGCGCCGCCTCCCTGGGCGACAGCCCCTCCTCGGCCATCAGCCGCTCGACGTTTTCCACCACCACGATGGCGTCGTCGACCAGCAGGCCGATCACCAGCACCACGGCGAACAGGGTGAGCGTG
Source organism: Caulobacterales bacterium (assembly GCA_044445675.1). Taxonomy (GTDB): domain Bacteria; phylum Pseudomonadota; class Alphaproteobacteria; order Caulobacterales; family Caulobacteraceae; genus Phenylobacterium. The sequence goes on along the minus strand of JBIOED010000082.1, from coordinate 2,976 downwards.
TTGATCGAATAGCCGAGCACCGCCAGCACCCCGAAAGTGCCCAGCAGCACCACCGGGACGGCGATGGCCGGGATCAGGGTGGCGCGCCAGTTCTGCAGGAAGACGAAGATCACCACGATCACCAGGATCATGGCTTCGATCAGGGTCTTGATCACCTCGTGGATCGAGATGCGGATGAACGTCGTGTTGTCCACCGGGAAGGACAGCTGCAGACCCGGCGGCAGGCTCGCGGCGAGTTGCTGGGCGCGGGCCTTGACGGCGTCGGCGGTGGTGAGCGCGTTGGCCCCGGGCGCGAGCTGCACGGCGACGCCCGCCGCCGGGTGGCCGTTCAGGCGGCTGACGGCGTCGTAGTTCTCGCTGCCCAGATCGACCCGGGCGACGTCGCCCAGGGTGACCAGTCCGCCGCTGGTGGCGCCGCGGACCACGATGTTGCGGAACTGGGCGGCGGTCGTGAGCCGCGACTGGGCGGTCACCGTGGCGTTCAGCTGCTGGCCCTTGACGGCGGGCAGCCCGCCGACCTGTCCGGCGGAGACCTGGATGTTCTGCGCCTGCACGGCGGCCTGGACGTCGGCCGGCGTGAGCCTGAAGCTGTCCAGCTTGAACGGGTCGAGCCAGATCCGCATGGCGTGCTGCGCGCCGAAGGTCTGCACCGAACCCACGCCGTCCACCCGCGACAGCGGGTCCTGGAAGTGGCTGACGATGAAGTCGGCGATGTCGAAGTTGGTGTAGTGCTCCGTGGGATCCGACAGGGCGACGATCAGCAGGAAATTGGTGCGCGCCTTGGCCACCGTGACGCCAAGTTGCTGCACCTGCGGCGGCAACAACGGGGTGGCGGCCTGCACCTTGTTCTGCACCTGGACCTGGGCGATGTCGGGGTTGGTCCCCGCCTTGAAGGTCGCGGTGATGGAGAGTTGGCCGCTGGAGCTGCTGTTCGACGAGAAGTAGATCAGGCCGTCGAGGCCGTTGAGCTGCTGCTCGATGACCTGGGTGACCGCGGTCTGCAGGGTCTGGGCGGAGGCGCCGGGATAGGTGGCGGCGATGGTGACGGCCGGCGGCGCAATGTTGGGATATTGCGCGATCGGCAGGCTGCGGGCCGCCAGCCCGCCGCCCAGCATGACCACCAGGGCGAGGACCCAGGCGAAGATCGGGTGGTCGATGAAGAAGCGTGACATCAGACGGGCCTACGTCCCGCCCATGGCGACACGGCGAATCCAGGGGGAATGAGCGTTCATTCCCAGTGTGGCTCGTAATCGATACGCCGCCCGCGTCAAGCGCGGAGCCTGTGACGCGGGCGTTCAGCTCGCGGGTCGTAGCCCGTCAGCCGCCCCTACTCCGCCGGCGCCACCGGCACCAGGATCTCGCCGCCGGAGTCCCGGAACTTGGCCGCCATCTCCTCCAGGCCGGCGGCCACCTCGTTCTGCTTGCGCGCGTCCTCGCGGATGTCCTGGCTGATCTTCATGGAGCAGAACTTGGGGCCGCACATGGAGCAGAAGTGGGCGGTCTTGAAGGCCTCCTTGGGCAGGCTCTCGTCATGGTATTCGCGGGCGGTTTCCGGGTCGATGCCGAGGTTGAACTGGTCCTCCCAGCGGAACTCGAAGCGGGCGCGGCTGATGGCGTCGTCCCAGGCGCGCGCCGTCGGGTGGCCCTTGGCGAGGTCGGCGGCGTGGGCGGCCAGCTTGTAGGTCATGACCCCCACCTTGACGTCGTCGCGGTTGGGCAGGCCCAGGTGTTCCTTGGGCGTCACGTAGCAGAGCATGGCAGTGCCGAACCAGCCGATCATCGCCGCGCCGATGGCCGAGGTGATGTGGTCGTAGCCGGGCGCCACGTCGGTGGTCAGCGGGCCCAGCGTATAGAAGGGCGCCTCGCCGCAGACCTTCAGCTGCTTGTCCATGTTGGCCTTGATCTTGTGCATCGGCACGTGGCCGGGCCCCTCGATCATCACCTGGACGTTGTGCTTCCAGGCGACTTGGGTGAGCTCGCCCAGGGTCTCCAGCTCGCCGAATTGCGCGGCGTCATTGGCGTCGGCGATGCAGCCGGGGCGCAGGCCGTCACCCAGCGAGAAGGAGACGTCGTAGGCCTTCATGATCTCGCAGATGTCTTCGAAGTGCTCGTAGAGGAAGTTCTCCTTGTGGTGGCTGAGGCACCACTTGGCCATGATCGAGCCGCCGCGGCTGACGATCCCGGTCACCCGGCTGGCGGTCAGCGGCACATAGGCGAGACGAACGCCGGCGTGGATGGTGAAGTAATCGACGCCCTGCTCGGCCTGTTCGATCAGGGTGTCGCGGAACACCTCCCAGGTCAGGTCCTCCGCGACGCCGTTGACCTTTTCCAGGGCCTGGTAGATCGGCACGGTGCCGATGGGCACGGGAGAGTTGCGCACGATCCAGTCGCGGATGTTGTGGATGTTGCGCCCGGTCGACAGGTCCATGACCGTGTCGGCGCCGCACCTCGTCGCCCAAACAAGCTTGTCGACCTCGTCGGCGACGTGGCTGAGCACCGCGGAGTTGCCGATGTTGGCGTTGATCTTCACCAGGAAGTTGCGGCCGATGATCATCGGCTCCAACTCGGTGTGGTTGATGTTGGCCGGGATGATGGCGCGGCCGCGGGCGATCTCGTCGCGGACGAATTCGGCGGTGCAGTGGTCGGGGATCTCGGCGCCGAAATCCTCGCCATCGCGGATGAAGGGATCGCTCTCCTGGCGGCGCAGAGTCTCGCGGATGGCGACGTATTCCATTTCCGGAGTGATGATCCCGCGGCGCGCATACTCAATCTGCGTGACGTTCGCGCCGGCCTTCGCCCGGTAGACGCGTCGGGGCGCGGTGAACTGCGGCGCGAGATGCTCGCCTTTCGCGAAGCCGTTGTCCGCGGGCTTCACCTCGCGGGGATCGGCGTCGATCTCGATGTCGCCGCGGTAGACCTCCCAGGGCTCTCGGGTCTTCGACAGGCCCTTCTCGATGTCGATGGCCACGGTGGGGT
>JBIOED010000081.1:0-15482 GCA_044445675.1 Caulobacterales bacterium | reverse complement strand
GCCGCACCACGCCTACCCCGGAGATCGCGCGCTTTGATGAACGGACACACAGCGTCCGAACCTGCGCGGCGACGGTCCCCCGAGGCGACGGCGGCCGCGCGCTTCATAGACCCGGGAGTCTTACGCGTCCATGCACGCCCACGGCTAAGCTTGGTGGCGTTCGTTCCGCGTCTGCCCTCGCCGGGATGGCGGGAGCGCTGATGGCGATCGAACGCCTCGAGTTGACGGGGGTCGGCGTCCGGCGCGGCGGGCGCAAGCTGTTCTCCGGCCTGTCGCTGAGCCTTGGGGGCGGCGAGGCCTGTGCGCTCACCGGCGCCAACGGGGCCGGCAAGACCAGCCTGCTTCGGGCGGTGGCGGGCCTTGTGCCGCTGGAGGATGGCGAGGTGGCGTTCGGCGCTGCGGACCCGACCGAGGCGCGCGCCGGCGGCCTGCATCTGGTGGGCCACCAGGACGGTCTGAAGCCGGCGCGGACGACCCGCGAAGAGCTGACGTTCTGGAGCGTGTGGAGCGGCGGGACCGCCGCTTCCGCCGAGGCCGCCGCCGCCGCCCTGGAGCTCGCCGGCCTGATGGACCTGGAGGTGCGGCGGCTCTCGGCCGGCCAGCGCCGGCGCCTGGCGCTGTCGCGGCTGCTGGCGGCGCCCCGGCCGCTGTGGCTGCTCGACGAGCCGTTGAGCCCGCTCGATGCGCAGTGGCGCACGCGCTTCGGGGAGATGATGCAGGCCCACCTGGCCGGCGGCGGCCTGATCCTGGCCGCGGTGCACGACCCCTTGCCGATCGCCGCCCAGGTCCTGGAGATCGCCTCGTGAGCGGGCTTTGGAGCCGGCTGGGCGCGCTCCTCGCCCGCGAGACGGCGCTGGCCTGGGGCCGCGGCGGCGGGCCGCTGGTCAGCGTCGGCTTCTACGCCGGCGTCGCCACCCTGCTGCCGCTGGCGATCGGCCCGGAGCCGTCGCGCCTCGCCGCCATCGCGCCGGGCGCCGCCTGGGTGGCCCTGGCGCTGGCCTCCCTGCTCTCGCTGGACCGCCTGTTCGAGCGCGACTTCGAGGACGGCGCGCTCGATCACCTGGCGCTCTCGCCGGTCCCGCTGGAGCTGACCTGCGCCGCCAAGTGCGCCGGGCAATGGCTGGCCACCGGCGCGCCCCTGGCGCTAGCCGCGCCGGTCGCGGCGATGAGCCTGGGCGCGCCCTCAGCCCTCGCGCCGCTGATCTTCGCCTGCGCCCTGGTGGGCGGCCTGGCCTTCGTCTTCACCGGCGGCATCGGCGCTGCGCTCAGCCTGGGCGCGCGGCGCGGGGGGCTGCTGACGGCGGTGATCGTCCTGCCGCTGTTCGTGCCGCCGGTGATCTTCGGCGGCGGGGCGCTCTCGGCCTTCGCCAGCGGCCTGCCGTGGGCGGCGGGCCTTGCGCTGCTCTGCGGCTATGCGGCCGCCGCCGTCGCCCTGGGGCCGCTGGCCATGGCCGCAGCCTGCCGCAACGCGCTCTCCTGACGGCTCTAAACCCCCGCCGAGATTACGAAAGCTTCACTTCGCATGGCGCCGTTTCGCCAATATCCGGCTTGAAGGTGAAGCTCGATCCCTCACGCAGGAGACGCACGATGTCGCGGTCATGGACAGGATACCTCGCCGGAGCAGCCTTCGCCCTCTCCGCCGCGGCGGCCGGCGACATCGCCTATGCGCAGGCTGCGCCCTCCGACGCCCATCGGGCCGCCCAAAGGGATGCGCAGCAGGACGCCGCGCGCGGCGAACGCCACGAGGAGCGCCGGATGATCGTTCGAGACGGTGGCGGCCATCACATGGATCAGGCCGAGCATCTGCGCACCATGCTGCAGTTGAAGCCCGGTCAAGAAGCCGCGCTCGCCGCCTACTTGGCCGCCGTGCATCCCGCGCACAGCCACGAAAGCATCGTCGAGATGTCCGACCGCGGCGACGCCAGGACCACCCCGCAGCGCCTGGCCGAAATGGAAACCCGCCTGGCCGAACAGACCGCCCAGGGCCACGCCCGCATCGAAGCGACGCGCAGGTTCTACGACCAGCTCGAACCGTCGCAGAAGAAGGTGTTCGACGAGCTGCCGATGCTGATGATCGGCCCGATGGGGCCGATGATGACCATGGGGCCGATGAAGGTGATGGTGAACATGGAGGGCCTGCCGCCGATGCCGCCGCTCCCGCCCATGCCGCCGAGGGCACCCGCCCCGCCGCCTGCGCCGGGGTCCTGAGTCCCGGAGGTGCGCTTGCCGGGGGCGGGCGCGCGGTCTAATCCCGCCGCATGATCCCGGCGCCTGCCTTCCTGTCGAACCCGGAGCGGTTCATGGCGTTCTCGCGCTGGGCCGCGCCGATGTTCGGGGCGATTGCGGTGGTGCTGGGCCTGGCGGGCCTATGGCTCGGCTGGGCCGCGCCGGAGGACTACCAGCAAGGCGCCACGGTGCGCATCCTGTTCATCCACATCCCGGCCGCCTGGCTCAGCGAGTTCGTCTACGCCTGCCTGGCGGTGGCCAGCCTGCTGGCGCTGGTCTTTCGCCACGTGCTCGCCGACGCCGCCGCCCAGGCCGCCGCGCCGCTGGGCGCGGGCTTCACCCTGCTGGCGCTGGCCACCGGCTCGCTCTGGGGCCGGCCGATGTGGGGGACCTATTGGGTCTGGGACGCACGGCTGACCTCGGTGCTGGCGCTGTTCCTGATCTACCTCGCCTACATGGCGCTGCGGGCCTCGCTGGACGATGAAACCAAGGCCGCGCGGGCCGCGGCCATCCTGGCGCTGGTGGGGGCGGTCAACCTGCCGATCATCCACTACAGCGTCGACTGGTGGAACACGCTGCATCAGGGCGCTTCGGTGTTCCGCGCCGGGGGCTCGGCGCTGGCGCCGGTGTTCTACTGGCCGGTGATCCTGATGGTGCTGGCCTACATGGCTGCGTTCGGCTCCCTATGGCTGGTGCGCATCCGCGGAGAGGTCTGGCGCCGCCGCGCCGAGGCCGCGGCGCTACGCGCGGCGCGAGCTTAGGACGAGGCCTTGAGACCATGATCCACCTCGAGACCGGCAAATACGCCTTCTTCATCTGGACCGCCTACGGGGTCACCGCGGCGGTGTTCCTGGCGATGATCGCGAGCTCGCTGGCGCACGCCCGGCGATGGAAGGCCCGCGCCGAAGCCCTGGGCCGCAAATGAGCCGCTGGCTGGCGGCCCTGCCGCTGATCGCGCTCGCGGCGCTGGCCATCCTGTTCGCCGGCTATGCCCTGCACCACGACCCTCACGTCATACCGGAAGCCCTGGTGGGCAAGCAGATGCCGGACGTCACCCTGGCAAGCCTCGACGACGGCTCCCCGATTCATCTTCGCGACGCCTTGAAGCAGGGGCCGGTGCTGGTGAACTTCTTCGCCTCCTGGTGCGGGCCGTGCCAGATCGAGCAGCCAGCCCTGCTGAGCCTGAAGGCGCAGGGCGTGCGGATCATCGGCGTCAACTACGAGGACATTCCGCCCCGGGGGTCGCGGCAGAACGGCCAGGCCTTCCTGGCCCGGCTAGGCGATCCCTACGTTGAGCGCGTCATCGACCCTGACGGTCGCGCCGGCATCGAGTTCGGACTCACCGGCGTGCCGGAAACCTACGTCGTCGCGGCCGACGGCAAGATCCTCGCCAAATACACCAACCTCGACGAGGCGGACGCCCGGAAACTGGCGCGGCGGCTGTTAACCGGGCGTTGATCGCCGGGGCCGCAGATTGCGCCAGCGTTAACCATAAGCCGAGCCACCTGACCCGTGACGCCGATCCGCCCCATCGCCCTTCCTGTCCCGGCCGGCGCCCAGCCCGTCGGGGGCGCCGACGCGTCGCGCGCGGCGGCGCAGAAGGCCTTTTTCGATGCCGCCATGGGCCGCGCCGCCGCTCCCGCGCCGCCAGCCGCGGCCACCGCCCCGCGACCGGCGATTTTCGCTCCGGTCGCGGCGCCGATTTCGCGCGTCGAGGTCCGGCCCGTCCCAGGCGCAGACGCGCCGGCCAGACTTCTGCGCCCCGGCTCGTTGCTCGACATCCGCGTCTGACAAGGCAGAGCTTTTGCTTAAGCGCTTAAATTGGTTAACTTTCCGAAATCGGGAACGCAGTCGATGAATCCGTGTTGGGTGAGTCATGGAAACCCGGGAACAGCGCATCTACGAGGAGGCCGCCGCCCTCTGGTATGAGGTCTTCGGCGAACCGCCGCCGCTTCGGATGGACGGCTCCGCGATGCTCGGAATTATCACCCGCTGCGCCGGCGAAGCGTCCTACGATCGCCTGCGCTCGCCGTTCCTGCGGCCCTCGACCATTACCGAGCCTGCGCAGCCCGGGGTGGCGCGACGCCCGCGTTAGGCGGCTTTCTTCTTCGCCTTCTTGCCGCCCTTGTGGGGCTTGCCGGCCTTGGCGACCCTCGGTTTCGGCGTCTTGGCCTTGGGCGTTGAGCCCGCTTTGCCGGGCGGCTTCGCGCCGGATTGCGCCAGCTCGCCGAGCAAGCGGACGAAGGCCGCCCGGCGGGCGCCGCCCGAGATCAGCTTCAACAGGCGCGCGTCCGCCTGGGCCATCCTCGGCCGCGCCTGCGCCAGGACCTCCTGGCCGGCGCCGGTCAGGCGCACGGCGTTCGCCCGGGCATCGACGCTCGAGCGCTGGCGCTCCAGCAGCCCTTTGCCGATCATCCGGCGCGCCATATCGGCCAGCGTGGAGCGGTCGATGCCGGTGATCCGCACGAGATCGGCCTGGGTCGCCCCCGCGCGTTCGTCGGCCGCCGCCAGGACGGCGAACTGCCGCTGGGTGATCGCGCCCTCGCCGAACGCCTCGGCGTAGATATCCAGGGCGCGCTGCAACGCCCGGTGGAGAAGGTGGCTGGGCGAGGCTTCCAGGGCGGCAATGCCGCCCTTCGCGCCGGACTTGGTCTTGGCCATCGGTCGCTCCCCGTAAGGCTTGCACCTTAACTAAAGGGCGATTGCGTCCTTTTCATTTCAGACGCTCCGTGGGCGGCGCAGGTCGCGCTCAGGGGACGTCGGTCGGCGGCGGCGCGTCGCCGCTTTCGGCCGGCGCCTCGTCGTCGGGCATGTGCTTCATCATCAACGGCGCCTGGCTCATGGCGAACAGGAAGATGAGGATGGGCACGCCGGGAAACTTGAAGAAGCCCCAGAAGATCGTCGTCTGGGTGCGCCACACGGCCTCGTTGGCGGCCGCCAGGGCGAAGAAGAACAGCGCGTAGCGCAGCGTCAGGGTGCGGACCACCGCGTCCGGCAGGTGGAAGGCGTCGCCCATCAGCACCTTCAGGGGGTTCTTGCCCCTGAGCGCGCCGGTGATCAGGAACAGTCCGAAGACGGTGTAGAGGATCGTCGGCTTGACCTTGATGAACCGCTCATCGTGGAAAAAGATCGTCAGGCCGCCGAACACCAGCCCCAGGATGGCCGTGACCAGCGGCATCGGTGCGACGCGGCGCTCGAACAGCAGGCCGACCAGCAGCGCCAGGATCGAGCCGCCGACGATCGCCCAGCTGGCGGTGATCGCGCTCTTTGTCGTCACCAGGGTGACCAGGAAAATCACCAGGCCCGCGTAATCGACGAACCAGCGCACCCACTTGGGGACGTTCGGGGGCGTCGCGCCGTTCATCGCACCGGCTCCGCAAGGCCCACCAGGGAGCGCGCAAACGCCCGCGCGTCGAACGGCTGCAGGTCGTCGATCCCTTCGCCCACGCCGATCAGCTTGATGGGCGAGTCCGAGGCCTGCGCCACCGGCACCAGCACCCCGCCGCGGGCCGTGCCGTCGAGCTTGGTCATGACGATGCCCGAGACCCCGATCTGGTTGCCGAAGATGTTTTCCTGGGCGAGCGCGTTGCGGCCCACCGTGGCGTCCAGCACCAGCAGGGTTTCGTGCGGCGCATCCGGATCGATCTTCTTCACCACGCGGATGATCTTGTGCAGTTCGTCCATCAGGCCCTGCTTGTTCTGCAGCCGGCCGGCGGTGTCGATCAGCACCACGTCGTAGTTCTGCGCGCGGGCGCGTTCCACGGCGTCGAACGCCAGGCCCGCGGCGTCGGAGTTTTGCGGCCGGGACATGAAGTCGGCGCCGGCGCGCTCGGCCCAGACCTTGAGTTGTTCGACCGCCGCGGCCCGGAAGGTGTCGCCCGCCACCACCAGCACCTTGGCGCCGCGCCCGACCAGGTCCGAGGCGATCTTGCCCAGTGTCGTTGTCTTGCCCGAACCGTTCACCCCGATGAACAGCACCACATAGGGCCGCGGGCCGGCCAGGGCGTCGAAGTCGCCTTGCCGCGCGGCAAGTTCGTCGCCGATGGCGGCGGCCAGCGCTTCCTTGATCTCGGCCTCGTCCACCGCCTTGCCGAACTTCTCGTCGGAAAAGCGCTGGGTGATGCGCGCGGCGGAATGCGGGCCGAGGTCGGCCTCGATCAGCATCTCCTCCAGTTCGTCGAGCTTGGCCTGGTCGAGCGGGGCCTTGGCGACGAACGCCTGGGTGATCTGCTCGCCCATCTGCTTCGACGAGCGCGACAGGCCCTGCGTGAGCCGCTGAAGCCAGCCGCGTTTGGGTTCGGTCATGAGCGGGCTTCTAGCGACAGGCTTGCACCGCGTCACGCGCGCTTACAGGGTGCGGCGTCATGGATCGCCTGGCCGTCACCCTCACCGTCCTGGACTACGCGGCCGTCGCGGTGTTCGGCGCGACCGGGGCGTTGGCCGCGGCGAGGCGCAAGCACGACATCGTCACCTTCGGCTTCTTCGCCGCGGTCACCGGGGTCGGCGGCGGCACGCTGCGCGACCTCTTGATCGGGGCGCCGGTGTTCTGGGTCGGCCGGCCCGGCTATGTGGTCGCCTGCCTGGCCGCGGCCGCGGCGGTGTGGATTCTGGGGCCGAGCCGCTTCCGCGGCCGCATCCTGACCTGGCTCGATGCGGTCGGGATGGCCGCCTATGCGGTGGTCGGCGCGCTGAAAGCGACGTCGCTCGGGGTCCCGCCGTTCTCCGCCGTGGTGATGGGCGTGCTGACCGCGACCTTCGGCGGCGTGATCCGCGATGTCCTGGCCCACGAACCGTCGGTGCTCTTGCAGCGCGAACTCTATGTGACCCCGGCGCTGGCCGGCGCGGCGACCTTCGTGATCCTCGGCCTGGTGGGGACGCCGACGATACCGGCCGGCGTCGCGGGCTTCGTCGTGGCGCTCAGCCTCCGCGCCGGTGCGATCATCTGGCGGTGGGCGTTGCCGGGGTTCGGCGGCCCCGTCGACACCTGACCGGCCGGCTTCGACGCTCGCCTCCCCGCGGCCTACAGCCGTCGCTTTGACTTCCTGCGTCCGGGCGCCGCAGTGTGGGTTCAACGACAATCCCTTCACGGAGGCTCCCTTGGTCAATCTCACACGCGCTGAAGGAACCTGGGTCGGCGATCTCGACCTGACCCGGCGATCGATCGCGCTGGCGCTGGCCGGCGGCTATGCGGTGGCGGCGTTCTCGGCCGAGGCCGACCCGATCCACACCGACGCGACGGGCCTGGTGACCGAAACCGTCGAAATCCCCACGGCCGACCGCAAGATCCCCGGCTACCTGGCGCGGCCCGCCGGCAAGGGCAGACACCCGGTGGTGTTCGTCAACTCCGAGGTCTTCGGGGTGCACGAGTGGGTCAAGGACATCTGCCGCCGGCTCGCCAAGGCGGGCTATGTGGCGCTGGCCCCGGACCTCTTCGTCCGCGCGGGCGACCCCTCGAAGACCACGGACATGAAGGTGGTCATGTCCATCGTGCGGGCCACGCCGGAGGCGCAGGTGAACGGCGACACGGCCGCGTCCCTGAAATATCTGGCGGCCCAGCCCTACGCCGACATGACGCGGCTCGGGGTCACCGGCTTCTGCTGGGGCGGCGGGGCGACCTGGCTCTGCTGCGCCCATTTCCCGCAGTTCAAGGCGGGCGTCGCCTGGTACGGGCCGCTGAAGGCGGGCCCCTATCCTCGGACGCCGCCGCTCGACGTGGCCAAGGACCTGCACTGCCCCGTGCTGGGCCTCTACGGCGGCCAGGACAAGGGTATCTCCGCCGCCGACATCGAAGCCATGCGCGCCGCCCTCAAGGCCGCCGGCAAGCCTGACGAGATCATCGTCTATCCCGACGCCCAGCACGGCTTCCTGGCCGACTATCGCCCGAGCTACAACGCCGGGGCGGCGGCCGACGGCTGGAAACGCATGCTGGCGTTCTTCAAGGCGCACGGGGTGGCCTGACCCCCCGCAAGGGCGTCTGGACTAATGCGGCGCTTCGTCCGGGGCCGGCGTCGTGTTCGGGGGGACATCGCCGACCTTGTCGCCGGGCGGCGGCGGCGGCGCGGCGCCGGGAACGACCACGCCCGGCGGCGTCGTCAGGGCGGCGGCTTTCGCCTCCTCGGCGGCCTCCTGCTTGGCTTCCTTGTCGGCCTGCGCCTTTTCCTTTTCCTCGGGCGTCAGCTCGGGTGGCGGGGGCGGACCCTCAATGCGGTCCTGGCTGAGCGGGGTGGCGTCGGTGGCGGCGAGCGGTGCGGCGCCCGTCTCGCCCGCGACCTTTTCCCCGGGCATGCGGCCACGCTGCGGGACGTTGAGCACGCCCAGCGTGAAGGCCGAAAGGGCTATGAGCACGATCAGGCCGGCGACCGCCTGAAGCACGCGATGAGGCATGGACCACTGCATGGCGCGGACCCTAATGCGGGGGCCTCGGGCTCGCAAATCGAGATCGCGGCGGGGGCAAAGTAAATGCAGGATTAACCCTCTTGCCGGCAAAACGGATCGGTTGATTTCGTAGGAGTCGTGAGGGGTATGGCGCGGACGGCGCGGAAGACGGGCATGGCCCTGGTCTGGCACATCGCGGGCCTCGCCTGGTCGCATCCCGGCACGGCGCGCCTGCGGGGCGGCGTCACCGCCGCGGCCGGCGCGGCGCTCGCCGTGGCCTTCGCCACCTACAACGCCGCCGACCCTAGCCTGAACGCCGCCAGTCCCGCGGCGCCCACCAACGCCCTGGGCGCGCCGGGCGCGACGCTCGCCGACCTGGGGGTTCAGTCGCTGGGTCTCGCCTGCGCCTTCGCGGCGCTGACCATCGTGGTTCTGGGCCTTTGCCGCGCCGCCGCCGCCGAGCCCGCCGCCAGCCGCGGCAAGCTGCGCCTGCGCGCGCTGGCCGGCGCAGCCGGCGTGCTGGCGCTGGCCGGGGCGCTCGCCTGGCCCGCCCCGCCCGCCGCCTGGCCGCTGGCCAAGGGCCTCGGTGGGTTCGGGGGCGACGCCCTGTTGCGCGGTTTCGCAAGCCTTCTGGCCTATGCGCGCGTGCCGCTGGCCCAGCCGATCGCCGCGGCGATCTTCACCGCCCTGGGCCTCGCCGCCCTGGCCTACGCCATCGGCCTGCGCCGCGCCGAGTTGCGCACCCTGGGCGACGGGCTCGCCGCCTTCCTGACGCCCAAACCCAAGGTCGCCGCCAGGCCCGAACGCGCGCCCCGCGTCGCCGCCCGCGACCGCCGCGACGGCCTCCCGGATGCGGCGCCGGATCCCGCGCCCGCGCCCCTCGACGCCGGCGACGGCCCGAAGGTGAAGCCCCCTAAGCTGTCCAGCAAGGAAAGCCCGCGCGAGCAGCGCGAGGCGCAGTCCACCTTTGAGTTCGTGAAGCCGGGCGGCTTCGCCCTGCCCGAGCTTTCCATGCTGGCCAAGCCGAAGCCCCGGTCGGCGCAATTCGACGAGGGGGCCCTTCGCCAGAACGCCCAGCTGCTGGAGAGCGTGCTGGCGGAGTTCGGGGTCCGCGGAACTGTGGACCAGATCCGGCCCGGCCCGGTGGTCACCCTCTATGAGCTGGTCCCGGCGGCCGGGGTGAAATCGGCCCGCGTGGTGGCGCTCTCCGACGACATCGCGCGCTCCATGAGCGTCGCGGCCTGCCGAGTCTCGGTGGTGCCGGGCCGCAACGCCATCGGCATCGAACTCCCCAACCAGCACCGCGAGACCGTCTACCTGCGCGACCTGCTGGCCAGCTCCGAATACGAGCGCGGCGGCCAGACGCTGCCGATGGCGCTTGGCGAGACGATCGGCGGGGAGCCCTACATCGCCGATCTGGCGCGGATGCCGCACCTGCTGATCGCCGGCACCACCGGGTCGGGCAAGTCGGTGGGGGTCAACGCCATGATCCTGTCGATTCTCTACCGCCTGCCGCCGGACCAGTGCCGGATGATCATGATCGATCCGAAGATGCTGGAGCTTTCCGTCTACGACGGCATCCCGCACCTGCTGGCGCCGGTGGTCACCGATCCGAAGAAGGCCATCGTCGCGCTGAAGTGGACCGTGCGCGAGATGGAAGACCGCTATCGCCGGATGTCGAAGATCGGCGTGCGCAACGTCGCCTCCTACAACGAACGGGCCAGGGAGGCCGCCGCCAAGGGCGAGCACTTCGAGCGGACGGTTCAAACCGGCTTCGACGAGACCGGGCGGGCGATCTACGAGAGCGAGAAGATCACGCCCGAACCCATGCCCATGCTGGTTGTGATCATCGATGAAGTCGCCGACCTGATGATGGTGGCGGGCAAGGACATCGAGGGCTTGGTGCAGCGCCTGGCCCAGATGGCGCGGGCCGCCGGCATCCACCTGATCATGGCGACGCAGCGCCCGTCGGTGGACGTCATCACCGGCACCATCAAGGCCAACTTCCCGACCCGGATCTCCTTCCAGGTGACCTCCAAGATCGACAGCCGCACCATCCTGGGCGAGCAGGGCGCCGAGCAGCTGCTGGGCCAGGGCGACCAGCTCTACATGGCTGGCGGCGGGCGGATCACCCGGCTGCACGGGCCCTTCGTCTCCGACGGCGAAGTCGAGGCGGTGGCCAAGTTCCTCCGCGAGCAGGGCCAGCCGCAGTACCTCGACGAAGTCACCGCCGCGCCTGACGAGGATGGCGAGGGCGGCGACCTGGGCTTCGGCGGCGGCGAGAGCTCCGACGGCAACGACCTCTACGACCGTGCGGTCGCCGTGGTCACCCGCGACGGCAAGGCCTCCACCAGCTACATCCAGCGCCGTCTGCAGATCGGTTACAATCGGGCCGCCTCGCTGATGGAGCGGATGGAGCAGGAAGGCGTGGTCGGCGCCGCCAACCACGCCGGCAAGCGCGAGATCCTGGTGAGCGCCGCGCCGTAGCGGAACAGGTCTATGTCCACCCTCAGCTGTCATCCCGCTTTTCGCGGCACGCGAAAGACCGGGACCCATAGACGCGAAAGGCGCCGGAAGAGCGCCATCGCGCTTCGTTCCCAGAAACCTGAGTCTATGGGTCCCGGATAAGCGCTCCGCGCTTTCCGGGATGACACCGGGAGGGCAGCCTACCCCTTCGGGTGGCGCGCCACGGCGCTGAACGGGTCGGGGATGGTCCGGCCGGTTTCCAGCAGGGTCTTCAGGTTGGACAGCACCGCCGGCCAGCCGCCGGACACGTCCTTCAGCGCCTGGTCGCCGAGATCCGAGTGGGTGACGGTGAGCTTCACCTTGCCGCCGGCGTCCTCGATGTCGAAGACGCAGCGATTGGTCCGGTCGAGGTTGGCCTCGTCGCCTGGAACCTTCCAGGTGGTGACCAGACGGCGCGGCGGGTCGGACTCCAGCACCTCGCCGACCACGTCCGGGCTCTTGCCCGGCAGGCGGTGCTCCCAGCGTGAGCCCACCTTCCAGTCGGACACGTTCTCGCGCTCCCAGTAGCTCGCGCTGACCTGGGCGTCGGTGAGCGCCTCCCAAACCTTCTCGGGCGTGGTGACGATGTAGGTCACGTAGACGTAGGTGTGCTTATTCATCGGTTTCTCCTTCCAGGCGTTGCTTGAGGTTGGCCAAAGCGTCCAGCCGCGGCCGTTCGAACTTGGCGATCCAGCGGGCGTGGGCCTCGTGGATCGGCACGGGATTCAGGTAGTGCAGCTTCTCGCGGCCCCGCCGGACGGTGGCCACGAGGTTGGCGCCTTCCAAGAGCGCGAGGTGCTGGCTGACCGCCTGGCGGGTCATGTCCAGGCGTGCGGCGAGCGCGCCCAGGGTCTGGCCGGCCTCGGCATGGAGCAGGTCCAGCAGGCGGCGGCGGCTCGCGTCCGCCAGCGCCTTGAAGACGAGATCCATGTCATCGGCCATGTCGCAAATATGCAAGTGATTGCTTGCATGTCAAGCCAAGGCGGTCAGCGGCTGCGGTGCCCGCCCGGCTTGTGGCCCTTGGTCATCGGGTCGGGTTTGGTCGGCAGGGGGCGCGATGGGCCGCGGCGATAGTCCTCCTGGCTGGTCCCCAGCCCCATGCGGCCGAGCCGCTGCTCGGTCAGCGCGCTTTCGCCGGCCTTCAGGCGCTCGATGGCCTCGCCCAGCAGGTCGGCGGTCTCGGTGTCGCCGGCCGCGCGGGCCTGCGCCATACGGGCTTCGAGCTTTGCGAGGGCGTCCATGGTCGGGCAACGTCAAAGGCGCGGGTCCGTTGCGCCGCCAGCCATCCTGCGGCCACGATAGCTGGCCAATCTCGGTTGATGAGGACTTCTTCCATGACCACCCGCCGCCGCCTGTTGGCGCTGGCCGCCGCTGCGGCTGCGGCCCTGCCGCCACTCGCCGCCTTCGCCGCAAGTCCGGAGCCAGCGCTCTCGGCCGGCGACCAGGCGCTGGTCGACAAGGCGGTGGCCTATCTGCAGGGCCTGAACGAGGCGCGTGGCCGCTTCGTGCAGATCGACGGGCGCGGCGCGGCGACCAAAGGCGAGCTGTTCCTGAAGCGGCCGGGCAAGGCGCGCTTCGCCTATGATCCGCCTTCGGGCCTGCTGGTGGTCTCCGACGGCGGGCGGGTGATCGTGCAGGACAAGCGCCTCGACACCTTCACCGCCTATCCGCTGGGCGCGACGCCGCTGTCTCTGTTCCTGGCCAAGACCATCCGGTTGGACAAGGGCGTGCAGGTGACCCGCGTGAACCGCGCGGCCGACGGTTTCACCATCACCGCCCGGGACGGCAAGAAGCAGACCTCCGGCCAGATCCAACTGACCTTCGCCGACCAGCCCATGACGCTGGTCGGCTGGGCTGTCACCGACGCGCAGGGGCGCACCACCCAGGTCAGGATCAGCGGCCTGCAACGCGTCTCCGGCCTCGACCCGGCGCTGTTCGTCCTGAAGAACCCACGCTCACGGACGTCAGACCCAGGCCGGCTGTGATGAATTCGCCACGAGCAAGGGTTAACTTATAAGCTCTTGACTTTAATGATCGCTGTTGCTCTAATACCACTACGCCTTTGGCGCGCGCACGCGCCGACGGAACCCGTGCCGGACTGAATCCCCTCCCGGCGGCGGCATGAGAGACCCAACTGAAACGCCCGGGCTTCTCCAGTGCCCGGGCGTCTCTTTGTCCGCTCCATTCCCATCCCCATCTGCGCGCCTTAAGGGAGCGGCATGCGCCTTCGAATCTGCACCTGGAACGTCAATTCCGTCCGCCTGCGCGCCGAGCAGGCCGCCCGCTTCGTGGCTGAGCAGGCGCCCGACGTGCTTTGCCTGCAGGAGATCAAGTGCCGAGAGGGCGAGTTCCCGCGGGAGGCGTTCGTCGCGATGGGCCTGCCTTACCTGAAGATCGCCGGGCAGAAGGGCTGGCACGGGGTCGCCATCGCCTCGCGCCTGCCGCTGGAGGACGCCCCGCCGCTGGACGTCTGCCGCGAGGGCCACGCCCGATGTGTCGGCGCGACGGTGGCGGGCGTCGAGATCCACAACTTCTACATCCCGGCGGGCGGTGACACCGCCGACCGCGAGACCAATCCGAAGTTCGACCACAAGCTGGATTTCTACGAGAAACTGACGACCGAGCTGGCCAAGCGCGACCCCAAGGCGCCGCTGGCCATCCTCGGCGACCTGAACGTCGCGCCGGGCGAGAACGACGTCTGGAACCATCGGTACATGTCGAAGATCGTCAGCCACACCCCGGCGGAGGTCGAGGCCATGGCGGCTTTGCGGGCCTCGCTGGGCTTCATCGACCTGATGCGCGAGGCCCGGCCTGAGCCGGAGAAGCTGGCGTCGTGGTGGAGCTATCGCGCGCAGGACTTCCGGGTCTCCAACCGCGGCCTGCGCCTCGACCACATCCTGGTGACGCCCGGCCTGCGCGACGCCGCCTTCCGGCTCGGCTCGGCCGCCAGCCGCATCCACGACGACGTGCGCGAGTGGGAACGCCCCAGCGACCATGCGCCGGTCAGCGCGGATCTGGTGCTTTAGGTCCACCGTCATCCCGGTTTGGCGAAGCGAAGACCGCTATGACGCCGTGAACTACGGCGACAGCCGATACCCGCCGGCCTCGGTCAACAGCAGCTTCGCGTTGGCCGGGTCGCTCTCGATCTTCTGGCGCAGGCGGTAGACGTGGGTTTCCAGCGTGTGGGTGGTGACGCCGGCGTTGTAGCCCCACACCTCGGCCAGCAGCTCCTCGCGCGACACCGGCTTTTCGCCGGCGCGGTAGAGGTATTTCAGGATGTTGGTTTCCTTTTCCGTCAGGCGGATCTTCTTGCCCTGCGGATCGATCAGCAGCTTGCCGGCCGGCCGGAACTCGTAGGCCCCCAGGCGAAAAACGGCCCCTTCGGAATGCTCGTAATCGCGCAGCTGCACGCGGATGCGGGCCAGCAGCACGGCGAACTTGTAGGGCTTGACCACGTAGTCGTTGGCCCCGGCGTCGAGGCCCTGGACGGTGTCGTCGTCCTCGCCGGCCGCGGTCAGCATGATCACCGGGGTGGCCACGCCGCTCTCGCGCATGCGCCGGCAGGCCTCGCGGCCGTCGAAATCCGGCAGGTCCAGATCGAGCAGGATCAGGTCGGGCCGCTCGGTCTGCGCCAGCCGCACGCCCTCGCCGGCGGTGGCCGCCTCCAGCGTGACGAAATCCTCGGCCTGGAGCTGTTCGGCGACGGCCCCACGTAGGTCCGCGTCGTCATCGACGATGAGGAGGGTCTTGCGTTGCGCCATGGTCGCTAGAACATGCACCGTGTTGCCGGCCCGCTGCAAAGAGAATTGGGCCGGTTCGATCTGGAGATGGTCGCGTGAACTTCATCGCCACCGCCGACGGTTTCCTCGACCTGGGGACCTGCCGCGTGCGCTGCGCTCTGGGGAAGGCGGGCGTGACGCCGGCCGCCAACAAGCGCGAAGGGGACCTGGCCTCGCCCGCCGGCGTCTGGCCGATCCGGCGCGTGCTCTACCGGCCGGACAAGGGCGCGGAGCCCCGGACGGCCCTGCCTACGGCGCCGCTGTCGCCGGACGACGCCTGGTGCGACGGGCCGGACGATCCGGACTACAATCGTCCGGTCAAGCTGCCGCACCCGGGCAGCTTCGAGAAGCTGTGGCGCGATGACGACCTCTACGACCTGGTGGTGGTGCTGGGACACAACGACGACCCGCCGAAGGCCGTGATGGGTTCGTGCATCTTCCTGCACCTGGCGCGGCCGGGATACGCCCCCACCGAAGGGTGCGTGGCCCTGAAGCGCGACGACCTGGAGGCGCTTCTGGCGCGGGCGCAGCCCGGCGACGCGGTCGAGATCCGGGAGGGTTGAGGCGATGCACCTTTCCACCTGGCTGGCTTTCGCG
>JBIOED010000080.1:0-15631 GCA_044445675.1 Caulobacterales bacterium | reverse complement strand
CGGCAACCCCTCCGGCGGGTCCCTAGTTAGCGCCAGGCAACCTCCAGGGAGATGTAAGACATGATCCGCAAGGCGAACGCCGTATGGCGCGGCGCGGGCCGCGACGGGACGGGCGACCTCACCACGGCCTCGGGCGTCCTGTCCGCGACGCCCTACAGCTACAAGACCCGCTTCGAGAGCGAACCCGGGACCAACCCGGAGGAGCTGATCGCCGCGGCGCACGCCGGCTGCTTCTCGATGGCGCTGGCCTTCGCCCTGCAGCAGGCGGGCTTCCCGGCGCAGGAGTTGCGCACCGAAGCGGCCGTGTCGCTCGACCCCGACGGCGACGGGTTCAAGATCAGCCGCTCGGCGCTGACGCTGCGGGCCAAGGTCCCGGGCCTCGACGCGGCGAAGTTCCAGGCCCTGGCCAAGGGCGCCGAGCAGAACTGCCCGGTGTCCAAGCTGATGAACGCCGAGATCACTCTGGACGCCTGGCTCGAAGCCTAGCTCGGCGGGACGAAGGTCACGGCATCGCCCAGACGCAGGTCCGCTTGACCGCCATGTCCTCCAGCTCGCGTGTCGTGGGCACCTGGTATTCGGCCAGTTTGGTCAGGCCCGAGCGCGGGAAGTAGCTGCGCCCGGGATCGCCGATCAGCACCGTCGCGCCCGCGCCCCGGGCGGCGGCGAGCCAGCCCAGCACCCGCTCGGCCAGCGGCTTCTCGTAGCAGATGTCGCCGGCGGCGATCACCTCGGCCCAGGCCGGCGCCGGCGCGTCCAGCAGGTCCTTACCGGTGAAGCCGCACTTCACGCCGTTGGCGGCGGCGTTCAGCGCCAGCGCCGCCTTGCCATAGGCGTCGACGTCGGCGCAGAGGACCTCGCGCGCGCCTGCCAGCATGGCCGCGATCCCGACCAGGCCGGAGCCCGAGGCGAAGTCGATCATCCGCTTGCCGGCGACCGCGCGGGGATGGTCGATCAGATAGCGCGCCAGCGCCTGGCCGCCCGCCCAGGCAAAGGCCCAGAACGGCGGCGGCAGGCCGATCTCCTCCAGCGCCTCTTCGGTCAGCGTCCAGATGGGGGTGATCTCGTCGGCCAGGTGGAGCTGGATCTCGGGCACGTGCGGCGGGCGCTGCAGGCGCGTGTTGGCGACGATGAAATCGCGGCGGCCTTGCGCGGTGGCGGGGATCATCGCCCCCTGTCGTCGCCGCAGCAGGCCCGGTCAATGGCGCGCTGAACGAAACAGGGAATCCGGCCACAATGACGCCAGCGCCGACGCTCTCGGTTCAGCATACGAAGTCGGGGAGGTCCATGGCCGCCGAGCCAACGGTCGAGATCGATGCGGCGCTCGCGGGCCGGCTGATCGCCGCGCAGTTCCCGCAGTGGGCGGACCTGCCGGTGCGCCCGGTCGTCCCGGGCGGATGGGACAACCGCACCTTCCGGCTTGGCGAGACGATGAGCGTCCGCCTGCCCAGCGCCGCGCGCTACGCCGCCCAGGCGCCGAAGGAGCAGCGATGGCTGCAGCGGCTAGCGCCGCAGTTGCCGCTGGCGATCCCGACGCCGCTGGCGGCCGGGGCGCCCGGCCTCGGCTATCCCTGGCCGTGGTCGGTCCATGGGTGGCTCGAGGGCGAGACCTTGGCCGCCGCGCCCGTCGCCGACCGGCCGGCCTCGGCCGCCGCGCTGGCCGGGGTCCTCGCCGCCCTGCAGCGGATCACCGCCGCGGACGGACCGCCGGCCGGGGCCCACAGCTTCTTCCGTGGCGGGCCGCTTTCGACCTATGACGCGGAGGTCCGCCAGGCCATGGCGGCGCTCGGCGACCGGATCGACGCGGCCGGCGCGGCGGAGGTCTGGGCGGCGGCGCTGGCGGCCGAGTGGCGAGGGCCGCCGGTCTGGCTGCACGGCGACGTCAGCCCCGGCAATCTGCTGCAGAAAGGCGGCCGCCTCAGCGCGGTCCTGGATTTCGGGTGCTGCGCCGTTGGCGACCCGGCCTGCGACCTGGCCATCGCCTGGAATTTTTTCGAGGGCGAGAGCCGCGCGGCGTTTCGCGCCGGCCTGCCGCTCGACGCCGGCGCCTGGGCGCGCGGCCGCGGCTGGGCCCTGTGGAAGGCCCTGATCGTGCTGGCGCGCCTGCCCGGCGCCAATCCGCTGGACACGGACAAGTGCGGCGCGATCATCGACGATGTGCTGGCTGACCACGCGCGCTTTGGAGGTTCGAGATGAGGCGACCGGCGCAGAGGGCCAAGGGCGGCAAGGCCGTGGCGGCGACCGCGGCGGGGGCCTGCGCCTGCGGCGCGGTGCGGCTCGAGATCGGCGTGCCGGCGCGGTGGGCCTGGCACGACCATTCGGCACGCAGCCGCCAGGCCCAGGGTTGCGCCTACGTCACCTACGTCGGCAGTTACCGCAGCCGTTTCCGCGTGCTGGCCGGCGCGGACCACATCACCCGCTTCGAGGACGCCGACGCCGGGACGGCGCGCAGCTTCTGCGCCCGCTGCGGCACGCCGCTGCTCTACGAGCGCGCCCGCGCCCCGACCATGGTCAACATCCCCCGCGCGCTGTTTTCGGAGCGCACCGGGCGCGAGCCGCGCTACCACATGAACCTCTCCGAGCAGGCGGACTGGACGTACCTCGGCGCGCCGCTTGCGCCGCTAAAGGGCTATCCCGGCGTGATGTGGGAACGGCCGCGCAAAGTCCGGCGCGAACCGCCGGACCCGATGTTCTTGGAAGGCTGAGCGGCTCGCTGAACCGGAATCCTTCTCCGCGGGCCGATGAGCCTGCAAGCCTGAGCGTGGGCCCCGCCGCCGGCGAGCGGCGGGGCGTTGGTCACTCAATCAGGCCACTCAGTCGGGCCGCTCATGGCGCCAATGGCGCCACTGGCCCCGGTCCTCGCGGTCGCGATAAGCGGGCGCGGCGTAGGCATAGCGGTAGGCGTTTCCGTAGCTGTAGGCCGGATAGCTCTGGCGGTAAGCTTGGGCATAGCCCTGACCATAGCCGTACCCATAGCCATAGGTGCGTTCGCGGGCCCAGCCGCCGGTGTGCTCGCGGCGGGACTCGTAGCGCTGGCCGCCACGGCCTTCGTCGTTCCGGTTGTGGCCCCAATCCTGGGCCGAGGCCACGGCGGGGGCCAGCAGGGTGGCGGCGGTCGCAGCCGCCAAGAGGATCGCTTTCATCGACATGATCTCGGTCTCCTGAGCGCGGCGCGTCCCGGGGTGGAACGACGTCGGATCAGTGCTGACCCTAGGCGCGGCTCCCTGAACGGGGCGGGGACGGCCGGTTGTCCGCGGTTCACCCAAACGCGACCCGCTGTTGTCAAAGCCTGCCGCCGCGGCCTAGCTTGCGCGCAGTTGTTTGCGGGGGAATTCCAAGGTGTTGAGGAAAGTCTTGTTGGCGGGCGCGGGCCTGTCGCTGATCGCGGGCCTCGCCATGGCCCAACCGCCCGCCCAGGCGACCACCACGCCGGTGGAGGCCGGCAAGAAGCCGGACGCCGGCGCCACCGCCGAGCCGAACAAGGGCGTCCTGTTCTCGCCGGAGCGGGTCGGCAGCGAGGGCTCGGTCACCGTCGGCGGCCAGCCGATCGCCTACCACGCCGTGGCCGGCACGATCATCGTCCACCCCAAAGGCTGGGACGACGCCGCCAGCCGCGAGCGCAACGGGCCCAGCGGCCAGGACCTGGGCGATAAGGCCAATCCGCAGGCCGAGGCCTCGATGTTCTATGTGGCCTACTTCAAGAAGGGGGCGCCCGCCGCCGACCGGCCGATCACCTTCATCTACAACGGCGGCCCGGGCTCCTCGACCATGTGGCTGCACATGGGGGCCTTTGGACCTCGGCGCATCGTCACCGCCGACAACGGCGAGCACACGCCGGCCGCGCCCTACGCCCTGGTCAACAACGCCTATTCCCTGATGGACGCCAGCGACATGGTGTTCATCGACGCGCCGGGGACCGGCTTCTCGCGCATCGCCGGCAAGGACAAGGAAAAGGCCTTCTGGGGGGTCGACGAGGACGCCTACGCCTTCAGCCAGTTCATCAGCGCCTTCCTGTCGCAATACGGCCGCTGGAACTCGCCCAAGTACCTGTTCGGCGAGAGCTACGGCACGCCGCGCTCGGCGGTGCTGGTCAACGATCTGGAGACCGGCGACAGCGTCGACTTCAACGGCGTCATCCTGCTCTCGCAGATCCTCAATTTCTCGCTCAGCGTCGACGGCGCCGAGAACAATCCGGGCAGCGACCAGGCCTATATCACTGCGCTGCCGACCTATGCCGCCACCGCCTGGTACCGCAACCTCGTGCCCAACCGGCCCGCGGACCTGGAGACCTACCTCAAGGAGGTCGAGCATTTCGCCACCGGCGACTATGCGCTCGCCCTGCAGCAGGGCTCCGAGCTCGATCCGGCCCGGAAGCAGGCGATCGCCGAGCAATATGCGCGCTACACCGGCCTGCCGGCGGCCTACGTCCTGCGCGCCGACCTGCGGATCACTGGCGGCGAGTACGAGAAGGAGCTGCAGGTGGGCTCGGGCCTGACCACCGGCCGCCTCGACACCCGCTTCCAGGGACCGGACATGGATCCCCTCGCCAAGGAAGCCGCCTACGACCCGCAGGCCGCCGCCCTCAGCTCGGCCTATGTCTCCGGCTTCAACGACTATGCCCGGCGCACCCTGGGCTATGGCGAGGGCAAGATCTTCAAGCCCAGCGTCAACGTCTTCCGCTACTGGGACAACACCCACGTGCCGCCGGGGCGCGGCGGCTTCCCGGCGCGGGCGATGCTCAATGTGATGCCCGACCTGGCCTCGGCCATGAAATACAATCCGAGCCTGAAGGTGATGCTGCTGGGCGGCTACTACGACCTGGCGACGCCGTTCTACGAGGGCTGGTACGAGATGCACCACCTGCCGATGCCCGACGCCCTGCAGGCCAACATTTCCTACCACTACTACCAGTCCGGCCACATGGTTTACGCCCACGAGGCGTCGCTGAAGGCCCTGCACGACGACGTGGCCGGCTTTATCGCCCGCAACGCCCACCCGGCGGCGCGCTAACGCCGCCGGCCTGTCCGGGACCTGCGACCGCCCGTCGATTCTCCCGTTCCCTCTGCCTGCGATTGGCTCTATCTTAGCAGTGTCAACATAAAAGGTGGAACATGAGCGGCGGCGAAACGGTGCTGGTGACCGGCGGTTCCGGCTACATCGGCGGGTGGTGCGTAGCGGCTTTGCTGCAGCAGGGCTACGTGGTGCGCACCACCGTGCGCGATCTCGGCCGGGAGGCCGCGGTGCGGGCGTCTCTGGCCAGGATCACCGATCCCGGCAACCGCCTGAGCTTCCATGAGGCGAACCTGACGGCGGACGCCGGCTGGGACGCGGCGGTGAGCGGCTGCGACTATGTCCTGCACGTGGCCTCGCCGCTGGGCGTCGCTGAGCCGAAGGATCCGGACGAACTGATCGTGCCGGCGCGCGAGGGGGCGAAACGCGCGGTGGGGGCCGCCATCAGGGCCGGCGTCAAGCGCGTGGTCCTGACCTCGTCGGTGGCGGCGACCGCCAAGGAAGTCGGCGAGGCGGCGTGGGTGAGCGACGAGACGGTCTGGACCGACCTGCTGACGCCCAGGATCGGCGCCTACACCCAATCCAAGGTCATCGCCGAGCGGGCCGCCTGGGATCTGATCCACGCCTCTCCCGGCGAGACGACGCTCGCCACGGTCAACCCGGCCCTGGTGCTCGGTCCGGTGACCAGCAACGATTTCTCCGAGTCCGTGCAGGTGGTGGAGCGGCTGCTGTCCGGCCGCGTGCCCGGCATCCCGCGCCTGGGGTTCAACGTGGTGGACGTGCGCGACGTCGCCGACCTGCACATCCGCGCCATGACCCACCCGCGCGCCGCCGGCGAACGGTTCATCGCCGCGGGCCAGTTCGCCTGGATGGGCGATCTCGCCGCCTTGCTGCGTGAGCGCCTGGGCCAGCGCGCGGCCAAGGTCCCGACCCGCAAGGTCCCGGATTTCGTGATCCGTCTGGCGGGCCTTTTCGACAAGGATCTGGGCTCGGTGACGCCCGGCCTTGGCCACAGGCACGATTTCACCTCGGAAAAGGCGCAGCGGATGTTGGGCTGGACGCCGCGGCCCCTGGAGGAGACGGTTCTGGATTGCGCCAACAGCCTGATCGCCATCGGGGCGGTGTGACCGCCGGTGCTCAGCCCTGATCCTGACGCCCTGCTGGCGCGCCTGCGCACGGTCTGCTTGGCTCTGCCCGAGACCGACGAGGTGGTGCCGCACGGAGCGCCGGCCTTCCGGGTGGCGGGCAGGATGTTCGCCTACTTCCGGCACGACCATCACGGTGACGCCATGACCGTCGCCTGCCTCAAGACCATTGGCCGCGACGAGCAGGAGATGCTGGTCGAGGCGGACCCCGGCCTGTTCAGCTGGCCGGCCTATCTCGGTCCGTCGGGCTGGATCGCCATGAACCTGGCCGCCGACGATCTCGACTGGACCCACGTCGAGGCCCGCGTGCTCGCCAGCTGGCGCCTCGCCGCGCCCAAACGCCTGGCCGGCGTCTAAGGCGGTCGCGCTTTCCGGGATGACAACCGGGATTGGAAGGCCATAGTCGCGCGTCATCAGGGGGAAGAGCATGCGGGGACTGGGCTTGCAGGGGTTGGGCGCGCTGATCGTGGCCGTGGCGCTTGCGGCGGGCTGGGGCGCGAGCGCGCAGGCGCCACGCCATCCGCAGGAGGCCAATGGCTATACCCGCTACGATCTGCTGGCGCCCGGCTCGGGGAAGTTCCGGATCACCTACCACATCACCGCGGTCAGGCCCGGCGCCACCGCCTTCTTCAACCCGATCCGCAAGGGTTCCATCGCCTCGGACGAACAGGTGACCGACCTCGCCACCGGCCGGCCGCTGAAGTTCGCCCAGGTCTCCGGAGAGTCCGCCCGGACCACCGGCCTGCCGGACGCCGACCCCACCTACGACTATATCCGCGTGGCGCTCGCCCATCCCGTCCCGGCCGACGGTGGCGAGGCGCGCATCCTGATCGAGAAGACCTATGAGGACGCCAGGAGCTACCGCCTGGATGGAGCTGACCTGATCTTCGACCGTCCGCTGGGCATCAAGAAGAACGCCGTGGTCCTGCCGAAGGGCTATGTGCTGGTGAGTTGCAACTACCCATCGCAGATGGCCCAGGAGGCCGACGGGCGCCTGCGCATCAGTTTCTTCAACGTCACGCCGGGCGAGGCGCCGCTGAAGTTGCGCGCCGCGCCGGGGGCGCTGTCGGCCACCGCCTCCAGCGTGAAGGCGAGGTTCGGCGAGCGGGCGAAGCAGACCCGCGACATCGTCTATTTCCTGCAGCCCCCGGAAACGCACGCCTTCGACCTCTACCACGACTACACGGAGGAGAAGGCTGGCGTCGGGCGCTACATAAACGTGGTGCGGACCGGCTCGGTGGCGACCAACCCCAGCGCGCGCGATCTCGACACCGGAGAGGCCATCCCCGCCGTCCACCTCAAAGGCGCGGAGATCACCCGGGCCGGCATCGTCGATGCGGAGCTGGGGCCGGTGAAGCCGGACAGCGAGATCGTGGTCTTCAACTTCAAGCCGCTGGCGGCCGGCCAGTCCATCCGCCTGCGGATGAGCGAGACCTACACCGACCCCGGGCGCTATCGGCTGGTGGGCGACGAGCTGGTGTTCGACCGAACCTTCGGCCGCGCCAACAACGCCGTCGTCCTGCCCAAGGGCTGGATGCTGACCAATTCCAGCGCCCCGGTGGTCGTCAGCCGGACGGAGGACGGCCGCATCCGCCTGGACTTCAACAACCCGCGGCCGGACGAGGTCGAGGCGCTGTTCACGGCCAAGCGCATGACGGGCGGTTAAGCTCCCGCCTTCGGATTTCTCGCCTCGGTTGAAAGTTCGACGAAAGGCCGTCCGGACCCGGAACAAACCTTTCCAGGCCTCTGTTTGTGGGTCCGATGAGGTCCCGATGGCGAGGGCTCCTCGGCGGTATGCCGCATCGGCGCGTTGTAAGTGGAGCTTGGTGATGAGCCTTCGACAGATACTGGCCGCCTCTGCGGTGACGGCCGCGACTCTGCTGGGGGCGAGCGCCCAGGCGGCGACGCTGCTGAACGACACCTCCGCGCCGGTGCAGCGCGCCGACGACACCTCATTCAATACGACCTTCGACAGCCTTGGCGCCGGGCTGGCCAACCTGGCCTTCACGATCAACGGCTTCGGCAGCCTCGACGGCCGGAACTACTATGAAGACGACTTCACCCTGGCGCTGAACGGTTCGGCGATCTTCTCCGGAACCTTCAACCTGGGCGGCGGCGGCAGCGATGCGGTTTTCCTGGCCGATCCCGGCGCGACGGTGAACAACGTCTCCGGCAACGGCACGGCCATCACCTGGACCGGCGGCCGGGTGAACGTCGCCACGCCTCTGACCTTGGCGGCCGGCGCCAATACCCTGACCTTCGGCTATCACTCGCTGGAAGCCGGTCACGCCGGGGCGCAGGCCCTGGGCGACGAGACCTGGGGCGCGAGCAACATCGTGGTGACCCAGACCGCCGACAGCGGATCCCAGTCCGGTTCCGACGCGGTCGATGTGGCGGGCGTGCCGGAACCGGCCAGCTGGGCGCTGATGCTGATGGGCTTCGGCGGCATGGGCGCGCTTCTGCGCCGCCGCCGCCCGAGGGCCGTCGCCGCCTAAGCCGCCTTCGCGGTGGCGACCTTCAGCATGCTGAAATAACCCGGCGCGGTCAGCATATCCGGCATGACGCCCTTGGCCTTGAGCAGCCGGTGTGCGGCGGGCAGGTTGTAGCAGGGCACATGCATGAACATGTGATGCTCGCAGTGGTAGTTCACATAGTAGGGCGCGATGAACGCCCGCTCGAGCCAGTTGGCCATGGTGGTGCGGGCGTGCCGTAGCGGGTCGGGCTCGTCCTTGGCCACGCAGGCGTGCTCGGCGATGTTGCGAAGGCGCGTGACCATCGGCAGCCAGGTGGCCTGCGGGACCAGCCACAGCACAGGCCACACCCACCACAGGCCAAAGGGAGCGGTGACGGCGACGGTCGCGACCATGCCGATGAAGAAGCGCCGGCGCGAGACCACCGCCTCCTTCAGGAGCGGCCAGAATGGCTCGCCCGGCTTGCGGTTCGCGATCCGCTTCACCAGCCCCGACCAGCGCAGCTTGTAATAGGTCTGGCCGGTCAGATCGCGGACGATCTTGCGCCACAGGGATTGCCGGGTGATCGGGAAGGGCGCCGAGAGCACCAGGTCCGGGTCCTCAGCCTGCTGGGCGTACTTGTGGTGCGTCAGGTGGTAGTTCCGATAGCCGATCAGGCCGCCGGTGGTCAGGTGGTTGCCCACCCAGTCGTTGACCTTCAGGTCCGGGTGCAGGGCGGCGTGGGCGGCATCGTGCATCAGGATGGCCAGCCCCAGCTGCCGGGCGCCGATGATCGCGATGGCCAGCGGAATGGTCCACGGGACGGCGACCGCGATGGCCATGGCCAGGCCGATGACGATCCAGGCATGGGCCAGCAGCGCCAGCCCTTTCCACGGCGAGCGGCGGGCCAGGGGCGCCCACTCCTGGGGCGCGAAATAGGCTTTCGGATCGATGCGCGCGGCGACGGCCATGCGGCGATTGTACCCCCGGACGGGCCGCGAAAACAGGATGACGATGCGTCACCCTCGCCTGGACGTCAGAAGCCGAGGAACCAGCGGGTGCCCGCCACGATCGCCAGGACCAGGACCAGGCCCGACCAGCTGTTGGACTTGAAGAGCCGCAGCGCCAGGCCGGGATCGGCCACGCGCACCCTGCGGGCCTGGGAGCAGAGCTGCACGCCATAGGCGATGAGGCCGAGGTAGAACAGAGGGCCCAGGCCGGCGGCGGCGCCGGTGGCGAGCAGCAGCGCGAGGCTCGCCAGGTAGAACCCCAGGATGGCCAGCGGCGCCTGGGCGCCCAGCCGGCGCGCCGACGATTTCACCCCGGCCAGGGCGTCGTCCTCCAGGTCCTGAATCGCATAGATGGTGTCGTAGCCCAGGGTCCAGAACACCCCCGACGCGTAGAGCAGCACCGCCGGCCAGCTGAGCGCGCTGTCGGCCAGCGCCCGCACCAGGATGCGGGTGTCGCCGGTCTCCAGGACGTAAGGCGCCATCTCGCGCCAGAACTGCGGCCCCGCGCCCGTCGCCGCGGCGAAGCCCAGCAGCGCGCCCCAGTTGAAGGTCAGCCCCAGCCACGCCTGCGGCCACCAGGTGATCCGCTTCATGAACGGGTAGGCCGCCACCAGCGCCAGGGAGGCCGCACCCAGCACCACGGCGGTGGGCGGCAGGCTCAAGAGGATGGCGAGCGAGGCCAGGCAGCAGGCGATCACGAAGGCCCAGGCCTGGCCGACGCTGATCTGGCCCGCCGGGATCGGCCGCAAGGCGGTCCTCGCCACCTTGGCGTCGATGTCGCGGTCGACGATGTCGTTGTAGGCGCAGCCCGCCGCGCGCATCAGCGCCGCGCCCAGGAACACCAGGCCCATCAGATGAAGGTTCGGCCCCCGATGCTCCATGGCGTCGGCCAGGGCGACCCCCTGCCAGCCCGGCAGCATCAGCAGCCAGATCCCGGTCGGCCGGTCGAACCGCCCGAGCTTCAGCCACGGCCGGATGGCGCCAGGCGCAAAACGGTCCACCCAGTTGGTGGGCATGGCGTCGGGAAGGGGTGCGGCGGACCTCATGCCTTCCCTTTATGGGGCGGGACCGGCCGGCGCCAGCCGGCCGAGGTGGGGAGCCCACGATCGAGCCATAAGGGCCGTATCCGGTCCGCGCGCCATCCGCCTCGCGGAACTGTGTTCCGCAAGCCACCCTGCTCACTTAGGGAAGGACGAGGGGCGTCCGGCGCTTGACGCTCAAATTCGGTGCGCCTAGTTTTCTCCGCCTCAGCAGCCTGAAGGGAGGGCCAAGATGAAGTTCATCGTTTCAGCCGCTCCTCGACGGTTCGCCGGGCCGCCGCCGCGCTTCTAACTCAACCGGGACGCTTCGTCTGAGGGCCTGATCGGCCCAAGTCTCGAAGTTCTTCCGCGCGCCCGGGGTCCGCCGGGGTTTTCCCAACCCCCCGCCTCACCCAGACCTTTCCATTCGCGCCGCCCGCGCGCCGCCGTCCATTCGGGACATTCGCGGCCGGTCCGGCGCCGAGACTTCGAGCTTTCCGATGACCGACCACTACGAAGACACCGACGAGGGCCGCGAACGGGTCCTGAAGAACCGCCAGGTGATGGGCTTCATCTCCCGCTTCTGGCTGCGGCGCCCCTGGCTGCTGGCCGGGACCATCGGCCTGACGCTGATCGCCATCGGCTTCGACCTCTCGCTGCCCTGGGCGTCCGGGCGGCTGGTCGACGCGGTGGGGGCCGGCCCATCGCACCCCGACCCGGCGTGGCGCGCCTGGGCGGTGTTCGTGGGCGTCTACCTGGCCTTCTCGGTGATCCGCAACGTCGCCATGCGCTTCCTGATCCCGATGTCGGCCAACAACATGAAGGACATGACCGACGAGGCGTTCAAGCGTGTGCAGAGCTTCTCGGCGGACTGGCACGCCGACAGCTTCGCCGGGGCCACAGTGCGGCGGCTCAGCCGGGCCATGTGGGGCTATGACGTGGTCACCGACGCGGCGCTGATCTGGTTCGGCCCCGCCATCATCGTGCTGGTCGGCCTGTGCGTGCTGATGGCCGTGCGCTGGCCGGTCGTGGGTCTCTTCGCCTTCGTGGTGACGGCGCTCTACATCGCCTCGAACATCCTGCTGACCTCGTTCTACGCCCGCCCGATGAACCTGCGCTCGGTGGCGCTGGATTCGCGGATCGGCGGGGCGCTGGCGGATTCCATCTCCTCCAACGCCACGGTCAAGGCGTTCGGCGCCGAGGCGCGCGAGGAGGTCCGGATCGCCGGGATCACCGAGCTGTGGCGCACCACCACGATTCGGACCTGGAACCGTTTCACCAACCTGTGGCTGTGGCACAACCTGATGCTGGTGGTGCTGCAGGCCGGGCTGACCGGCCTGCTGGTCTGGCAGTGGACCAAAGGCCGCGCCGACGCCGGCGACATCGCGTTTGCGGTGACCTCGTTCATGCTGATGACCAGCTACCTGCGCAACATCGGCGACAACATCCGCATGGCGCAGCGCGGCCTGGACGACAGCGAGGACGTGGCCCGCTACGCCTCGACGCCGCCGCAGGTGCCCGACGCGCCGGCCGCCAAGCCGTTCCGCGCCGACCTCGGCGAGATCGCCTTCGACCGGGTGGTGTTCCGCTACAAGTCCGCGACGACGCCGCTCTACGACCGCTTCTCGCTGCGCATCGCGCCGGGCGAGCGGGTGGCGCTGGTCGGTCCGACAGGCGCCGGCAAGTCGACCTTCGTGAAGCTGATCCAGCGCCTCTACGACGTGGAGGCGGGGCGCATCCTGGTGGACGGGCAGGACATCGCCGCCGTCAGCCAGGGATCTTTGCGCCGCGCCATCGCGGTGGTGCCGCAGGACCCGGCGCTGTTCCACCGGACGCTGTCGGAGAACATCGCCTACGCCAGGCCCGACGCCACCCAGGACGAGGTCGAACTCGCCGCCCGGCGGGCCCGCGCCCACGACTTCATCGCCGGCCTGCCGCAGGGCTATCGCACCCTGGTCGGCGAGCGCGGGGTGAAGCTTTCGGGCGGCGAGCGCCAGCGTGTGGCCATCGCGCGGGCCTTCCTGGCCGACGCGCCGATCCTGGTGCTGGACGAGGCGACCTCCTCGCTGGACGTGGAGACCGAGCGCCAGGTGCAGGCGGCGATGGAGGAGCTGATGGTCGGGCGCACGACCATCGTCATCGCCCACCGCCTGTCGACCATCCGCGGCGCCGACCGCATCCTGGTCTTCGAGGATGGCCGCATCGTGGAAGAGGGCCGGCACGCCGAGCTGGTGAAGAAGGGCGGGGCCTATGCGAGGCTTCACGCGGTGACGGAAGGGTGGGCTTAGGCGGGCAGCCTCGCGCCCCCTCCGTCTCGTCGCTTCGCGCCGATCCACCTCCCCCGTCGTCTCCGCGTCGGGGGAGGAGCGCGCGCCATCGCTCCTCCCCCGCACCGCAGAGTGCGGGGGAG
Source organism: Caulobacterales bacterium (assembly GCA_044445675.1). Classification (GTDB taxonomy): domain Bacteria; phylum Pseudomonadota; class Alphaproteobacteria; order Caulobacterales; family Caulobacteraceae; genus Phenylobacterium. Next base: position 2,590 of record JBIOED010000080.1, on the reverse strand, counting down.
GTGGCAGCGAAGCTGACGGAGGGGGCGCAAGGGTTCAGCCCACCGCATCCGCCAGCGCTCCGGCCAGATCGCCCCGGCGTTCGACCCGGACGCTGGAGAGCCCCAGCCAGCTGGCCATCAGCTTCAGCTCGGCCGCCAGCCGCACCGGCGTTGCGTCGCTCGCCCACGGCTCGGCGTGGCTGGCCTGGACGATCAGCACGCCCGCCTTGCGGTCGGCCTTCAGGTCGACGCGGGCGGTCAGGGCGTCGCCCTCCAGGAACGGCAGGACGTAGTAGCCGTGGGTGCGCTTGTGCGCGGGCGTGTAGATCTCGATCCGGTAGCGGACGCCGAACATCCGCTCGGTGCGCTCGCGGAACCAGATCAGGTTGTCGAAGGGCGAGAGCAGCGCCTGGGCGTCGATGCGGCGCGGCCGGCGCGCGGCGGGATCGAGGTAGGCCGGGTCGCGCCAGCCCTTCACCGTCACCGTCAGCAACGAACCGTCCTCGACCAGCTCGGCGAGCCGGGCCCGCGCGCCCTCCACCGGCATGCGGAAATAGTCGCGCAGGTCCTTGGCGGTGGCCACGCCCATGGCGCGCGCGGCGATCCGCAGGAGCTCGCGCTGCGCGTCCTCCCGTGGCGGAGTCGGCAGGCCGATGATGGCCCGGGGCAACACCTTTTCCGGCAGGCCGTAGACCCGTTCGAAGGTCCCGCGCCGGGTGGCGGTGGTCAGTTCGCCGGTCCAGAACAGGCCCTCGACCGCCCGCTTGGCGTCGCTCCAGCCCCACCAGCCGCCTTCGCCCTTGTGGCCCATCTGCAGCTCGGAGGCGGACAGCGGTCCGCGCGCGGCGATCTCGGCCAGCACCTTCTCCACGAAGTCGGCGCGCTCGCGCCGGAACCGCGCGACGCCCTTCCACAGGCCGACCCCGTCGCGGGCGTCTTGCATGCGCCAGCGGAACAGCGGCTGCGAGGCCAGCGGCAGCAGCGAGGCCTCGTGCGCCCAGTATTCGAACAGGGGCGCCTTGCGGCCCCAGGCGACCTCTTCCAAGAGCGCCCGCGGATAGGCGCCCAGGCGCGAGAAAGCCGGCAGGTAGTGGGTGCGGCTGACCACATTGACGCTGTCGATCTGCACCACGCCCAGCCGGTCGATCAGCTTCAGGAGCTGCCGGCGGCCCACCGGCCCGTCCGGCCGCGGCGTCCCGAAGCCCTGGGCGGCGAGCGCGATGCGGCGGGCCTCGCCGGCCGTCAGTTTGTCTTGGGGCATGGGCGCCGGGCGATCCGTCGTCTTGAGTCGCTGGCGGGCGGCCAGCGAGTGAACAAAGAAAGAACAATAACGTGCTAACGAATGGTTAACGCCTTAACCATTCCCCTTGAGCGGTAAGAACAAATTAAGAATTAAGCGTGATCTAACACCGGTTTCGGAGCGTAACCGGCCTCGAGCTTTTTCACCTCTTCGTCGCTCAGCACGACGTCTAGCGCGGAGACGGCGTCGTCGATGTGGCTCAGCTTGGAGGCGCCGACGATGGGCGCGGTCACCGCCTTGTTGCGCAGCACCCAGGCGAGCGCGACCTGCATGTTGGAAAGACCCCTTGCCTGCGCGATCTCGCCCACGGCGGCGACCACCTTCTGGTCGGCCTCGGTGAAATACAGCCGGGGTGAAAACTCGTCGGTCCGGGCGCGCTCGGTGTCGCCTTCCTTGGGCGCGGTGCGGCCGCCGGCCAGGAAGCCGCGGGCCAGCGGCGACCAGGGGATCACGCCCACGCCCTCGGCCCGGCAGAGCGGCAGCATCTCGCGCTCCTCCTCGCGGTAGACCAGGTTGAGTTGCGGCTGCATGGAGACGAAGCGCACCCAGCCGTGGGCGTCGCTGGCCGCCAGCATGCGGGCGAACTGCCACGCGTACATGGAAGACGCGCCGATGTAGCGGGCCTTGCCGGCTTTCACCACGTCGTTCAGCGCCTCCAGCGTCTCCTCGATGGGCGTCTCGTAGTCGAAACGGTGGATCTGGTAGAGGTCGACATAGTCCATGCCCAGCCGCCGCAGGCTGGCGTCGATCTGCGCCATGATCGCCTTGCGCGACAGGCCCCTTTCGTTCGCCCCCTTGCCCATCGGCCCATTGACCTTGGTGGCGACGACGATGTCCTCGCGCCGGGCGAACTCGCGCAGCCAGTGGCCGGTGACCTCCTCGCTGGCGCCGATCGAATAGACGTTGGCGGTGTCGAAGAAGGTGATCCCTTTCTCGATGGCGGCCTGGAAGAACGGCTTGGAGGCCTGCTGGTCGAGCACCCAGCTGCGCCATTCCGGCGAGCCATAGGTCATGCAGCCGAGGCACAGCCGCGAGACCTTCAGTCCGGTCTTGCCCAGACGAACCTGTTCCATGGATCTTGCTCCTAGTGTGCTGGATCTGAAGTTCGCCTGCTCCACGGGCCACGCGCCGAGCGAACTTCAGATCCAAGACGCACACTAGAAACATAGACTTGCTAGGTCGTAGTGCCGATTTAGGGATTCCGCTGAATCGCGAGTTCTGATTCAAGGCTGCTTTTTGGAGGCGGCCTTGGAAGGTGAGGTTCTTCGCGACGATCAGTGGGAGCGGATCAAGCCGTTCGTGCCCGGCGGG
>JBIOED010000079.1:0-15861 GCA_044445675.1 Caulobacterales bacterium | reverse complement strand
TCCGGCGCCCGCGCCGGCCAGGCCCGCGCCGCCCGCCAAGCCGGAGAAGAGCCTCGACCTCGATGCGCTCTCCGCCAGCCTTTCGAAGATGGCCCGGCCAGCGACGCCCAGGCCCTCGTCGACGGCCAAGGGCCCAGCGCGTTCGGAGACCGCGCTCCAGGCGCGCCCGGCGCTCGGAACCGGCGTTTCGGCCGCCGCGATGAGTGGCCTGGCCGACGAACTGCAGCGGCGCTGGAATCCGAACTGCAATGTCGAAGGCGGCCGCGACGTGCAGGTCCGCGTGACCTTCACCATCGGGGCCGGCGGCCAGGTGGTCGGCGACGCGACCTCGCAGATCCGCAGCGGCCAAAGCGAGGTGGCCCGCGCTGCGGCCGAACGCGCCGTCCGCGCCGTCTATGCCGCCGCCCCGTTCCGCGCGCTGCCGCGGGAGTTCTATGGCGAGAAAATCGCGGTCAACTTCAATGCCCGAGAGGCCTGTTCCTAGATGACCCTGTTCTCCAAACGCACCCTGTTGACGGCCATGGCCGCGCTGCCGGCCGCCGCCCTGTTCGCGTCCGCCGCCCGCGCCGACATCGAAGTCAACGTCAACCGCGGCGACGTGCAGCCGCTGCCCATCGCCCTGCCGGCGTTCGGCGGCGGCCAGGTGGGCGCCGACATCGCCGGCGTGATCTCCGCCAACCTGCAGCGCTCCGGCCTGTTCCGCCCCCTCGATCCGGCGAGCTTCGTCGAGCGCGACCTGAACGCCGCCGTCCAGCCGCGCTTCCCCGCCTGGCAGCAGATCAACGCCCAGGCGCTGGTCAACGGCCAGGTCACTGTGGTGGGCGGCCGCCTGCAGGTCGATTTCCGCCTGTGGGACGTGTTCGCCGAGAAGCAGCTGCTCGGCCTGCAATTCGTCTCAAGCCCGGAGAACTGGCGGCGCGTGGCCCACAAGATCTCCGACGCGGTCTATGAGCGGCTCACCGGCGAAAAGGGCTACTTCGACACCCGGGTGGTGTTCGTGGCCGAGACGGGCGGGCGGGGATCGAAGACCAAGCGCCTGGCGATCATGGACCAGGACGGCGCCAACCCCAGCTATCTGACGGACGGTTCGGCGATCATCATGACGCCCCGCTTCTCCTCGACCAGTCAGGAGATCACCTACATGGAGCTTCGGCCGCAAGGCTCGAAGATCTACCTGCTCAACCTCGACACCGGGCGGCGCGAGAGCCTCGGGGATTTCAAGGGCATGGTGTTCGCGCCGCGGTTCTCGCCGGACGGCGGCAAGGTGGCGTTCTCGGTCGAGCGCGGCGGCAACAGCGATATCTTCGTGATGGACCTGAAGAACCGCGCGACCGCTCGGCTGACCTTCGACCCGGCAATCGACACCTCGCCGTCGTTCTCGCCCGACGGCGCGAAGATCGCCTTCAACTCCGACCGCTCGGGTTCGCCGCAGCTCTACGTCATGAGCGCCGTCGACGGCTCGAACCCGCACCGGATCAGCTTTGCCTCCGGGCGCTATACGACGCCGGTCTGGAGCCCGACCGGCGAATTCATCGCCTTCACCAAACAGGTGGGCGCCGAGTTCCACATCGGGGTGATGAAGCCGGACGGCACGGACGAGCGGATTTTGACCTCCAGCTACCTTGACGAAGGGCCCGCCTGGGCGCCCAACGGGCGCGTGCTGCTGTTCAGCCGCGAGTCGCCGGGCGGTGGCTCGAAGCTGTGGAGCGTCGACGTCACCGGCCGCATCCTGCAGCCCATGCCCTATCCCGGCGCCGGCTCCGACCCGGCCTGGTCGCCGCTATTGAACTGAGATCGATCTGGCGCCTTCTTCCAGAGAGGGCTCCAGGGTTGCGCCGCAAGGCGGACCACGAGATTCTGCCCTCTGCGCCGCCGGCGCGCTTATCGAAGGAGACGCTTTCCATGGTCATCACCCGCAATACCGGGAGCGCCATGCGACTGACGCTCATCGCCGGCGCCGCGCTGTCGCTGGCCGCCTGCGCGCACCATCCCAAGCCGGCCTATCCGATGAACACCCCTGCGCCCGCCGAGCGCCCGCCGGAATCGCGGCCCGCCGCGCCGACCGGCCCGGAGCCGGTCACCCAGAACGCGCTGCCGGGATCCGAGCGGGACTTCACGATCAATGTCGGCGACCGCGTCTACTTCGACTACGACAAGTATGCGGTGCGCAGCGACGCCGGCCCGTTGCTCGACGCCCAGGCCGCCTGGCTGAAGCGCTATCCCGCCGTGCAGGTGCGGATCGAAGGCAACTGCGACGAACGCGGCACCCAGGAGTACAACCTGGCGCTCGGCGCCCGGCGGGCCAACGCGGTGCGAGAGTACCTGGTCTCCCACGGGGTCGACGCCGCGCGCATCACCACCGTCTCCTACGGCAAGGAAAAGCCGATCGACGCCGGCTCCGGCGAGGAGGCCGACCAGCATAACCGCAACGCCCACACCGCCATCGTCAGCGGCGCGCGGATGCAATGACACGCGCACGGCGCCTGCGCCCAAGCCTGCAGGCCCTGGGCGCGGCTGCGGCGATGGCGCTGATGGCGGTCCCGTCGTTCGCCCAGACCCCGATGGACGACCCGCTGGACGCGCGCGACGCCAGGCGCGTGGACCGGATGGAGAAGGTCGTGCGCGAACTGCGCGACATCGTCTTCAAGGCGCAGAAGACCGGCGCGCCGGTGGTCGTCCAGCCGGCCGACACCGACGCGCGCCTGGGCGATATCGCCACCCGGATCTCCGATCTGGAAGGCTCGCTCACCCGGCTCAACGGGTCCATGGAAACGACGGCGCACGAACTCGACCAGGCGCAGCGCGAGAACGCCGCCCTGCGCGCTCAGGTGAAGGCGCTCGGCGAGCGGCTGGCCGCCGACGAGCAGAAGGTGTCCGAGGCCGTGGCCGCCGCCCAGGCCGCGCCACCCGAGGCGTCGCAAGCGGCGGCCCCCGCCGCGGATCCGCGGGCCGGCGCGGCCGAGGCCTTCACCAAGGCTCGGCAGACCATGCTGAGCGGCGACTACGACGGGGCCGAGGCGGCCTTCGGGGCCTACGTCACCACCTATCCCGACACCGCCAAGACGCCCGAGGCTCGCTATTGGTGGGGCAAGACCCTGGCGGTGCGGGGAGACTATGTGAAAGCCGCCGGCGCGTTCATCGGGGCGATCCGCGGCTGGCCGCAGACCGCCTGGGCGCCCGACGCCGTGGTCGAGCTCGGCCGCGCCCTGGTGCAGCTGAAGAAGCCCCAGGACGCCTGCCAGACCCTGACGGAGCTGCGCCACAGATATCCCAAGGCGTCCGCGGCCGTGACCAACCGGGCCGCCGCCGTCCGTCTTCAGGCGAAGTGCGGCTAGCTCTCGGCGCGCCCGACCTCGAAGGCGCGGTCGGCGAGGTTCTCGACCGCCGGCTGCTGCCCGACAGCCCGCGCCCCGTGGCGGTGGCCCTGTCGGGCGGCGGCGACTCGCTGGCCCTGCTGCTGGCCGCCGCTGCCTGGGCGCGCCGCGTCGGCCGCCCCGTCGTCGTGCTCACCGTGGACCACCGGCTGCGTCCCGAGAGCGCGGACTGGACCACGGCCTGCTCGGCGGTCGCCCGGCGCCTGGGCCTGCCGTTCCGCGGATTGGCGTGGACTGGCGACAAGCCCGCGGCCGGCCTGCCCGCCGCCGCCCGGGCCGCGCGTCACGCCCTGCTGGCGGACGCCGCCCGCGAGGCCGGCGCGCGGGTGATCCTGATGGGCCACACCGCCGACGACGGGCTCGAAGCCCGGGTGATGCGGGCGGAGGGATCGACGACGCCCGAGCCCCGCGAGTGGGCGCCCTCGCCGGCCTGGCCGCAGGGGCGGGGGATCTTCCTGCTGCGCCCGATGCTGGCGGTCCGGCGCGCCGATATCCGCGACTGGCTGCGGGCGCGCGGCCAATCCTGGATCGACGACCCGGCGAACGAGGACGCGGCCTACGCCCGGCCCCGGGCGCGCCGGGCGCTGACCGGCGGCGCGCAGCCGCCGCCCGCCCGGAGCGCCGCCTCGGCGACGGCGCTCGCCGCGGCCTGCCGGCCCGATCCGCGCGGCGGCTTCGAGATCGCCCGGGCCGAGTTGCGCGCCGCCGACCTCGATGCCCTGGCGCGCTTCGTCTCCGCCGGCTGCCTGTGCGCCGCGGGGACCGCGCGGCCGCCGCGCCGCGACCGGGTCGAGCGGCTCGCCCTGCGCCTGCGGGCCGCCGAGAGCTTCGTCGCCACTCTGGCCGGCGCGCGGATCGAGGCCGGCGCCACCGACGCGCGGTGGTTGCGCGAGCCCGGCGAGGCGGCCCGCGGCGGCCTCGCGCCGCTGCGCCTGAACGCCGGCGAGACGGCCGTCTGGGACGGCCGCTTCGAAGTCACCGCCGCGCGGCCGGTCGAGGTCCGGGCGGCGGCGGGCCGGGCGCTGCCGGTTGCGGTGACAGGCGACGGAAGCGTGCAAGCCCTCGAGGCGAGGCCGCTGACCCACCAGCGCCTGCTGGCGGCCTGCGGCGCGATCGAGCGCGAGCCGTCCTGACCGCGTCAGCGATGCGTGGTGGCGAGGACGTGCTCGACGCCGCGCACGATCGGGTCGGCGAAGCGGCGGCCGAGCAGGTTGGCGTGGCCCGCGCCGGCGACGTGCTCGATATAGCCGTTCTGCGAGGCCAGCGCCGGGGCCGACTGGATCTCCTTCAGCGCCGTGACGGTATTCTCAGCGCCGGCGGTGATCACCGCGATCGGCATGGCGGCCGGAAAGTCGCCGGCCCGGGCCTGGTCGGAGGTGACGCGCCATTGGCCGACCTCTTCGGCCGCCCAGTGGGCGTGGCCGGCCGAGCCGTGGATCCGCCGCTTCTCCGCCGAGGCCGCGGGCGGCAGGCCGATGCGGTCGCCCGCCACCGCCGCCACCGGCCGCATCATGCCGAACTTCGCGCCCTCGCTCGCCCAGCCCAGGATGCGGGTGAAGGCGTAGACGCCCTTTTCGCCGATCGGGTGGGAGATCACGTCAGGGGTCACCGCGTCGACCATCACCACGCCCAGCACTTGGTCGGGGTGGGTGAGCGCATAGAGCCGCACCATCAGCCCGCCCATGGAATGCCCCGCCAGGACGAACGGGCCCTCCTCGTCCAGCGCGCGCAACAGGGCGGCGAGGTCGGCGACGATGGCCCGTCCGTCGCGCGGCTTGGGCCCGGGCTCCGAATGGCCCAGGCCGGCGCGGTCGTAGGCGATGCTGGCCAGGCCCTTGGCGGCCAGCCGCGCCTGCACCACCGCCCAGTCGGCGGCGCAGCCGAACGCACCGTGCTCCAGGACGACGGTCGGCCGGTCGCTCGCAGGCCCCGCGCGCACCACGCGCAGCCGCCGGTCGCCGATATCGACCATCGCTCCGCGTGGGGCTTTGGACGGCGTTTTGCTGTGGGCGACGGACATCGGCGGGGCGGAGCTCCTGTTCCTAGCTGGCTTTGACGAAGGGCTTGGGCCGGCGGTTGCCGCCCTGGCGGGCGAACATCCAGCCAGGATATTCGCTGGGCAGTTCGGAGACCTCGTCCAGCCGCGCCATTTCCTGGTCGGTGAGCGTCAGGCCGGTGGCGGCCAGGTTGTCGTCCAGTTGCTCCAGCGTCTTGGCGCCGATGATGACGCTCATCACCGAGGCCTTCCGCAACAGCCAGGCGAGCGCCACGCGCGCCACCGAGGCGCCATGCGCTTCGCCCAGCTCGCGCATCACCTCGACGCATTTCCAGGCGCGGTCCTTGTCCACCGGCGGGAAATCGAACGTCGTGCGGCGAGCGCCTTCCGGATTGTTCGAGCCGGGGCCGAACTTGCCGGAAAGCAGGCCGCCGGCCAGGGGCGACCAGACCATCAGGCCGAGATCTTCGGACGTCAGCATGGGAACCAGCTCGCGCTCCAGGTCGCGGCCCGCGATGGAATAGTAGGCCTGCAGGGTCTCGAAGCGCGCGTAGCCCTTGGCCTCGCTGAGCCCCAGGGCCTTGGCGATCTTCCAGGCCGACCAGTTGGAGACCCCGATGTAGCGGACCAGCCCCTGTCGGGTCAGGTCGTCGAGCGCGCGCAGGGTTTCGTCGATCGGCGTGACCGTGTCGGCGCCGTGGATCTGATAGAGGTCGATGTGGTCGGTTTGCAGGCGCTCGAGGCTGCCGTGGACTGAGTCCATGATGTGGCCGCGCGACGCGCCCCGGTCGTTGGGGCCGGGGCCCATTTCGCCGAACACCTTGGTGGCGATCACCACGTCCTTGCGCTTGACCCCGAGGTTCTGCAGCGCCTGGCCGAACAGCTTCTCGGACTCGCCAAAGGAATAGACGTCCGCGGTATCGAAGAAATTGACCCCGGCGGCCAGCCCGCGGCCGACGATGCCGTCCACCTCGCCTTGCTGCAGCGCGCCGATGGCTTTCCACATTCCGGCGTTTTCGGAGCCGCCGAAGGTCATGGTGCCCAGGCAGATCTCGGAGACGAACAGGCCCGTGCGGCCGAGCTGGTTATATTTCATGGAGCGTCTCCGGATGTGGGGATGCTCGACCATATGGTCAGTCGAATGTGACGCGTCGAGGTCGCCCGGGCGGCGGTCCTGCAATAAAGCCGAGAAAGACGGGAGGCGGCGAAGGTCGCCTCGCCTAGAGGCTCTTCAGGATGCCCTCGACCATCTTCTTGGCGTCGCCGAACAGCATCATGGTGTTGTCGCGGAAGAAGAGTTCGTTTTCGACGCCGGCGTAGCCGGAGCTCATGCCGCGCTTCACGAACAGCACTGTGCGGGCCTTCTCCACGTCGAGGATCGGCATGCCGTAGATCGGCGAGGCCGGGTCGGTCTTGGCGGCCGGGTTGGTGACGTCGTTGGCGCCGATCACGAAGGCCACGTCGGCGGTGGGGAACTCGGCGTTGATGTCCTCCAGCTCGAAGACCTCGTCGTAGGGCACGTTGGCCTCGGCCAAGAGCACGTTCATATGGCCCGGCATGCGCCCGGCGACCGGGTGGATGGCGTACTTCACCTCCACGCCCTCCTCCTTCAGCTTGTCGGCCATTTCGCGCAGCGCGTGCTGGGCCTGGCTGACCGCCATGCCGTAGCCGGGGACGATGATCACCTTCGAGGCGTTCTTCATGATGAAGGCGGCGTCTTCCGCCGACCCCTGCTTCACCGGCCGCGTCTCGGTCTTGCCCGCCCCGGCCGCGGCGCTGTCGTCGGCCCCGAAGCCGCCCAGGATCACGGAGATGAAGCTGCGGTTCATCGCCCGGCACATGATGTAGCTGAGGATCGCGCCGGACGAGCCCACCAGCGCGCCGGTGATGATCAAGGTGGTGTTCTCGAGCGTGAAGCCCAGCGCCGCGGCCGCCCAGCCGGAATAGCTGTTCAGCATCGAGACCACGACCGGCATGTCGGCGCCGCCGATGGGGATGATCAGGGTGACGCCGACGATCAGGGCCAGCGCGAAAATCCCCCAGAAGGCCCAGAGCGCTGCGCCGCCGCTCATCACCAGCACCACGATCAGCACGACGATGGCGAGGCCCAGCCCGGCGTTCAGCAGGTGGCGGGCCGGCAACAGGATCGGGGCGCCGGACATGTTGCCGTTGAGCTTGGCGAAGGCGATCACCGAGCCGGTGAAGGTCACCGCGCCGATCGCCAGGCCCAGCGACAGCTCGACCAGCGAGCGGACCTGCACCGCCCCGTCGGCGCCCAGGATGCCGTAGGCGGCCGGAGTGTGGATGGCCGCCACCGCCACCAGGCAGGCGGCCATGCCGACCAGCGAATGGAAGGCGGCGACCAGCTGCGGCATGGCGGTCATCGCCACGCGCCGGGCGATTATCGCGCCGACGGCGCCGCCTATCGCCACGCCGCCGCCGATCAAGGCGACGGTCAGGCCATCGAGCGCGCCCCGGCTCCACAGGGTCGCCAGCGCCGTGCCCACGGCGATGGCCATGCCGATCATGCCGTTGCGGTTGCCGGCCTGGCTGGTGGTGGGAGAGCTGAGCCCCCGCAGCGCCAGGATGAACAGGACGCCGGAGACCAGATAGAGGATGGCCGCGAGGTTGGCGTTCACGCCGCCCCCCCCGTCTTGGGCGCGGGCGCCTTCTTCTTGTACATCGCCAGCATCCGCCGCACGACCAGGAAGCCGCCGAAGATGTTGACCGAGGCGAAGGCCGCGGCCACTGCGCCGGCGCCCTTGGAAATCATGACGTTCGACGTCAGCTCGCCGGTTGGGGCATGCGCCGCGGCGGCCAGCAGGGCGCCCACGATGATCACCGAGGAGATGGCGTTGGTGACCGCCATCAGCGGCGTGTGCAGGGCCGGCGTGACGCTCCACACCACGTAATAGCCGACGAAGATCGCCAGGACGAAGATCGCCAGGCGGAAGACGATCGGATCGACGACTTCCATCGCTATTTCTCTCTCCGTGTCATCCCGGTTTTCGCGCAGCGAAAGACCGGGACCCATACGCGCGATTTCATCCGGATAGGGCTGCGTCCATGGGTCCCGGACAATCCTTGCAGGATTTCCGGGATGACACTGGTGGATTGGACCGTCACGCCCGTCACCCCTTCAGCGCTGCGTGGACGACCGCGCCGTCGCGGGTGACCAGCGCCGCTTTCAGGATCTCATCCTCGAAGTCGGGGGCGAACCTTCCGTCCTTGCCCAGGAAGAGCCCGGCGAAAGCCATCAGGTTGCGGGCGTAGAGGGCGGAGGCGTCGGCGGCGATGCGGCCAGGCAGGTTGGGAATGCCCAGGATCTTCACCCCGTTCCTGGTCGTCGCGACTTCGCCGAGCTTGCCACCCGCGACGTTGCCGCCCTGCTCGATGGCCAGGTCGACGATCACCGAGCCCGGCTTCATCGAAGCCACCTGGGCGGCGCTGACCAGCTTCGGCGCGGGACGGCCGGGGATCAGGGCGGTGGTGATCACCATGTCCTGCTTGGCGATGTGGCCGGAGACCAGCTCGGCCTGCTTGGCCTGGTACTCCGGGGACATTTGCTTGGCGTAGCCGCCGGCGGTCTGGGCGTCCCTGAATTCCTCGTCTTCGACGGCCAGGAATTTGGCGCCCAGGCTCTCCACCTGCTCCTTGGTGGCCGGGCGGACGTCCGTCGCGGTCACCACGGCGCCGAGCCGCCGGGCGGTGGCGATCGCCTGCAGGCCGGCGACGCCGACCCCCATGACGAACACCTTGGCCGCGGCGATGGTGCCGGCGGCGGTCATCATCATCGGCATGGCCCGCCCATAGGCCTCCGCCCCCTCGATCACCGCGCGATAGCCGGCGAGGTTGGCCTGGGAGGACAGCACGTCCATCACCTGCGCGCGGGTGATGCGCGGCACGAACTCCATGGCGAAGGCGGTCGCCCCGGCCTTGGCGAGGCCGGCCAGGGCGGCCTTGTCCTGATAGGGATTGAGCGTCGCCACGACGATCGTGCCGGGCTTGATCGCGGCGATCTCCGCGGCCTCCGGCGCGCGGACCTTCAGCAGGATGTCGGCCTTGGCGAGTGCGGCCTTGGCGGTCTTGGCGAGGGTGGCGCCCGCCGCCTCGTAGTCGGCGTCCGGATAGGCGGCGGCGGTTCCCGCGCCGGTCTCCACCACGACGGCGAAGCCCTGCGCGATCAGCTTCTTCACCGTCTCGGGGACTGCGGCGACGCGGGTCTCTCCCGTGCGGCGTTCCCTGGTGACGGCGATGACGGCCATGGTCCGAGACGTCCCCAAACGCGACGGCTGCGACCTTAGGGGCGCTCGCGTGGCTCTGTCCAGCGGGCGGACCTCAGGCCAGTCGGGCGAGTTCGGCGGCGCAGATGCGCAGGGGTTCGGCGCTCTGCTCGGCCTTGGCCTGGGTCATGGCGCCGGAATAGGCGGCGACCGCGAAGCTCGCAAAAGCCTCGGGGGCGCCCACCTGCGCCTTGCCCGCCGCCAGGTCGGCGCGGCGCTTGACGGCGATGGCCGCGCGCCATTCGGCGAAGACTTCGGCGATCTCGATGCTGAACTCGCGGTCCCCGAAGGACAGCTCAAGAGCCAGGTTGTTGAGCGGACAGCCACGCACCGCGCCCGCGGCCTCCAGGCCGGAGGCGATGTCGGCGAACACCGCCGCGACGCCCTCCGACGCTGTGGCCGCGTTCGTCACCGGCTCCATCCAGGTCTTGCGGACCGCAGGCGCCACCCGTTCGCGGATGACCGCGATGCCCAGCGCCTTCTTGCTCGCGAAGTGATGGTGCATGGCCCCGCCGGTCACCCCGGCCGCGGCGGCGACGTCGTGCATCGTCGCCCCGTGATAGCCGCGCGCCTCGAAGAGCTCGGACGCTGCGTCGAGCACGCGGCCCCGCAAGCCCTGGGGATCGTTGGTGCGCCGGGGAGGGCTGGGATCGTTCACGGCCATGGGCGCAGTCTGCAGAACATCACGCCGCCAGCCTAGCCTGTTGACAACAAACCGGACAACCGATTTGTTTTAGTGGAAGCAGAAAAGGAGTCGGCCGATGGATCGCACACCGTGCGGAATGATGGGGGTGTCGGCGTCGGTCGCCCTGGGCGAGACAAGGGCGGCTGAGACGCAGGCCCGGCCGACGCCTTTCCCACTCGTGGAACTCCGCCAGTATCGCACCTATCCCGGCAAGCGCGACACGCTGGTCGCGCTCTTCGAACGTGAATTCGTGGAGAGCCAGGAAGCGCTTGGCATGCAGGTCCTCGGGACCTTTCGGCAGCCGTCTCAGCCAGATCGCTTCGTGTGGCTCCGCGGCTTCGCCGACATGTCCGCCCGCGCGAAGGGCCTGAACGCCTTCTACTCCGGTCCGGTGTGGCGCGAGCACAGCCGGGCGGCCAATGCGACGATGGAGGACAGCGACGACGTCCTGTTGCTGCGCGAGGCGCGGCCGGGCTCCGGTTTCGCCGGCGAGGACGGCGCTCGGCCCGCGCCGGACGCGGCCGCCTCGCCGGGCGGCCTGGTGGTGGCGGTCATCGACTATCCGGAGGACGAGGCGGCCTACGCCACGGCCTTCGCGCACCAGACCCGGCCGCGATTGGCCGCCGCCGGGACGCCGGTGATCGCTGAGTTCGTGCGCGAAAAGGCTGCCAACAACTTCCCGCGCCTGCCGATCCGCGCGGACGAGGATGTCTTCGTCTGGTTCGCGAAATTCAACGACCAAGCCTCATACCGGCGGGTCCAGGGGCGGCTGCGCGAAATCCTCCGGACGCAAGGCGCGGGCCTGGCCAAAGCCTCGGATGTTTTGGTGCTCGCGCCGACAGCGCGGTCACAGTTGCGTGGCTGAAACGCCTAGTGGCCGGCGTCGCCGCGGCTGCGCAGGAAGAAGATGCCCAGCGCGAGGATGACGATGCCGGTGATCAGGGCGCCCAGGAACCCCGCGCCGGTGCAGAACCACAGGACCAGGAAAACCAGCATGGCCGCGATGTGCAGGCTGATCCATTTGGTGAGGCCTACAACCAGGTGGAAGGTCGACACCTGCTCGTGGATGTCCATCTCGCCGCGGTGATACTCGGAAGCCTGGCCGGCCATGGGTCTCTCTCGTGCTCCAACGCCTCAGCGCTGGGCCGGGTGCTACACGAGACCGCGCCGACGCTCAAGCCGGCCGTGTCATTACGGGCAGGGCCACGCGACCAGCAGGGTCCGCAGCGCCGCCACCAGGGCCAGCGGCTGGTCGATCATGATATGGTGGTGGGCGTCCGGGATCTCGATCTCGATCAGCCCGGGCGGGAAGGGCGAGGGCGCGCCGGACTGGCGGTGCTCCACGATCCGGCTCTTGGCGCCATAGATGTGCACCATCGGCGTGACGGTTTCGACCGCCTGGGTCGGGTCGCCGCCCATCGCCCGCTCGCGGTCGAGCTTGGCCCACATGTTGGGGTCGAACCGCCAGGTCCAGCCCTCGCCCGAGCCGTCCGCCCCCTTCTCGCCTTGCGGCAGCGGAACCCGCTTCAGGGATCGCCGGGCGATGAAGTCGGCGACGTAGGGGTTGCCGGCCGGCTGCGGCGGCATCAGCCGAAAGCGCGCCAGCGCCGCCTCGATGGTCGGATAGATCCGGCTGGGGCGGTCGACGGTGGGGATGTTGCGCACCGCCTCCATCTGCGCCTGGCGCTTGGCCAGCTCCTCCGGCGGCGGGCCGAAGCCGGTGTCGACCATGATCGCCGCATGCATGCGTTCCGGGTGGCGGACGGCGGCGAAGAATACCTGGCCGCCACCGAAGGAGTGGCCGATGTAGGTGGGCTTTCGGCCGCCCTCGTAGAGTCCAGTGGCCCGCGCCACGGCCTCGGCGTCTTCGGCGAAGTCTGTGAAACTGTAGCGCTCGCGCCAGTCCGAGGCGCCCATGCCGGCCAGCGACATGGAAGCGACGCGATAATCGTCCGCGAAGAACGGCGCGATGAAGCTCCACCAGTCGGCGTGGGCGGAATTGCCGTGCACGAACAGCAGGCCCGGCTTGCCGACATCGCCCCAGGTCAGCACCTCCAGCTTCGAGCCCAGGGACTCGACGAACACCCGTTCCGGCTCGCGGGCGACGGCGTCCGTGAACCACTGCGGGGAGGGCGGCTCTGCGCCATGGTAAGCCGCAAGCGGCGCCTGCACCTCGGGCGGCAGGGGCGCTTCGACGTGGACCGGCCGGTCGTCGTACGCGCCTCCTGGGCTCTCCACCGGCTCAATGTCCTGCGCCATCTAGGCTCGTTCCTTGCGACCAGGGTCCGTGACTAACAAGCGTTTGAAAAATGGCAAGCGGTAGAGTGTCGCGCTGGCCTCAGGCCGCGATCGATCCCAGGGCGCGGACATAGGCCCGGCTCAGCCGAACGAGTTCGTCCTCGAACGCCTGGTTCAGGAGGAAGTCGGCGTCTTCCATCACGGCGGCGCGCATCGCGCCGTGCAGGGCCCGCGTCAGCACGAAGGCGGCGATCGGGGACAGCGGCCGTCCCTTGGCGTCGACCATGGCCTGGGCGGCGACCGAATGGCCCGCGGCGAGCGCCTGCGGATCGGCCCGCGACAGGAGTTCGGCCACCACGATCCGCCGGGCTCTCGAGCGCCCGTCGAACGCTTGCAGGAAAGCCCGGATCGCCGCTCGATCCGGGGCGAGCCCGGCTCCGCCCGCCAGCGCAGCGGCGATGGCTTCATTCGCCGCGCGCATCTCTCGCGCCGCCAGGGCGGCGAGGATCGCGCGCTTGTCAGGGAAATAGCGGTAGAGCGTGCCGATGCTGACTCCGGCGCGCTCTGCGACGGCGTTGGTGTTGAAGCCTGCTTCCCCACGCGCCTCCAGAAGCTGAGCCGCCGCCTCCAGGATCGCTTCGAGGCTGGCCTTCGCCCGCGCTTGGCGCGGGGTTTTCCCCGGCTTTTCAAGGTGTTTCATCGACCGTCCGATCCTCCCGTAGCCGCGCCCAAACCCGAGTACAAGAACATGAGTTTTACTCACATCCTGGGCCGAGATCCAAATTATGGAGGGGGCGGCGGCATGACCTGGGCGACGGAGCGGCTGGCGGCCTTGCAGGCCGGCGTGGCGGCGCCGCCGCCCATCGTCGAGACGCTGAGGCTCGGGCTATTGGACGCCTGGGGCGCGGGCTGGATACGCAAGACCTGGCGGCCTGAGCCAGACCTGGAGACGGCGGATGGAATGCTGTTCGGCGGCTACTTGGCGGCCCTGGCCGACCAGGCGCTGGCCTTCGCGGCCATGACCGTGGCGCCGGACGACGCTGGATTCCGCACCCTCAACCTGAACGTCAACTTCCTGCGGCTCACCCCGGCCCAACCCCTCATCATCGAAGCCAGGGTGGTCGCCCAGACGCGGCAGCTGATCACGGTGCGCGCCGAGTTCCGGCGAGGGGATGGCCAGCTGATCGCCGAGGCCACGGCTCAGCAGCTTCTGACGCCCTTACCGCACGCGGCTCTCGGGTAGCGTTCGAAAAACGCAAGCAGCCATAGCCCTGGTTCCCGCAAGTCCGGCGTGGGCGTAAAAGCCATCCATGCAGGCCGGTCCTTCGGATCCTCCCGCGCGCCTCGCCTATCGGCGACAAGACAGCGGCCAAACCCTCGCCCAAGGGCTGGAGGAGTATTATGCCGCCAACCTGGGCAGGGTCGTGCGCCCGCGCGACCTGTCGCCGGAGAGCGTCGCGCTGTTTCGCAGCCACGACATATGCCACGTGATCTTCGGGCTCGACACCACCCTTGAAGACGAGGCGGTCGCCGACACGCGCACCCTGTTCTCATGCGACGTGGGGTTCGGGCGGTACGCCGCCTATCTGACGCAGGACAGGCAGGCCCGGGCGATCTTCAGGGAGACCGGCTATGCAAAGAGCGCCTGGGCGACGGTGTTGGCCATTCCCCGCATCTGCCGGGCCGCGGTCGAGGCCTGGCGGATGAAGACGCGCTGGCCGTGGACCCCTCCGCAGTCGTTTCAGGCCCGTTCCCTGGCGGACCTGAGGCGCGAGTTCCGCATTCGCGTCATCTAAGCTACAGCGTGGACTCCGACGGGAGGGCGATGACGTCATGTGGCACAGGCTTTTGCTGGGCGGCGCGGCTGCGCTGCTGACCTTGGGCGCCGCCGGCGCGACGCCGCAGATCCTCGCCCCGCCGGTGGCGCCCAACGCGTCGGTGCAGCCCTATGTGAAGGTCGACGCCGCGACCGTGGTGCTGCGCCATGTGCGCTTGATCGACGGAACCGGCGCGCCGGCCCAGGCCGACCGGACGGTGATCGTGGCCGGCGGCAAGATCGTCGCCGTCGGCGGCTCCGCCCTGGCCGCGCCGGCCGGCGCCGAGGTGCTCGACCTGACCGGCCGCACGGTGCTGCCCGGCCTCGTGGGCATGCACGACCACATGTACTACATCGCCCGGCCCAATATGGACGCCGCCGGCCACAGCGAGCCGCCGCTGATGGTGCCGCAGATGACCTTCTCGTCGCCGCGCCTCTATCTGGCCGGGGGCGTCACCACCATGCGCACGACCGGCAGCGTCGAGCCCTATGTGGACCTCAACGTCAAAACCCTGATCGACGCCGGCGGCATGGTCGGGCCGCACATGGACGTCACCGGCCCCTATCTGGAGGGCTCGGGGAGCGCCTTCATCCAGATGCACCCGCTGAAGGACGCCGAGGATGCCCGGCGCACCGTCGCCTACTGGGCCGACATGGGCGCCACCTCGTTCAAGGCCTACATGAACATCACCCGCGCCGAACTGGGCGCGGCCATCCAGGAGGCGCACAGGCGCGGCCTGAAACTCACTGGCCATCTCTGCTCGGTGACCTATCCGGAGGCCGTCGTCCTGGGCATCGACAACCTGGAGCACGGCTTTTTCGTCAACACCCAGCTCGACCCGGGCAAGCTGCCGGACGTCTGCTCGCAGAGCGCCGGCGCGGCGACCCTGCTGGCCATGACGCCGGACAGCCCGCAGGCCGACGCCCTGATCCGACTGCTGGTCGCCCACCACGTGGCGGTGACCTCGACCCTGCCGGTGTTCGAGCAGCGCGTGCCGATGCACGCGCCCTTGAATCCCAAGGCTATGGCGGTGCTGACCACCGAGGCGCGCGAGGCCTATCTCTACGCCCGCAACCTGGTGAACCAGGCCCCACGCGAACGCTACGCGGAGGCGGCCCGGGCCTACCAGAATGACCTCGCCCTGGAGCGCAGGTTCGTGGCCGCCGGCGGGCTCCTCCTCGCCGGTCCCGACCCCACCGGCAACGGCGGGGTGATTCCGGGCTTCGGCGACCAGCGCGAGGTCGAGTTGCTGGTCGACGCCGGCTTCTCGCCCGAGGAAGCCATCAGGATCGCCACCCTGAACGGCGCGACCTACCTGGGCCTCGCCGACAAGATCGGCACGGTCGCCCCCGGCAAGGACGCCGACCTGGTGGTGGTGAAGGGCGACCCCTCCAAGGCCATCGCCGACATCGAGAACGTCGAGATCGTCTTCAAGGACGGCGTCGGCTACGACGCGCCGAAGCTGCTG
>JBIOED010000078.1:0-15918 GCA_044445675.1 Caulobacterales bacterium | reverse complement strand
GTCGCGGAAGATCTGCGGCGTCAGCGGATACCAGGCGTGCTTGAGGACCAGGGGCTGCTCGATCAACAGCTCGCGCCTATCGGGCAGGATGTAAGGGTCCAAGATCAGATAGTCGATGGTCGAGAGCCCCGCCGAGTGGGGATAGCCCAGCCAGCTCGCCTGCAGCGGCGCGGCGCGGTAGGCCATCACCTCCAGGCGGTTCATATGGGTCGATCCGCCGAGCTCGATCAGCATGTCGAGCTGGTCGTCGGCGATCACTTGCGCGGCGTCCGGGGTGCTGATGTCCGGTGTCCAGCGAAAGGCGGTTGATTTCGAGGCGAAGAACGCCTGCATCCGGTCGGCGTGTTCGCCCTGGTAGAACGAGTAGCAGTAGATCTCGAACCGATCGGGGTCGACGTGCTCGAACAGCGGCAGGGCGAAATAGCCGACGGGATGGGCGCGGAGGTCCGAGGACAGGAAGCCCAGGCGGATCTTGCCGTCCTTCGCCCGCGGTGGCGGTCTCCGCAGCTGGTGTTTGGCCGCTTCGGCCTCGACCCGCCGCCCCCAGATGCGATGCTGTTCGAGGAGCTCGTAGCGGTCCTCCAACGTCCTGACCTGGGCAAGTTGTTTGAGCAACGCCCCGTGGATGCCGGCGCTCGCCCAGCCTCGGCCGCGCGACTTGAAGTCCCCGAGCCTTGCCAGGTCGTCGAAGGCGCAAACCCGGATCAGCACCTCGTTCAGCACCTTCACCTGACCCGGGCGTGTGGTCCGGAAGGTGAGCGCCCGCAGGGCCAGCTGGTAGGCTTCCTCGATGTTCGCCCCTTCGTCACCGGTGCGGGTGCGCTCCAGGCTCTCGATCAGCGCGATCAGGTAGTCGAGCTTGCCCGGATCGAGCGCCACGGCCCGCCGCAGGTGAATATTGGCGCGCTCCCGGTCGTAGTCGGCGATCGTCACGCCCAACTGGTAGTGCAGCCAAGCCGCGTCCTCGAAGCGCGGCAGGAGGTCGATCAGATAGGCCTCGGCGCGCCGCAGTTCGTGCAAGCGGCGCAGGATCACCGCCCGCGCCTCCAGCAGCCTCGGATGCTCCGGGTTCGCCGCCAGCGCGCGCTCGAGCAGCGCCTCGGCCTCCGGCGCCTTCTGAGCGGCGTTCTCCAGGCCGATCAGGTCCAGCCAGGCCTCCACCAGGGTCTTCTGCAGCGCCACGGCCTGGCGGAATCGGCTCGCCGCGGCGTCGCGTTTGCCCTGGCTGACCAGGGCGCGGCCAAGCTGGCGCAGGTAATCGGCGTTGCGCGGCTCGGCGCGGACCAGCTTGGTGAACACCGCCTCGGCGCGCGGGCCATCGTCCAGGTCCAGGAGGACGTTTCCCCGATTCGATTGCACAGCGGTGTTGTTTGGGCTGAGCTTCGCCGCCTGGTCGAGCCGCGCCAGAGCCTCGGAATGGCGCGACAGCCGCCGGTAGACGACGCCCAGGACGTTGAGCAGTTCCACGTCGCGCGGATGGCGTTTGATCCCGGCCTCGCCCCAGGCCGCGCCCTCCTCGAGACGGTTTGCGCGATAGAGCTGGACCAGGAGCGCGCGGTAGAGCGGAACGGGCTGGTTGGGCTCGGCCTCAATGAGCGCCATCAGGGGCTCGATCGCCTCCGCCCCTCGGCCCGCCCGCAACGCGGCCTGCGCCGCGGCCAAACGCTCGTTCATGCTGCCACTCAAAGCCAACGCCCCGCGCCGCGGCGAAACGGGGTGAGCCTTAAGGCCGCCCGCCGCGCGTGGCTAGAGCACCTGCATCATGGGTGTCGACTGAACCGCCACTTGAGCGCCAGCACGGCCGCCGACATCCCCAGGCAGACGAGGTTCGAGACGGTCACCGGCCAACTTCCGACCAGCACGCCGTAGCCGCTCCACAGGCAAAAGCCGGCCACCGTCACCAGGTACATGGTCAGCGAGATTTCGGAGGCGTCGCGGTCGCGCCAGATCTTCACGATCTGAGGGGCGAAACTCGACATCGAGCACAGCGCCGCCACGGTCCCCACGGTGTTGGCGACGAGGGAGGACAAGCTTCAGCCCGCGTCGGGGCGATCGCCGCCCCGCGGATCGCGAAGACGTCGCGCGCCGCAGTACCCCGTCGGGTCAGGTGCGTCCATGTCGCTCCGGCGTGGTCGAAATCGCCCCGTGGCGATCCCGAACAACGGCGCCGGCCGAGGCGGGTTCCCGGCGGTGTTGTCAAACGGGCGCGCGACTGTCACCGATCTGACACGCGACTGAGGATGCTAGGTCTACAGTCCGCAACGGAGATTCGCCCCTGTCCCTGCCCGGTCCCCTCGCAGTCGCGACGCCGGCGTCGCAGCTCTACGCCGCCCGTGTGGACGCCTTGCCGGATCCGATCCTGGTGGTGGCAGGGCTGCAGCGCGACGACCTGACCCGCCGCCGCCATATCCTGGCCAACGCCGCGGCCCGCGAACTCCTGCGGATCACGGCGGACGAGGGGATGCTGCTGTCGGCGGTGCGCGACCCGGAGGTGCTGGCCGCCGTCGACAAGGCGCTGTTCGACGGGGCCGATGCCGAGGGGGTCTATGAGACCAGTGGGGCGCAGTCGCGCAGCCTGCGCGTGCGGGCCCGCCCGTTGGGGCTGGGCCATGACGGCGCGCGGTTGGCCCTGCTCACCTTCCACGACGAGACGGAGGTCCGGCGGGTCGAGCGCACGCGGGTCGATTTCCTGGCCAACGCCAGCCACGAGCTGCGCACGCCGCTCGCTTCGCTGTCCGGCTTCATCGAGACCCTGCGCGGCCACGCCCGCGACGACCCTGCGGCGCGGGAGAAATTCCTCGGCATCATGCAGGTCCAGGCCGAGCGCATGGCGCGACTGATCGCCGACCTGACGTCCCTGAGCCGCATTGAGCTGGACGAGCATGTCCCGCCGCGCGGCGTCGTCGACCTCAGGCTTGTGGTGGGCGAGGCGGTGGAGGCGGCCGCACCGCTAGGGGCCCAGCGGGGCGTGACGCTCGACTGGCGGCCCTGCGCGACCTGTTCTGCGACGGTGCGCGGCGAGCGGGACCAGATCGTCCAGGTGGTCCAGAACCTGCTGGACAACGCCATCAAATATTCCCCCGACCACGCCGCGGTCAGGATCGAGCTGCAAAGCGGCCTTTCGGATCTGGCCGCCGCGGCGGTCCCCGACAGCGTCCCGCGCCTGTCGCTGGTGGCGCCCGATCCCTCGCCGGAAACCTATGCGGCCCTGCGGGTCACCGACCTCGGTCCCGGTATCGCCCGCCAGAACCTGCCCCGGCTTTCCGAGCGGTTCTACCGCGTCGATGGGCAGACGGCCGGCGCGCGCGCCGGCACCGGGCTGGGCCTCGCTATCGTCAAGCACATCATGAACCGCCACCGTGGCGGTCTGGTCGTGGCCAGCACCGAAGGCGAGGGCAGCACCTTCACCGCCTATTTTCCGATGGCCGGCGCCGCCGAGGGCGTCGTCAAAGCGTCATGAGACTGTAGCATAGGACGACGGGGCAAGCGTCCCCAGGGCGAGGCGGATGAACGAGCACATCGTCAGATCCTACGAGGATGAACTGAACAGCCTGGCCGCCGAGTGCGTGCGCATGGGCGGCCTGACCGAAGCCCAGGTGGCCGACGCGGTCAACGCCGTGGTCAGGCGCAACCAGGATCTCGCCGCCGCGGTGGTGCTGCGCGACGACAAGCTCGACGAATCCGAACGTGACATCGAGCGTAAGACCATCCGCCTGATCGCCCTCCGCCAGCCGGTGGCGGACGACCTGCGCCGCGCCGTGGCGGCGATGAAGGTCGCCAACAACCTCGAACGCTGCGGGGACCTGGCCAAGAACATCGCCAAGCGCACCCTGGTGATCATCGAGAGCGACCCGTTGACGCCGCTGACGCGCTCGATCGAACGGATGGGCAAGCTGGTGCTGGGCCGGCTGTCCAGCGTGATCGACGCCTATAGCCGCTCGGACCTGGACCGGGCGCTCGCCGTCTGGAGTCAGGACGACGAGGTCGACGAGCACTACAACTCGCTGTTCCGCGAACTCCTGACCTACATGATGGGCGATCCGCGGACGATCACGGCCTGCGCCCACATGCTTTTCGTCGCCAAAAACCTGGAGCGGATCGGCGACCACGCCACCAACATCGCCGAGATCGTCCACTACGAAATCACCGGGGCGGAGATGGTCGGCGGCCGACCCAAGACCGACGGCCTGGTTTGAGCCCGCCATGCAGATGACGCCGCATATCCTGGTCGTCGAGGACGAGGATTCGCTGGCGACGCTCCTGCAGTACAACCTGCAGAAGGAGGGCTACGACGTGGCCCTGGCCGGCGACGGCGAGGAGGCGCTGCTGCTGGTCGACGAGCGCCTGCCCGACCTGATCGTGCTCGACTGGATGCTGCCGAAGGTTTCCGGCATCGAGGTCTGCCGCCGGCTGCGCCAGCGCAACGAGACCCGCAACGTGCCGATCATCATGCTGACCGCGCGGGGCGAGGAGAGCGACCGGGTCCGCGGCCTTGACACCGGCGCCGACGACTATGTGGTCAAGCCGTTCTCGATGACCGAGCTCACCGCCCGCATCCGCGCGGTGCTGCGCCGCCTGCGGCCAGGCCTCGCGGAAGACCGCGTCCGGCGTGGGGACCTCCTGATCGACCGGGTGGCTCACCGGGTAAAACGGGCCGGCGCGGAGGTCCACCTGGGGCCCACGGAGTTCCGCCTGCTGGACTACCTGATGCAGCATCCCGGCCGGGTTTTCTCGCGCGAGCAGCTGCTGGACGCCGTCTGGGGCTCGGACGTCTATGTGGAAGCCCGCACCGTCGACGTGCATATCGGCCGCCTGCGCAAGGCGCTGGGGGTTTCGGAGGCCGACGATCCGATCCGCACGGTGCGCTCGGCCGGCTATTCCCTCGACCTGGAAGGCTGAGCCCCGACGCACTATTCTGTGGGTTCAGGAGGCCGTCATGCTGCAGCTGGACCATGTGGTCTTTCCGGTGCGCGACGCAGAACGCACGATGGCCTTTTACCGCGAGACCCTGGGTCTGCCGCTGACCGGGGCCCTCACCGGCGACGACTGGGGGGGCCACCCCTGGCTGATGATGGTCTTCGGTCTGGGGGGCGGGCAGGAGATCGTCACGGTGGCTCTGCAGGGCGCGCCCGCGCCGGACTACCGCGGCCTCCCGATCGACGCGCGCCACTACGCCCTGACCTGCGCCGACGCGCTGGAATTCGACGGCTGGCGCACAAGGCTACGCACCGCCGGCCTCGACAGTTGGGAAGAGGACCATGGCGACCAGCGGTCGGTCTATTTCCCCGATCCCGACGGCGTTATTCTGGAGATCACCTGGCCGGCCTCGAGCGCGGCCACGGTCGAGCGAGCCGATGCGCTGGGCGCCGCACGGCGCTGGATCGCTGACGCCAAGGCGCTTGCCTGATCCTTGACCGCGCGCGGCCCCTGCGCGAAAGCCCGCCCATGAACATCCTCCTGGTCGGCTCCGGCGGGCGCGAGCATGCGCTGGCCTGGAAGATCAAACAGTCGCCGCTACTGACGCGCTTGGTCTGTGCGCCGGGCAACCCCGGCATGGCGGCCATCGCCGAGGTCCGCGAGGTCAAGGCGACCGAGGTCGCGCGCCTGGTCATGCTGGCCGAGGAAATCGCCGCCGACCTGGTGGTGATCGGGCCGGAGGTGGCCGTCGAGGCGGGTCTCGCCGACGCTCTCGAGGTGGCCGGCATCCCCTGCTTCGGCCCGACCGCGGCGGCCGGACGGCTGGAAAGCTCCAAGGCGTTCACCAAGACCTTCTGCGACCGCCACCACCTGCCGACATCCGGCTACCGGATCTGCGACGACGCGCCGGCGGCGAAGGCCGCGCTGGCGCACTTCCAGCCGCCCTATGTGGTCAAGGCCGATGGCCTGGCTGCGGGCAAGGGCGTGGTGATCGCCCAGGACCGCGCTGCCGCGGAGGCCGCCATCGACGACGCCTTCGGAGGCGGCTTCGGCGCGGCCGGCGCGCGGGTGGTCATCGAGGAATTCCTCGAAGGCGAGATCGGCTCGCTGTTCGCGCTCTGCGACGGCGCGACCTCGATGCTGTTCGGCTGGGCTCAGGACCACAAGCGCGCCTTCGATGGCGACGAGGGGCCGAACACCGGCGGCATGGGGACCTATTCGCCGGCCCCGGTGTTCACCTACGACCTGGTCGAGCAGACCCGCACGCGGCTCGTGGAGCCTGCGTTCCGGGGCATCGCCGCCGATGGCGCGCCCTATCGCGGCGTGCTGTTCGTGGAGTTGATGGCGACGCGTCACGGCCCGAGGCTCGTGGAGTTCAACGCGCGCTTCGGCGACCCGGAATGCCAGGTGCTGATGCTGCGGCTGGCGAGCGACCTCGTGCCCTATCTGATGGCCTGCGCCACCGGCCGCCTGCACGAGATGCCGGAGCCTCGATGGTCCGACGACGATGCGGTCTGCGTGGTCATGGCTACCGAGGGCTATCCCGGCCCGGCGAGGGCCGGCAGCGTGATCCGCGGTCTCGACCAGGACTTCGGCCCCGGTGTGATGGTCTTCCAGGCCGGGACCTCAGCCGGCCCGGACGGGACGGTGCTGGCCGGGGCCGGCCGCGCCCTCAACGTCTGCGCCACCGGCCAGGACTTCGCCGAGGCCCGCGAGCGGGCCTATGGCGCCGTGGCCCTGATCGACTGGCCGCAAGGCTTCCACCGCACGGACATCGGCTGGCGGGCGCTCGCCCGTTGAGCGTCTTGCTCCCGGCGCCTCGCCCCCGGTAAAGTGGGTTCAAACAAGCGTAAGAGGGACGGATCGCCATGGTCGACGCCGCCGAGCAGGAGCGCGAGCAGCTCAACACCGGCACCAAGCCCGTGGTCGACTCGCACAAGTTCGACGAGGCCGCCCTCGACCGCTGGATGGCGGCCAATGTCGCGGGCTACGCCGGCCCGCTGGAGGTCCGCCAGTTCAAGGGCGGGCAGTCCAACCCCACCTACCAGCTGATCACGCGCGGCAAGACCTACGTGCTGCGCCGCAAGCCGCCGGGCAAGCTGCTGCCCTCGGCCCATGCCGTCGACCGCGAGTACAAGGTGATCACCGCGCTGGGCAAGACCGGCTTCCCGGTGGCCAGGACCTATGGGCTGTGTACCGACGACGCGGTGATCGGCACCTGGTTCTACATCATGGACATGGTCGAGGGCCGTATCCTCTGGGACCAGACCCTGCCGCAATACGCGCCGGCCGAGCGCCATGCGATCTTCATGGACAAGATCAAGGTGCTCGCCGACCTCCACAACACCGACTATGAGGCCATCGGCCTGGGGGATTTTGGCCGGCCCGGCAACTACATGGGCCGCCAGGTCGAGCGCTGGACGAAGCAGTACAAGGCCTCGGAGACCCAGCTGATCCCGGAGATGGAAAAGCTGATCGCCTGGCTGCCGAGCACGCTGCCGGCGCAGGAGCGCACGTCGGTGGTGCATGGCGACTATCGGCTCGACAACATGATCTTCCACCCGACCGAGCCCCGGGTGATCGCCGTGCTGGATTGGGAGCTCTCGACGCTCGGCGAGCCGCTGGCGGACTTCACCTATCTCCTGATGAATTGGGTCAACGGCGCGATCTCGACGATCGCCGATCCCAAGGCGCACGGCGTTCCGACCATCGAGGAGACCGTCGACTACTATTGCAGCCTGACCGGGCGCTCCGGCCTCCACGACCTCGACTGGTTCTTCAGCTACAACGCCTTCCGCCTGGCCGGCATCCTGCAGGGCATCGTCGGCCGGGTGCGCGACGGCACGGCCAACAGTCCGCACGCCGCACAGCAGGCCGACCGCGTGCTGTCGCTCGCCCAGGCCAGCTGGCGTTTCGCCCAGCGGGCCGGCGCCACCGACTAGAGCCCGATCTCCGCCAGCAGGCCGTCGAGGGCGTCCGCGTCGTCGAAGGCCGCGCGCACCGGCCAGGGCGTGACCCGGGCCTGCCACGGCGCGGGAAGGCGCACCCAGTCCTTCTCGGTGGTCACCAGGCCCGCGCCGAACAGCGCCGCGCGATCGGCCAGGCGCTTCAAGGTGGCTTCGTCATAGGCCGCGTGATCCGGGAAGGGCGCGAAATCGGCGAGCTCGCAGCCGGCGGCCTGCAGGGCGCGTTCGACCTTCCAGGGCTTGCCGACTCCGGCGAAGCCCATCTGCGGCCCGGCCGGCGGCCGCGCGGCCGGCTGGAGATGGCCGGTGAGCAGGCGCGCGCCCCGAAGCAGCACCACGAGCCCGGGGTCCGCCTGCGGCAGATCGGCCGGCAGCAGGATCAGCACGCCGTCCGCCCGCGCCAGCCCCACCGCCAGCGGCTCGCGCATCGGGCCGGCCGGGAACACCCGGCCATCGCCGAACGGCCAGTCGTCGCCCCGCGTCTCGCCGTCCACCACGACCAGAGACAGCGCCTTTTTCACCGAGGGGTTCTGGTGGCCGTCGTCCATGACGATCGCCTGCGCCCCGGCCGCGGCGGCAGCCTGGGCGCCGGCCGCGCGGTCGCGGGCCACCCACACCGGGAAGTCCCGCGCCAGCATCAGCGGCTCGTCCCCCACATCGGCGGCGGCGTGCGTCGTGGGATCGACCCGGACGGGCCCCTCCAGCCGTCCGCCATAGCCGCGCGACAGCAGGTGGACGGCGCACCCCCGCGCGGCCAGCCGCTCGGCGATCGCGCGGACCACCGGCGTCTTGCCCACGCCGCCGACCGTCAGGTTTCCGACGCAGATCACCGGAATCCCGGGGTCGAAGGGAACGGTCCGGCCGATCCGCCGCGCGGTCACCGCCGCCCAGATCCAGGAGACGGGTGTCAGCAGCGCGCGGATCACCGGCATGGCGCCGCGCCGGGCCTTGGCCTCGCGCACATACCACCAGCGCGGCGTGGATAGCTTCATGCGGGCAGCAGCGGTTCGATCAGCGCCATGGCGGCGTCCAGCGCCCGGCCCTGGCGGGCGGCGTAGGTCGCGGCCGCCTCGCCGATCCGCCGGGCGATGGTCGGATTGTCCAAAAGGCCGCGCAGATGACGCGCCAGCGCCACGACGTCGGCGGCCTCGATCGCCGCGGCCTCGGCGAACATCTGGGCATAGATTTCGCGGGCGTTGAAGACGTAGGGGCCGGTCACCACAGCCGCGCCCATCCGCGCGGCCTCCAGCGGATTGTGCCCGCCGACGCCCTCGATGAAGCTGCCGCCCATCGTCACCGCATCGGCCGCCGCATAGAAGGCGCCGAGCTCGCCCAAGGTGTCGGCCACATAGGCGCGGGTCTGCGGCTCCAGCGGCTGGTCCGCGGCGCGCCGGGCGACCGTGAAGCCTCTGGCCTCGAGGTCGGCGGCGACGGCGGGGCCGCGGTCGGGGTGGCGCGGCGCGACGATCAGCACGGCGGGCGGGCCGCCGCCCGTCGCCTGGCGGAAGGCCTGGGCGATCAACGCCTCCTCGCCCGGGTGGGTGCTGGCCGCCAGCACCACCTTGCGGCCACCGATCCCTCGCCTGAGGACGGCGAGCAGGCCCGGGTCCACCGGCGGCGCGTCACCCATGAGCTTCAGGTTGAGGTGCGGGCCGGATCGCGCGCCCAGCCCCTGCAGCCGCGCCTCGGTCGCCGCGTCCTGCGGCAGCACCAGATCGAAAGCCTGCAACAGGGCCCGCGCGGTGGCCGGCGCGTGGCTCCAGCTCTCGGCGCTGGCGTCGGTCATGCGGGCCGACAGCAAGGCCAGCCGGACGCCGCGCGCCTGGGCGGCGGCGATCAGGTTGGGCCACAGCTCGCTCTCGACGAACAGCGCCGCGCCGGGACGCCAATGATCCAGGAAGCGGCGGGCGGCGGCGGGCCCGTCCACTGGCGCGAACTGGTGGATGACGCCGGCCGGCAGGCGCTTGGCCAGCACCTCGGCCGAGGTGACGGTTCCGGAGGTGACCAGCAGGGTCAGGTGCGGCCGGCTGGCCCGTAGCGCCGCGATCAGCGGCAGCAGCGACAGGCTCTCGCCGACGCTCACCCCATGGAGCCAGATCAGCGGCCCATCCGGCCGCGCCGTCGTGGCGCGCCCGAGGCGCTCGGCGAGGCGCGCAGGGTCCTCCTTCCCGGCGCGGGCGCGGCGGCGCAGCAAGGCCGGAGCCAGCGGCTCCAGGAGCCCAGTCGCCGCGGCGTAGAGGGCGAGCGGCGCGGTGGGCGGGGGTCGGCTCACACCACCCCGGCGGGCGCCAGCCGGCAGGCGCTCTCGCTGTCGGTCTCCACCTGCAGGGTCGAGTGGCCGATATTGAACCGCTGCGACAGCGCCTCGCAGGTGGCGTGCAGGAACCGGTCGGCGTCGTCGCCATTCTCCAGGGGCGCGCGCGGTCGGATGACGTGGGCGGTGAGCGCGGTCTCCGTGGTGCTCATGGCCCAGATGTGCAGGTCGTGGATCTCCTCGACCCCTGGCAGCGCCTTGAGCCAGGCCCGCACTTCGGCGACGTCGATCTCGCGCGGGGCGCCGTCGAGGGCGAGGTTCACCGAATCGCGCAGCAGTCCCCATGTGCCGATGACGATGACCACGGCGATGCCCAGGCTGAGCGCCGGGTCGATCCATAGGAGGCCGGTGAAGGCGATGGCGCCCGCGCCGATCACCACCACCAGGGAGACCACCGCGTCGCTGGCCATGTGGAGGAAGGCGCCGCGAACGTTGAGGTCCTCCTTGCCGCCGCGCATGAACAACAGCGCCGTCACGGTGTTGATCGCGATGCCGACGCCCGCGGTGATCATCACCGTCTTGGTGGAGATCGCGCTGGGATTGGCCAGGCGCTGGATCGATTCCGAGACGATCGCCCCGATCGCCAGCAGCAGGAACACCGCGTTGCCCAGCGAGGCGAGGATGGTGCCCTTGCGCAGGCCATAGGTCCGCCGGCCGGTGGGCGCGCGCTTGGCCAGCACGGTCGCGCCCCAGGCCATCAGCAGCGCCAGTACGTCAGAGAGGTTGTGACCGGCGTCGGCCAGCAACGCCATCGAGTGCGAAAGAAACCCGGCGCCAACCTCGACCGCCACGAAGACGGTGTTCAGCGCCACGCCGATGGCGAAGGCGCTGCCCATGTCGGCCGGAACGTGATGGTGATGGTGGCCGTGGTCGTGGCTGTGCTTGTGGGCGGCGCGGTCGGGGCCTTGATCATGGTGGCCATGATCGTGATGGTCGTGGTCGTGGTCGTGCGCCTGGGCCATGGGCCTATGTCTCACCGCCGGCGAGCCGGATCAATGCGGCTTGGGATCCGTCGGGCGGCCGACCAGGGCCTCGGCGCGGCGGGTGACGGCAGACAGCTGCGCCGACCAGTCCGCCAGCAGGGCGTTCACGGCGGCTTCGTCGGCGCCCGGCGGCACGTAGAGCGGACCCTCCCAGACCACCGCGCCGCGGCCGAACGGCGTGGCGAACATCACCTTGTCCCAGGTGTCCAGCTGGAACGCAGGATGGGCGGCGATCCCCATGAGGAAGACCGGCTGGCCGGAACGCTTGGCGATCTGGGCGGCGCCAGGGGCGATCAGCTCGTTGGGGCCGCGCGGGCCGTCTGGGGTGATCACCAGGGCTCCGCCCTCGGAGACCCAGGTCACCGCCTCGCGGATCGCGGCCACGGCCTGGCGGGCCTTGGCCGCGTCGCCCTTCTTGGCCGAGGAGATGCGGATCGCGGGAAAGCCGGCCATCTCCAACGCCGTGGCGATGAACTGGCCGTCCGACGACGGCGAGATAAAGGCCCGCGTCCGCTTGCGCCACCACTGCGGGGCGGTGGCCAGGCAAAGCGGCACGCGGCCATGCCAGAAGAGCGCGATCGCGCCGCTCTCGCCGGCCAGCACCGGCTCGACGCATTCGAGGTTCTCGTGGCGCCAGCGGACGCTGACCAGGATCAGGCGGATATAGGCGCCGAGCAGCCAGCCCAGCAGGGCCTGGACCGCGTCGCTCCGCAGCAGCTTCTTCAAGCCGCGGTCTCCGCCTCGAGATGCTGGCTTCTGGCGAGGCGCGCATAGAGACCTCGCTTGCGCAGCAGGCTCTCGTGGTCGCCGGTCTCGACGATCCGGCCCTTGTCGATGACATAGATCCGGTCGGCGCCGCGCACGGTGGAGAGGCGGTGGGCGATCAGGATGGTCGCCCGTCCGGCCATCAGCCGCTTCAGCGCCACCTGCACCTGGGCTTCGCTCTCGGTATCGAGCGCGCTGGTCGCCTCGTCGAGCAGCAGGATCGGGGCGTCCTTCAGGAAAGCCCGCGCGATGGCGATCCGCTGCCGCTGGCCGCCGGACAGCCGCGCGCCGGCCTCGCCGACCGGCGTGCCATAACCCTGAGGCAGCGCCGCGATGAACTCGTGGGCGGCGGCCTCGCGGGCGGCCTGCTCGATCTCGGCCTGCGAGGCGTGCGGCCGGGCATAGGCGATGTTGGCGCGGATGGTGTCGTCGAACAGGAACGGCTCCTGGGTGACCAGCGCGATCTGGTCGCGGAGCGAGGGCAGGGTGACCGAACGCACGTCCTGGCCATCGACGGTCACCCGCCCCTGGGTGGCGTCGTAGAAACGCGGGATCAGGTTGAGGATGGTGGTCTTTCCGCCGCCCGAGGGCCCGACCAGGGCGACCGTCTCACCGCGGCGCACATCGAGCGTCACATCGTCCAGGGTGGGGCCGCCGTCGCCGTAGGCGAAGCCCACGTGCTGAAAGGCGATATCTCCGCGGCCCCGCGGCAGGGCCGGCGCGTCGGCCTGCTCGCGCACTTCCGGCTCCACGTCCAGCGCCGCAAACAGCCGGGCCGCCGCCGACAGGCCCTCGGCGAACACGGTCTGCAGGTTGGCCAGCTGGCGCAGCGACTGCGAAGCCATGCCAAGCGCGGCCATGAAGGCCACGAAGGCGCCGACCGTCATATGGCCTTGCTGCGAGCGCCAGCCGGCATAGGCGATCACCGCAGCGGTGATCAGGGTCATCAGGAATTCGGTGGCCGGCGCCGCATAGGCCCGCGCATTGGCGCCCTTGGTCAGGTGACCCTGGCGGCGCCGCACGACCTCGTCGACCCGCGCCTCCTCATAGGATTCGCGGTTTTCAATCTTCACGACGCGCACGCCGTCCAGGCTTTCCATGATCGCGCTGGAGAGCGCCGAGGTCTCCGCCATGGCGCCCCGGGCCGCCTTGCGGGTGCGTTTGGAGAACCGGCGCATGATCCAGCTCGCCGGAGGCGCGGCGACCACCACGGCCAGCGACAGGACCAGATCGTTTGAGACCATCACGGTGACCGCGCCGATCACCGTCAGCAGGTGCTGGGTGTAGTTGATCACGCCGGCTGTCGCCGCCTCGCGGATCAGGCCGGCGTCATAGAGCACCGAGGAGACATAGGCCCCCGAATGCTTCTCGCGCAGGCGCGCGAGGTCGGCGCGCACCAGCCGCCCGAACAGCTGCACCTGCACGTCGCCCACCACGGCGTTGCCGATCCTGTTGACCAGCGAGGCCTGGACCACCTGGGACAACGTCCGGCCGGCGGCATAGGCCGCGATGAACAGCGGCAGCCGCAGGAGCTGGCCGGTCTTGTGGTTGACCATCAGGTCGTTGGTCGCCGGCTCCAGGATCTGGATCAGCTTGGTGGAAAAGAAGGCCACCAGGATGGCGGCGACCAGGGCGGTCAGCCAGCCCTTCCACCGCGGCGCCATATACACCCGGGCCACCCGCGCGATCAGGGCGCGGGCGGAAAGCTCTGGCGGGGCGCGCTCGCTCATGAGGCCTGGGGTCGTCCGATGCGGGGTTGAAGTCAAGGCGACGCCCGGTCGCGCCGCGACCACCGCGCCGCTTCCGTCGGCACGGAGGAACCCTTAGGTAGGGCGCCATGACCGTCGCGCCAACAGAACCCGGATTCGACCTCGCGACGCCGGCCGGGCGGTTCAGGACCTATGCCGACTACCTGTGGAACGACCACGCCTACCTGCGGCTGGGGTTCCAGAACGCCCACTGGATCTCCGACGAGCTGGTCCGCACCAACCAGCCCTGGCCGCACCAGTTGGCCGCCTGGAAGACGCGGGGCATCAAGACCATCGTCAACCTGCGCGGCGGCTTCGATGCGAGCTTCTATGCCCTGGAGAGGGACGCGTGCGCCCGGCTCGGCCTGGAGATGGTCAACTTCACCGTGACCTCGCGCGAGGTCCCCAGCCGCGAGCAGATGCGCGGCGCCCGGCGGCTCTACGAGACTATCGCCTATCCGGCGCTGATCCACTGCAAGTCCGGCGCGGACCGGGCGGGGATCATGAGCGTGCTCTACATGCACTTCCGCCAGGGCAGGACGATCCGCGAGGCGCTGGATCAGCTCCACATCCGCTATCTGCACATCCGGCAGGGCAAGACGGGCGTGCTCGACTACACCTTCGAGCGCTATCTGGCGCAGGGCGAACCCGCCGGCCTGTCCTTCACCGAATGGGTCGAGAGCCCGATGTACGACCCGGCCGGCATGAAGGCCGACTTCCGCGCCGGCATGGTCGGCGCCCTGCTCACCGAAAAGCTGCTCAGACGCGAATAGGCGAGGAGTTCCCCGCGTGATCCTTCTCCCACAAGGAGGAGAAGAGCCTGAACGGCCGGCGTCGTCAGTGCTCAGTGCGGGTGATCGTCGTCCGATCCCGGGTCGAGCAGCTTGTGGGCGTGGATGATGAAATAGCGCATCAGGGCGTTGTCGACCGTGGACTGCGCCTTGCCGCGCCAGGCGGCCAGGGCCGAGCGATAGTTCGGATAGGCGCCCACCAGGTCGACCTTCGAGGGGTCCTTGAACTCTGCGGGACCTTCCAGCGATTTCAGTTCGCCGCCGATCACCAGGTGAAGCAGCTGTTTTTCGGCCATGGTCGCAATCTCGTAACGCTTGAAACGATCTGTTGGCGCAGCCGATAGGCGCTGGCGGCCGCTGGGTCTAGAGGCCGGCGATGGCCAGGGCGTCGATCAGGACCGAGGGCGCGTTGGACGCGCCGCGGATCTCCAGGTCGGCGCCGGGGATCAGGCGGGCGTAGATGTCGATCAGGTTGCCGGCCACGGTGATCTCGTTGACCGGATAGGCGATCGCCCCGCCTTCGAACCAGAAACCCGAACAGCCCACCGACCAGTCGCCGGTGTTGCCGTTGAGCGACGGCCCGAACATCGAGGTGACCAAGAGACCCGCCCCGGCGTCGGCCATCAGCTCGGCCTGACTGCGCGTCCCCGGCTGCAGGGTCAGATTGGACGGCCCGACGCCGGGCGGCCCGGCCAGGCCGCGCGAGGCGTGGCCGGTGGTGGTCAGGCCGAGCTGGCGGGCCGTCGCCGAGTTCAGCAGCCAGCTGGTCAGCACCCCGTCGTCGATCAGGCTCCGGGCGGCGTTCGCCACGCCCTCGTCGTCGAAGGGGGCGGAGCCCAGGCCGCGCGGCCGATGCGGATCGTCGGTGACGGCGACGCCCTTGGCGAACACCGGCTGGCCCAGCCGGTCCTTCAGGAACGAGGTGCCGCGCGCGATGGAGGGGCCGGAGATGGAGCCGATCAGCGGACCGAGGAGCGAGGCGGCCAGCCGGTTCTCAAAGATCACCGGGGCGGTGGTGGAGGCGATCTTGCGTGCGCCCAGGCGGCCCGCGGCGCGGTGGCCCGCTTCCGTCCCGATGGCGTCCGCCTGCGGCAGATCCGCCTGCCAGCGCACCGAGCGGCCGTCGTAGCCGGTCTCCATGCCGTCGGCGTCGCCGGCGATCGCCGAGGCGCCCAGGGAGAAGGCCGAGGCGCGGTGCAGGCCGGAGAACCCGTCGCTGGTCATCATCCGCCACTGGCCGGTCGACCACGAGGCCGAGCCGCCGTCGGAGTTGGTCACTTTGGGGACGGCGCGGGCGGCCGCCTCGGCGGTGCGCGCCTGGGCCTCAAGCGCTTCCGGGTCCGGCTCGGCGGCGTCGTAGAGGTCGAGGTCGGGCAACGGCCCGCGCGCGAGTCGCGCGACGTCGGCCAGGCCGGCGTAAGGGTCCTCCGGCGC
>JBIOED010000077.1:0-15965 GCA_044445675.1 Caulobacterales bacterium | reverse complement strand
TCCCAAGGGTTCGGCTGTTCGCCGATTAAAGTGGTACGTGAGCTGGGTTCAGAACGTCGTGAGACAGTTTGGTCCCTATCTGCCGTGGGTGTACGAAGCTTGAGAGGATCTGTCCCTAGTACGAGAGGACCGGGATGGACATACCTCTGGTGGACCTGTCGTGGCGCCAGCCGCGCAGCAGGGTAGCTAAGTATGGAATAGATAACCGCTGAAAGCATCTAAGCGGGAAACTAACCTCAAAACAAGGCTTCGCCGAGAGCCGTGGTAGACCACCACGTTGATAGGCCAGGTGTGGAAGTGCCGCGAGGCATGTAGCTTACTGGTACTAATCGCTCGATCGGCTTGATCGTTCTTAGCAAAATTCATGCGCGCTCCGGTTTGAGTTTGCGCGGACTTGATGTCTTCTCATTCACATCCGTTTCGTTGACCTGGTGGTTTTGCCGGGGGGTCCCCACCCGATCCCATTCCGAACTCGGTCGTTAAGCCCCTCTGGGCCGATGGTACTTCGTCTTAAGGCGCGGGAGAGTAGGTCGCCGCCAGGTCTACCAAACGGATGTGAGATCCAGACCCTTCAATTCACGATGCCCGCCGAGTGGGCGGCTCCGCCGACCACTCAAGTTCTTGCTTTATTCGACCATTCGAAGACGAATGGTCGGGGCTTTGCCGCGGGGTGGAGCAGCCCGGTAGCTCGTCAGGCTCATAACCTGAAGGTCACAGGTTCAAATCCTGTCCCCGCACCCAAGATCGACCGACGGCCCCTGCTCACGCGGGGGCCGTTTTCGTTTGTGCGCGCTTGGCGAGCGTGGATAGCTGGAGCCAGCGCCCCTCGCTCATCGGAGCCGACTCATGACCACCACCTCCCACGGCATGCTCATGGCGGCGGGCGGCCTGCTCGCCGTGGCCCTAGTGACCCCTGCGGCGGCGCAATCCGCTGACGAAGGCCGCTACGTGCCGGCCGCGCAACTGCAGGCCATGGTCGCCAAGGCGCCCAAGGGCGTGGTGACCGTGACCGTGCCGACCGGCCCCGGGGCGACGGTGCTGATGGCCCGCCGGACTGAGGCGGGCGAAGTCGAGGTGCACGAGCATCTGAATGACGAGTTCGTGGCCCGCACCGGCCACGCCACGGTCCGCGTTGGCGGAAAGGTGACCGGCGACCGCCGCACCGCGCCTGGCGAATGGCGCGGCGGCGCGATCGCCGGCGGTCGCAGCTATCAGCTGGCGCCTGGCGACGTCCTGTGGATCCCCGCCGGCGCGCCGCACCAGGTGACGCCGAAGGGCGGGGCATTCAGCTACCTGGCGTTCAAATACGAGGCGAAGCCGGCAGCCGCCACGAAATAGACGGCGTTATCGGGCGAAGATCGCCTTGGGCAGCATCACGTGTACGCCCTTGTTGCGATCGACGACCTCGGTGACGTCCACGTCGCCCGCGACGCTGACCAACATATAAGCGTCGTCCCGCGACAGGCCTTTCCTGGCGACCAGGAAGTCGACCATTTCGCGCACCGCCTTGTGGGCGGCGATGGAGAGGTCGTCGTCGAAGCCCATGGCGATGTAGTGGGTGGGCGTCTCGGCTCGCGGCCCGGAGAGCTTCTCGCCCTTGTGCAGAACGAACTGGAAGGTCCCGACCAGGGATGTCTCCATGGCGGTGACGTCGACCTCGCCGTTGCCCTGGCCGGCATGGCCGTCCCCCACTTCGAACAGCGCGCCCTTGGCGTAGACCGGCAGGAAAAGGGTCGCGCCCGCCACCAGCTCCTTGTTGTCCATGTTGCCGCCGTTGATGGTCGGCGGCGTGGAGTCGTAGCGGCCGAACGCCGGCGGCGGGGCGACGCCCATGCTGCCGAAGAACGGGTGCAGGGGGATTGTCACGCCGGGTGCGAAATTGGCGACCATCCGGGTCCGATCCAGCGGGATGATCTTGGTCCGCGCGTAGGGATAGTCGTCGGTCAGTATGCCCGCGCCATAGCGGAAGCCGTTGTAGGCGTAGGGGATCGCCAGATCGATCTTCAGGATGCGGACTTCCAGCGTGTCGCCGGGCTCGGCGCCTTCGATGGCGATGGGCCCGGTCAGGATATGGCCCCCGGGCCCGCGCGCCGAGGCCGGGACGTTGGCGTAGACGTCGCGCAGCGAGGCCTCCACCTGGTCGGGCGCCACGCCGTTGCGCTCCAGGCCGCTGGGGCTGTTGGTCAGCAGGGTGTCGACCACCACGGTGTCGCCGGATCTGATCGTCAGCACCGGCTTGGCGGCGGCGTCGTAGTGGCCCCAGGCGATCGTCGTGGGCGTGACCTTCAGGGCGTAGGTGTGGCTGGCGGCCTGGGCGGCCCCCGCGACCATGGCAACGGCCGCGACAACAAAGGATTTCAGATGGTTGGGCATCGCACGCTCCCCGGCGCCGCGGGCGCACGGCGGCGGAACTATTGGACCTCGCGGGTCGAGGCGCAAGATGGGGTGACGCGAAGGGAAGGCGCGACGAATAAATTTGCGCGCGGTGTCGGCGTCGCCAATGCTGCAGCGTCCTTCAGGCGAACAGCTGAACAAGGAGCCATCAGCATGGCCGGCCCCCTCAACGCCGCCACCTTCCGCGTGGAGCGCTCGACGGTGATCCAGGCCCCGGCGGAGGCGATCTTCCCGCGCATCGACGACTTCCGCGCCTGGGCGGACTGGTCGCCCTACGAGAAGATGGACGCCAATCTCGCCAAGACCTACGCAGGTCCCGCCCGAGGCAAGGGCGCGGCCTATGCCTGGGTGGGCAGGAAGTCCGGCTCGGGCCGCATGGAGATCGTTAAGTCGGAGCCGCCTTGCAAGATCGTGATCAGGCTCGACTTCACCAGGCCGATGACCGCCCACAACACCGCCGAGTTCACCCTGGAGCCGCAAGGTTCAGCCACGAAGGTCACCTGGGCCATGCACGGGCCGAACACCTTGATGTCGAAAGTGATGGGGCTGTTCCTCAGCATGGACAAGCTGGTCGGGCCACAGTTCGAGGAAGGCCTCGCGAGCCTCAAGCGGTTGGCTGAGGCCGCGCCCGTCGCCTGAGCCTCAGCCGGCGATCCGCATGATCTCGGCCAGCAATTGGCCGGGCGAGAAGGGCTTGGGCACGAACCCGTTCATACCCGCCGCGTGATAGGCCGCCTGATGATGGGTCATGACATCGGCGGTCAGCGCCACAATGGGCACGGCGGCCTGAGGCTGCGGCAACGCGCGGATGTGGCGGGTGGCCTCCAGGCCGTCCATGCCGGGCATGTTCACGTCCATCAGGATCAGGTCGTAGCCGCCTTTGGCCGCCGCGGTGATGGCGGCCTCGCCACTATCGGCGGTCTCCGCCTGCGCCCCCAGCGCCTCCAGAGATTTCAGGCCCACCAGGCGGTTGGTTCGGTTGTCGTCGACCACCAGGATTTTCAGGCTGATCAGGGGCGCGTCACTGCCATCGGCCAGGGGCGTCGGCGCGGCGGCCTGGGCCGCGGGCGCGGCGATCTCGAACCAGAAGACCGACCCGACGCCTTCGGTCGACTCGAACCCCATCTCGCCGCCCATCAGCTCGGCGAGGCTACGGGAAATGGCCAGGCCCAGGCCCGTGCCGCCGAACTTGCGCGCGGCTCCCGTGTGGGCCTGCTGGAAGCGATCGAAGAGCGCGGCCTTGGCGTGCTCCGGGACTCCGACGCCGGTGTCGTGCACCTCAACGCGCAGCCTGCGGCTGGCCTCCGCGCCGCCGAGGCTCATCCGTACCTCGACGCCGCCGCTCTCGGTAAATTTCACGGCGTTGCCGATGACGTTGAACAGGCACTGGCGCAGGCGGACGGGATCGATCATCACCCAGCCGACCGGGTCGGCGACGGCCCGCAGATAGAGGTTCTTGCCGTCCGCCTGGGGATGCAGGAGGGCCACGACCGAGGCCATCACCGCGGCCGGGTCGGTGGCCACCGCGGTCACCTCCAGCTTGCCAGCTTCCATCTTGGAGAAGTCGAGCACGTCGTCGATCAGTTGCGCCAGCATGTCGCTGCAGGCTAGAGCCTCGCCCAGCAGGTCGCGCCCCTCGGCGCTCAGGCGCTCGCGCTTGAGGAGGTTGAGTACACCCACGATGCCGTTCATCGGCGTCCGGATTTCGTGGCTGACCGAGGCCAGAAAGCTGGACTTCGAGGCCGTGGCGGACTCCGCCAGCACGCGGGCCTCGGTCAGCGCCAGCTCCTGGCGCTTCTGACTGTCGATATCGAGCATCAGGCCAACGCCGCGGGTCGGCGCGCCGTGGTCATCCCGCTCGGACTGCCAGTAGAGCCTCACCCACAACGGGCCTTCCGGGCGCATAAGCCGGGCGTCAACGACGCGTTGCCCGTCGTTGAGGCTCTCGTCGCCCAGGGTCCGCACGAGATCACGGTCGTCGGGATGGTAGATGGCGATGGGATCCACCGCGGCGGCCCGCAGGACCTCGGGTCCGGCAAGCGCGCGGAACTCGGGCGAGTTCCAGTATTCGCTGCTCGTATAGTCGTAGCCGAACACACCGGCCCGCGCCGCGCCGAGGGCCAGCTTCAGGCGGGCGGCGCTGGCGTTCGCCTCGTCGCGGGCCAGCGCCAGGTCGGTGACGTTCTGGCTGATGCCATACATTTCATAGCGGCCCGAGCGCAGCTTGCGGCCTGAGCGATAGAGCACGCGCAAGTGCTTCCAGCCGCCGTCTCCCGTCAGGTAGCGCATGTCGGCTTCGGCGACGCCTTCTTCGGTCGTCAGGCGCGTGCGGATCGCGTCGTCGATCGGCCGATCGTCCTCATGCTGGATCGCCTGCAGCACGGGCACCGGCACAGGCTCGCTATTCTGGCCGTGGCCCAGTGAGAGTTCGCTCGGGAAATGGTAGACCTCGGCGTCGGGGTCGTAGCGCCAGATGCCCACCTCCGCTTCGTGCATCAGCCGGTCGCGCGCGGAGAAGTCGGCTTTCATCCGCTCGAGCACGGTGCGCTCGCCAGTGACGTCCGCCAGAGTCGCCAGAATCCGATCGTCCTGCTGCTGCAGATCGAGGCGTAGCCAGCGCAGCCCATCGGCGCACTGGAAGCCGAAGGTCTGCACGCCGTCGCCGGTGGGCACGTCGGTCGCGGCCGAGCGGAGCCGGTGGCCCAGGGGCTCGTCGATCAGGCTGGCGGCGGGAACCTGCAGCAGTTCGGCGAAGGCGTTGTTCGCCTCCAGGATTCGCAGGTCGCTGTCGAGGAGAGCCATAGGAATTGGCAGGGTTGCGAAACCCGGGGCGTGCGACCCCCGGGTCACGGCGTCCTTGGAGGCGTTTAGTACGGCCATGACGCCAGCATCGCCCTATCAGGTTAAGGTCTTCCTCCCAAATCCGGCGCTTTCGTCTTGGTGAACCGGCCTCTATTTTCGTAGAGCCGGTATGATGTGCGTTCGCTCTGCCTTGATTGTCGCCGCGTCATTGCTAGCCTTATTAGCGAAACGCCTCGAAGGGCGACGAAGGAACGACTCCATGACCGACACGCTCGCCCACGCGCCGGCGGCGCTCACAGGAGCGGACGACCTCGGCTTCGACCCCGAAGCGTTGCGCGCCCGGTACCGCCAGGAGCGCGACAAGCGTCGACGCAGCGATGGCAATGCCCAATACCGCGAGGTTGCCGGCGAATTCGCCCACTACCTGGACGACCCCTATGTGACGCCGGGATTCAGCCGCGCGCCGCTGACGGACGAGGTCGAGGTGCTGGTGGTCGGCGGCGGCTTCGGGGGCCTCCTGGCCGGCGCCCGGCTGCGCCAAGCCGGCATCAGCGACATCCGGATCATCGAGAAGGGCGGCGACTTCGGCGGCACGTGGTACTGGAACCGCTATCCCGGCGCGGCCTGCGACATAGAGAGCTACGTCTATCTGCCGTTGCTGGAAGAGATCGGCTACGTACCGAAGGAGAAGTACAGCCGCGCGCCGGAAATTCTCGCCCACAGCCGGGCGATCGGCGAGCGCTTCGACCTTTACGAGGGCGCGCTGTTCCAGACCGAGGTCACGGCCATGCGCTGGGACGAGGCCGCGGCGCGCTGGATCGTCGAGACCAACCGCGGGGACGCGCTGAAGGCGCGGTTCGTGGTGATGGCCAACGGGCCGCTGCACCGGCCGAAACTGCCGGGCATCCCGGGATTGGAGAGCTTCAAGGGCCATTCCTTCCACACCAGTCGCTGGGACTACGCCTACACGGGCGGGAGCAACGCGGGCGGGCTGGCGGGCCTAGCCGGCAAGCGCGTGGGGGTCATCGGCACCGGCGCGACCGCCGTGCAGTGCGTGCCGCACCTGGCGGCCGGCGCGGCCGAGCTCTTCGTGTTCCAGCGCACGCCGTCCTCGATCGACGTGCGCAACAACCGCCCGACCGATCCGGACTGGGCCGCGAGCCTGGAGCCTGGCTGGCAGCAGCGCCGGATGGACAACTTCAACATCCTGCTGTCCGGCGGCTTCCAGGACGAGGATCTGGTGAACGACGGCTGGACCGACATCATCGGCAACATCCTGCTGATCGCGCGCAGAAAGATGGCCGCCGGCGAAGTGGTCGAGGACCCGGCGGCGCTGATGCAACTCGCCGACTTCAAGAAGATGGAGCAGGTTCGCGCCCGGGTGGGCCGCACGGTGCGCGACCCGGCGACCGCCGAGGCGCTGAAGCCCTACTACAACCAGTTCTGCAAGCGGCCGTGCTTCCACGACGACTATCTGGCCGCCTTCAACCGGGCGAACGTCCACCTGGTGGATACGCAAGGCAAGGGCGTCGAGCGGATCACCGAAAAGGGCGTCGTCGCCAATGGCGTCGAATACGAACTCGATTGCCTGATCTACGCCACCGGCTTCGAGGTCGGCACCGAATTCACCCGCCGCTCGGGCTACGAACTGCACGGGCGCGACGGCCAGACCCTGACCCAGAAATGGCGGGACGGGGTCTCGACGCTGCACGGCCTCTATAGCCGCGGTTTCCCCAACTGCTTCATCATCTCCAACGCCCAGTCGGGCTTCACCGCCAATTTCCCCCACATGATCAACGAGCAGTCCAAGCACATCGCCTATGTGCTGAAGCACTGCGCCGAGCATCAGGTGCGGCGGGTGGAGGCCTCCGAAGACGCCGAGAACGACTGGGTGCAGACGATCATCGACCTTTCGGTCATGCGGCAGAAGTTCCTCGAGGAGTGCACCCCCGGCTACTACAACAACGAGGGCAATGTGCAGGCGATGAGCGCGCGCAACGGCTCCTATGGCGCGGGACCGGTGGCCTTCGCCAAGGTGCTGGAGGATTGGCGCGCGCGGGGCGATCTGGAGGGCCTGGAACTCGGCTAGCTTCGGTCTGCGGTCGCGCCCATCCTGTTAGCGTCATGCGCCGATCGTCTGCCCCGCGGCGGCTTGCAACCCCTGGCGAACGGTCGGCGGATCACTCCGCCGTGGTCGGATCGATCATCGTGCGGACCCGGGAAATCGAATTCGCCGGGAAACCGCCCTGTTGCGCGTGCTCGCGGATCAGGTCTTCGCTGGGCGCCCGGTAGATGCAGTAGATCTTGTCGTCGGTGACGTAGCTGTGCACCCACTGGATCTGTGGACCCAGATCGCGCAGCACGGCGCACGACGTCTGGGAAGCGCCCTTGAGTTCGTCGGGGCCGAGGCCGCCGACGCCGGGCATGTTTCTTTCGATGACGAATTCGGGCACGCGAACCTCCAATGGTTTCGAGGCGGCGGATCGCCGTTCTGCGAACATACCACCGCCGCGCGCCGCAGCCACGCCCTTCAGGCGTTGCGCGCTATCAGGCCGCCATCCACCGGGATCGTGGCGCCGGTGATGTAGGAGGCGGCCGGCAGGCAGAGGCTCAGCGTGATGTGGGCGACCTCCTTGGGGCGGCCGTAGCGGCCAAGCGCGGTGCGGCGCCTGGCGAAGGCCTGCCGGTCGGCCTCCGGAATGGCCTCGGTCATGCCGGTGAGGATCGGGCCTGGGCAGATGCAGTTGACGGTGATCCCCTCGCGGCCCAGCTCGACGGCCAGCGCGCGGGTCAGGCCGGTGACGCCCGCCTTGGCGGCGGCGTAGGCGCTGTCGCGGGCGGTGGCCCCCAGGGCTTCCGTGGAGGCGATGTTGACGATGCGTGGCGCGGCGGATTTGCGCAGCCACGGCAGGGCGGCGCGAATGACCCGCTGGTGGGCGGTGAGCATGACGCCCAGCGCGCGGGTCCAGACCGCCTCATAGCCGTCCGCGTCGATGGCCGCGAAACCGCCGACGCCGGCGTTGTTGATCACGATGTCCAGGCCGCCGAACCGCACGGCCGCGGCGGCGACCATGGCCTGGATGGCGCCGCCGTCGGCGACGTCCAGCGTCCAGGCCTCGGCGCTGAAGCCGCGGTGCACCAGGTCGTCGGCGACCTCGCGCACGCTCTCGGCCGCGATGTCGCTGAGCGCCACGTGAGCGCCCTCGGCGGCGAACACCTCGGCGGTGGCGCGGCCCATGCCGGAGGCGGCGCCGGTGATCAGCACAGTGGATC
Organism: Caulobacterales bacterium; assembly: GCA_044445675.1. Classification (GTDB taxonomy): domain Bacteria; phylum Pseudomonadota; class Alphaproteobacteria; order Caulobacterales; family Caulobacteraceae; genus Phenylobacterium. The sequence goes on along the minus strand of JBIOED010000077.1, from coordinate 7,496 downwards.
CGGCGACGGAGCGGCTGGCGGCGTGGCTCATCGGTCGATGCTCGCACGCCGGAAGATCACGTCAAACGGTTCCGCGAAGTCACCCTTGCCATGGCGGCGGCCAACGGGGAGCATGGCGGGCGCAGGGAGAGCGGCGAAATGCCCGAATTCAGGACCATCGACGCCGGCCGGGCGCAGATCCGGGTAGCCATCGAAGGCGCCGGCCCGCTGGTGCTGCTGGTGCACGGTTTCCCGGAGAGCTGGTTCTCCTGGCGCCATCAGCTTGGCCCCCTCGCTCAGGCCGGCTACACGGCGGCCGCCATCGACGTGCGCGGCTATGGCGGCTCGGACAAGCCGGGCGACGTCGCGGCCTACGACATGGAGAGCCTGACGGCGGACGTCGCGGGGGTGGCCCAGGCGCTTCAGCCCGACGCGCCGGCCATCCTGGTCGGCCACGACTGGGGCGCGCCCATCGTCTGGAACTCGGCCCTGTCGCGCTCCGAACGGTTCGGCGCGGTCGCGGGTCTGTCCGTGCCGTTCTCCGGAGTGCCGAACCGGCCGTTCACCGAGATTTTCACCGAGGCCTTCACCTCCAAGGGTCACTTCTTCTACCAGGCCTGGTTCCAGAACCTCGGGCCGCCCGAGGCCGAAGCGGAAGCCGATGTCCGTGGCTTCCTGCGCAAATTTTACTATGGCGTTAGCGGCGAGGCTCCGGACGGGACCTGGCCGGAGAAGAAGCACGGCGCGACCCTGCTGGAGGGCATGGTCGATCCGAAGGTGTTCCCCGCGTGGCTGACGCCGAGCGATCTCGACTACTATGTGGGTGAATTCACGGCTTCGGGGTTCTTCGGGCCGATCAGCCGCTATCGCAACCACGAGCGCGACTTTGCATGGCTGCAGCAGTTTCGCGGGCGCATGCTCGACATGCCGACCCTGCTGATCGGCGGCGACCGCGACCCGGCGTTCAACGGCTTTGGACGCATCGCCGACCCGGGCGCCATGATGCGCCAGCATGTCACCGACCTCCGCGGTGTCCACGTCCTGCCCGGCTGTGGACACTGGACGCAGCAGGAGCGGCCGGACGAGGTGAACGCGTTGCTGATCCCGTGGCTGCAGGGGCTCGACGCATGAGCGGCGAGATCATCCTGCACCATTACGACACCTCGCCCTTCTCGGAGAAGGTCAGGGTCATGCTGGGGGCCAAGGGGCTGTCCTGGCGTTCGGTGATCCAGCCGGTGATCATGCCCAAGCCGGAGCTCGTCCCGCTGACCGGCGGCTATCGGCGCATTCCGGTGCTGCAGATCGGGGCCGACATCTATTGCGACACCCAGGCCATTCTGGCGGAACTGGAGTCGCGCCAGGCGAGGCCCGCCGTGGTGCGCGGCGCCGATTGGGCGGTCAACCTGTGGGCCGACCGGCTGTTCTTCCAGGCCACCGTAGCGGTGGTGTTCGGCGAGATGGGGGACGCCGTGCCGGAGGCCTTCATCAAGGATCGCGAGAAGCTGTCCGGCCGGCCGTTCGACATCGCGGCGATGCAGGCCGCGGCAGGCCCGATGAAGGCCCAGTGGCGGGCGCACGCCGCCTGGATCGAGCGCGGCTTGGCGAGCAATGATTTCCTTGGCGGATCAACGCCGTCGCTTGCCGACATTGCAGCCTACATGAACGTCTGGTGGCTCGGCCGGGCGGCGCCGGCGGCCTCAGCCGCGCTGCTGGACGGCCTTCCGAAGACCGTCGGATGGCGGGAGCGGATGAAGGCGTTGGGCCATGGCCGGCGCACCGAGATGACCGGCGCCGAGGCCCTGGAGATCGCTAGGGTCGCGACGCCCGCCCGCATCGCCGACAGCGACGCCGCCGATCCGTCGGCGTTGAAACCTGGCGCTTCCGTGACGGTTCGGGCCGACGACTACGGCCGCGACCCCATCGAGGGCCGCCTCGTCAGCGTCACCGCCGAGCGCATCGTCATCGCCCGCGACAGCGACGACCTGGGCGTGGCGCATGTGCATTTCCCGCGTGTCGGTTACCTGCTGACGGCGGCCTGAGACTTTCACGGAGGCTTCGATGAACGATCGGGTGACGGTGGAGATCAAGGACGGCGTCGCCGACGTGCGCCTGGTCCGCGTCGACAAGATGAACGCGCTGGACGACGCCATGTTCTCGGCCCTTGTGGAGACCGGCGAGCGGCTGAAGACCGAAGCGGGCGTGCGGGCCGTGGTGCTGTCCGGCGAAGGCCGCGCCTTCTGCGCCGGCCTCGACATGGGCAGTTTCCAGGCGATGGCTTCGGGCGAGCGAAGCCGCAATCGCGAGACCTCATCGGCCCTCCTGACGCCCCAGCGCACCGAAGGCGGCTCCAACCGCGCGCAGCACGCCTGCATGGTCTGGCGCGAGATTCCGGCGCCGGTGATCGCGGCGGTGCACGGCGTGGCGTTCGGCGGCGGCTTCCAACTGGCGCTGGGGGCGGACCTGCGGTTCGTGGCCGCCGACGTGAAGCTGGCGGTGCTGGAGATCAAGTGGGGCCTGATCCCCGACATGGCCGGCATCGTGCTCATGCGCGGCCTGGTGCGCGACGACGTGGCTCGCGAGCTCACCTACACGGGCCGGATATTCGGCGGCGAGGAGGCGGTGGCCATGGGGCTGGCTAGCCGCGTCTGCGCCAACCCGCGCGCCGAGGCCCTGACGCTGGCGGCCGAGATCGCGTCCAAGAACCCGCACGCCATCCGCGCCGGAAAGCGGCTGCTCAACCTGATGGGCGAGGGCGACCAGCACGCAATACTGTTGGCGGAAAGCCGGGAGCAGGGCGCCCTGATCGGCTCGCCCAACCAGGTCGAGGCGGTGATGGCCAACCTGCAGAAGCGCGCGCCCAGCTTCGCAGATTGATCTTCCTTTCCCGCGCAGCGGGAGAGGGGAACCGTTCCCAGCAGAGGGAATGGCGGAGAGGGAAAGCCTCATCTGCCGCGCTTGCTGCTTGCCCTTTCCACCCTCGGCTCTTCGCGGCGCTCGGCCGGCGGTCCCCCTTTCCCACAAGTGGGAAAGGAAGTGGCTCACCCCCGGCCGATGAACGGCATCGCGGTCGCCATCACGGTCATGAACTGGACGTTGGCGTCGAGCGGCAGGCCGGCCATGTAGAGCACCGCGCTGGCGACGGCGGAGACGTCCATGACCGGCTCGGCGGCGATGGAGCCGTCGGCCTGCAGGACACCGCGGCTCATGGCCCGGGTCATGTCGGTGCCGGCGTTGCCGATATCGATCTGGCCGCAGGCGATGCCGCTGGCGCGGCCGTCCAGCGAGGTCGAACGGGTCAGGCCCGTGATGGCGTGCTTGCTGGCGGTGTAGGCCGCCGACCGCGGCCTGGGGACCTGCGCCGAGATCGAACCGTTGTTGATGATCCGCCCGCCGCGCGGGTCCTGGGCCTTCATCAGCCGAAAGGCGGCCTGGGTGCAGAGGAAGGCGCCGGTCAGGTTGGTGTCCACCACCCGCCTCCAGTGGTCGAGGGACAGCTCCTCCAGCGGCACGGGCGGCGCGCCGGTCCCGGCGTTGTTGAACAGCAGGTCCAGGCGGCCGAACCGGGTCTCGGCGGCGGCGAACAGGGCCGCGACGGAGGCGGGATTGGTGACGTCCGTGGCGTGGATCAGGGCGCGGGCCGCCGCGTCTGCGGCCAGGGCGGCGGTCTCGTCGAGCGCGGCGGCCCGACGGCCGGCCAGGGCCACGGACCAGCCGGCCCCGAGTAGCGCCAGGGCCACGGCCCGGCCGATCCCGCTGCCCGCGCCGGTGACAATGGCGACCTTGGCGGTTGCGCTCTGCATCGCGGCTGGATAGCCCTATCGGCCGCGAATGCCCAGCTTCGCCCCGCGAGATCGATCCCCCAATGCCCGCCGCCGCGCCTCCGCCGATCCCTGCCGTCGAAGCCATCGTGGTCTATGCGCCGCGGCTCGCGCCGCTGGGCGGCGAGGCGGCGTTCAGCGCCGTGCAGATCGGCCCGGAGATCCTCAAGCAGACGCCGCGCCTCGATCAGGCGCTGGAGAGCGCGCCGGGGGTGTCGCTGTTTCGCCGCACCACCTCGCTTTCGGCCAATCCGACGACTCAGGGCGTGTCGCTGCGGGCCATCGCCGGGTCCGGGGCGGGCCGGGCGCTGGTCACCCTGGACGGCGCGCCGGTGAACGACCCATTTGGCGGCTGGGTGATCTGGACCGCCTTGCCCTCCGAGGGGTTGGAGGGCGCGACCATCGTGCGCGGCGCCGGGGCCGGTCCCTATGGCGCGGGCGCGCTGACCGGGGTGATCGCGCTGCAGGAGCGGGGCGCGCGCGAGGGCCTGGGCGCGATGGACCTCTCGGTGGGCGAACGCAACAGCTATCGCGCCGCGGTCGCGGGCGGCACGCCCAGCGTGCTGATCACCGCCTCGGGCGAGAGCATGGACGGCTACACGCCGGTGCGGGGCAAGGCCGCCGGCGCCGCCGACACGCCGCTCGACCTGGAAGACGCCAACGCCGCGATCCGCGTGCAGCACGATTTCGATGGCGTGCAGGCCGCGGCGCGGGTGGAAGCCTTTGAGGAGCGACGGGGCGCCGGCCTCTCGGGCGCGCGCTCAACCGCCAAAGGGACCGCCGAGACCCTTACCCTCGCCCGGCCGGCGAGCCAGGGCGTCGGCGGCTGGCGGCTGCAGGCCTGGGCGCGCACCAGCGACCTGGCCAACACCTCGGTCGCGGTCGCCCCGGGCCGGGCGACCACCACGCCGGCCAACAACGAATTCTCCACGCCGGCCCAGGGCTACGGCCTGAACGCCGCCCTGCAAGGCCATTGGGGCGTCGCCAGCTGGGAGCTCGGCGCGGATGCGCGCTGGGCCAACGGAACCGACCATGAGCAGTCCCGATTCGTGAACGGCGCCTACACCATGGGCCGCGAGGCCGGCGGCCGGACCTTCGTCGGGGGAGCCTATCTGGAAAGCGCCTACGACCAGGCCCCCTGGCTGGTCACCGGTGGCGTCCGGGTCGACGAATGGCGCTCCTGGAATGCGCAGCGCCACGAGTTCGTGCTGGCGACCGGGGCCACGACGCTGAATTCCCACGCCCCCGACGCCTCGGGGACGGTGCCGACCGGGCGGATCGGCGTGCGCTACACCCTGACGCCGGACCTGTGGCTGCGCGCGGCGGCCTATGCGGGGTTCCGGGCGCCGACCCTGAACGAACTGCACCGGCCATTCCGGGTCGGCAACGACATCACCGAGGCCAACCCTCTGCTGACCCCGGAGAAGCTCTACGGGATCGAGGCCGGGATCGGCGGCGATACCTTGATCCACTGGCAGGGGACGGTCTTCTACAACCAGCTGAACGATCCGATCACCAACGTCACCCTGGGCGTCGGCCCCGGCGTCCTCGCCGCCCTGCCGATCGGCGGGTTCATCCCGGCCGGCGGCACGCTGCGCCAACGGCAGAACGCCGGCGAGATCGACGCCTGGGGCGTGGAGGGCGACGCCTCGGGCGATCTGGCGACGACGCTGAGCTGGCGCGCGGCCTTCGCCTACACCCACGCCCGCGTCGACGGCGGCGCCAGCGCCCCGCAGCTCACGGGCCTGCGTCCGGCCCAGACGCCCGAATGGACCGTCACCGCCGGCCTCGACTGGCGGGCGATGGAGAAGCTGACGCTGAGCAGCAGCCTGCGCTACGTCTCGGCCCAGTTCGACGACGACCAGAACCTGCGGCGCCTGGCGCCTGGCGCCGAGCTGGACGCCCGCGCCGCCTGGCGCCTCGCGCCGGGCCAGGAGATCTACCTCGCCGTGGACAACGTGGCCGACGCGAGGATCTCCACCGGCAAGACGGCGGACTTCATCGACAGCTACTCCGAGCCCCGCACCGTCCGGGTGGGCTTCTCCTACCGGCGCTGATTTCCTTTCCCGCGGCGCGCGGGAGAGGGGGACCATTCCCCGAAGAGGGAATGGTGGAGAGGGCAAGCGGCCGTTCCGAGCTTGAGGCTTGCCTTCCCACCATTGGCTCTTCGGCCAACGGTCCCCCCTTCCCATGAATGGGAAGGGAAGGGGCTACTCCTTGGCCGCGCCAGTGATCAGGGCGACGATGTCCGGGCGGATGTTGTCGGCGCCCTTCTCCATCATGTGCTGGACGATGCGCGCCCCGACGGCGCCGCGGACCTGGGTTGTGAATTCCTCCTTGTTGGCCTTCACCCAGCCGATCGAGGCCTCGCGATTGTCGTTGAGGTTCTGGAACTTCGGAAACACGTAGCGGGCCATCAACTCGTAGGAATGTCGGGTGGCGCCCCAGTTGGCCCAATTGTGGGCCATCAGCAGGAAGGCACCGAAGCCGCCGCCGCTTTCGTCCACCAGCTGCTGGATGCGGGCGATGGCGTCGTCCGGCGTACCGATCACCGCCAGCCCGGTGTCGACCATGGCCTTCACGGGATCGGGGCCTTCCGGCACGATCGGCAGGTTGGCGATCTCTCGGAAGTAGTAGATCCACTTTTCCAGCCCGAACCGGATGTCTTCCATGGCCTGCTCGCGGGTCTCGGCGATGTGCATGGGGCCGACCAGGCGCCAGGCGTTGCGATCCATGGTCTGGCCGTGCTCGGCGGCCTGTTCGGTGGCGATGGCCCAGTTCGAGGCCAGAGCGTTGAATCCGGCCGTCGAGGTGGCGCCCAGCGACAGCAGGCCGAGCCCGTGGCGGCCGGCCGCCCGCGCGCCGGTGGGCGAGACCTGGCTCGCCACCGCGATCTCCACGCTGGGCCGCGAATAGGGCGTCATCTGCAGCCGCGCCTTGTCGAGCTCGAACCAGTCGGACTTGTGCGTGACCTCCTCGCCGCGCAGCAGGCGCACGATGCAGCCCAGGGCCTCGTCCATGCGGTCCCGTTGCTTGGCCACGGGAATGCCCATCATGAAGGCGTCGGAGACCAGCGCGCCGGGGCCGGCGCCGAACATCACCCGGCCGCGGGTCATGTGGTCGAGCTGGTTGATCCGGTCGGCCAGGATCAGCGGGTGATGGTAGGGCAGGGACGAGACGCCGGTGCCCAGGCGGATGTGCTTCGTCCGCTCGGCGGCGGCTGCGATGAACACCTCCGGCGAGGCGATCAGCTCATAGGCCGCCGAGTGGTGCTCGCCGATCCAGGCCTCGTCGAAGCCCAGATGGTCCATCCACTCGACCAGCTCCAGGTCCCGCCGGATCGCCAGCGTCGGGTTCTCGTCGATCGGATGGAACGGCGCGATGAAGGCGCCGAAGCGCAGGCGTTGTGGCAGCATGGATGTCCTCCGGCGACCGCGCGGGCTCTCCCGCCGCAGATCGCGCCGGAAACTTAGGCGATGCACGTTGCGGAAGGCTAGCCGGGCGCGGGCGTCTCGCGCGGCCAGTCCTCGGAACGGAGAGGAATATTGCTCCAGGCGCCGTATTCCTGGAGCGAGGCGTAAGGGCCGGTGACATTCGCCCAGTGGCCGTCTCGACGATGTGTGCATCCCTTAGCCGCGCCGCGGGAGAGGAAGGTCAGGAGGAATTGGGCGGGGGCGCTGGGGCGTCGGCCGTAAGGGG
>JBIOED010000076.1:0-15981 GCA_044445675.1 Caulobacterales bacterium | reverse complement strand
TTCACTCTACCCGTGCGAGGATCGATCCGCGCGATCAGGTGGGTCTGCCAGACATTGGCCAGGATCTCGCCCTTGACCCACTCCAGCTCGTTCAGGTTTCCGACCGGGCGGCCGTCCGCCGTGACCTCGATATGCCGCACCTCGCGGAAGGTAACGGGGTCACGAAACCGCAGGATCGGCGTGCCGTCGCTCATGATCAGATGCTGACCGTCCTGCGTGAGCGCCCAGCCCTCGCCGGCGTAGCGGAAGGTCTTTTTCCGGGCCAGGGTCTGCAGATCCCATCGGAAGCCGATGTGGTCCTGCCAGGTCAGGCTGACGATCTCGTCGCGCCAGTTGACGATTCCCTCCCCGAACAGTCCGGATGCGACGGCCCGGGACTGCAGCACCGCGCCGTCCTTCAGCCGCACGCGACGGAGGTTGGATTGCCCGGGCAAGCCGGTGCTCTCGAAAAGGTCGCCGTGCAGGTAGAAGAGCCCCTCGGTGAAGGCGCCCGGATCGTGGGGGTAGACGTGCCGGACCTCGAAGCCGCCCGTGGGCACGGCCGCGGCGGCCGGCAGAGCGATGACGGTGGACAGGACCCCGGCGCAGAGTGGCCGGGCCAGGCTTTCGATCAACGACGGCAAGCTAGACTCCCCAGGCGAGACGCACCCATCCTTACGGGGAGCCGTTCGCCGCAGGCAAGGCCGTCAGTCCGGATCCGGCGCTTCGATCTCGGCGACGACGAGGCCCTTGGGCCCCTCGGCAAAGCGCACCATGACGTCGTCGCCCGGCTGCAGGTCTTCCATGCCCGACCGGCGCAGGGTCTCGATGTGGACGAAGATGTCCCCCGGCTCGAGGTCGCGGACCACGAAGCCGTAGCCCTTGGTGCGGTTGAACCATTTCACCTTGGCGCGCTCCAGCGGCCCGGAGGCGTGTGCGGCGCGGCGCGGCGGGCGGTCTGCGAAATCGCCGCGCAGGAAGGCCTCCCGGTCGCTGCGGAAACCGCCTTCGCGGGACCGGCGTTCGACAGCCGGCGGCGCGGCGCTCTCGTCGATCTCGACGACCTCGGCCACCTGCCAGCCCTTCGGCCGACGCACCACATTGCAGGTGATGGTCGAGCCCTCCAGCGCGTTCTCACGCCCGGAGCTGCGCAGGCTGGTCACATGCAGCAGAACGTCCTTCAGGTCGGTCTGGCTCGGATCGTCCGGGACGATGAAACCATAGCCCTTGCCGGCGTCGAACCACTTGACGCGACCACAGATGCGGACGGCTTCGTCCTGTGCTCCCGCCTGTTCGAATTCGTAACCAGCCATCTGCCCCTCGGCCCCGCCACTCGCGACACTGCCAATCGAATTGAGCCAACTATAACACTGTTCTCGTAACAGCGTACTCGTCAACGCGGAAAATGCACGGGGCGGGCAAACCCGTCTCGCCTGTCCGATTCTTGGGGGAGATTCGCGTGGCAGTCCCTAGGGGAGTCGAACCCCTCTCTCCAGGTTGAAAACCTGGCGTCCTAACCGATAGACGAAGGGACCGCGTCTGCGCGAGGGCGGCTCTATATCCGCCTTCCCGAGGGGGTGCAAGACTGCGGGGTTCCGCCTAGGCGCGTCGGGGATCGGCGACGTCCTCGATCTCGAATTCCACGCCTTCGCGGCCCTGCCAGTCGTCCGGCTTCAGCCGGCCGGCGACATGGATCGCCCCGCCCTCGGTCATCAGCCGTCGGCCGGTTTCCGAGCCTTCCACCCGCCAGGCAACCGCCTTCAGCCGTCCGCCAGAGCGATCAGTGAGCGTACAACGCACGTGGCCGCCACGCAGCGCCATCGCCCGCTCCACCCGAACGTCGGCCGCGGCGAACGACGGCTCGACATTGCCCGGGCCGAAGGGCGCCATGCGCTGGAAGTCCTGCCATAGCGCGCGGTCGCAGCCGCGGGCGGTGACCAGAGCGTCGATCTCCAGGGCGTCCTCGGCCGCGGCGATCTCGGTTTCGGCCACCAGCCGCTCGCAGAGGAAGGCGCGCAACTCGGGGATGGTGTCGGGGCGCACCGACAGACCCGCAGCCATGGCGTGGCCGCCGCCGGCCAGCAACAGGCCCTCGTCATAGGCGGCCTGCACCGCACGCCCCAGGTTCACCCCGGGTTGCGAGCGGCCGGAGCCTTTGCCGACGTTGGCGGCGCGGTCGACGCCGACCACCACCACGGGCTTGCGGTACTTCTCCCGCAGGCGCCCGGCCACGATACCGATCACGCCGGCATGCCAGCCATCCGCGGCCACTAGAAGCATGGGGGCGTCGGGCGCGTTGCTCTGAGTCTCGACATAGGCGATGGCGGCCTCGGTGACCTCGCGCTCGACCTCCTTGCGCGAGGCGTTGAGGGCGTCCAGCTCCTCGGCGAGCGCCCTCGCCTCCTCCGGATTGTCGGTCGACAGCAGCCGCGCGCCCAGGTCCGCCCGCCCGATCCGCCCGCCGGCGTTGATCCTAGGCCCCAGGATGAAGCCCACATGGAACACTGACGCCGGCCCCTGGCTCTTCGCCACGTCGAGCAACGCCTTCAGCCCCGGGTTGCGCCAGGCCGACATCACCTTCAGCCCTTGCGACGCCAGCGCCCGGTTGAAGCCGCGCAACTCGGTGACGTCGCAGATCGCCCCCATGGCGGCGAGGTCGAGCCATTGGCGCAGGTCCGGCTCCGGACTGTCCCCGAACAGGCCGCGCCTGCGCGCCTCGCGGTTCAGCGCCGCCAGCAGCACGAAGGTCACCCCCGCCGCCGCCAGATGCCCTTGGCCCGAGGCGCAGTCCGGCCGGTTTGGGTTCACCAGGGCCGCGACCTGTGGGATTTCGCCACCGCGCATCAGGTGGTGGTCGATCACCACCACCTCCAGTCCGATCTCGGCCGCGCAGGCCAGGGCGTCGTGCGCCGCGGCCCCGCAATCGACCGTGATCACCAGCTCGGCCCCCTCGGCCTTCAGCTGGCGGAATGCGGCGGGCGACGGGCCATAGCCCTCCAGGATGCGGTCGGGGACATAGATCGGCAGGTCCTGGCCCAGCGCTCGGAACCAGCGCACCAGCTGGGCGGCCGACGAGGCGCCGTCCACGTCATAGTCGGCGAACACCACAAGCGACCGCTTGCGCTGCAGGGCGTCCACCAGGATCTCGGCGGCGCGGTCCATGTCGGTGAAGGTCGAGGGGTCGGGAAACAGCGCCTTCAGCGTCGGGTTGAGATAGGTCTCCCCGCCCTCCGCGGTGACGCCGCGCGCCGCCAACGCCCTCGCCAACGGCTCGGAAAGACCGTGACTGAGCTGATGGCGGCGCACCAGTTCGGGGTCGGCCACCCGCTCGCGCCACAGCCGCCCGGAGAGCGAGCGCGTGACCCCCAGATAGCCCAGCTGTGTGCCGCCGTCCGCCACGCCCTGCTCCGTCCAAGTCGCGCACTATCGGCCCCCGGCGCGCGAGTCGCCAGCCGGGCGGCAGACCCAGATAGTCGCAGGCGTACGTCAGAAGCGGACGGAGGGGACTTTCGCCTCAGGCGCCCTGCGATGCCGGTGGCGCCGGCGACCAACAGCACGCAAGGTGCGCCCGACAAGACTTGTGGGGATTTCAAACATGGGAGGTCATTCGATGCGGTCATTCCTGGCGACCTGCGCTCTAGCCATCGGCCTGGCGACCTTGGCGACATCGCCCCAGGCCCTCGCGGCCGCCGCGCCCTACAAGCTGCTGAAAACGGTGAAGGCGGGCGGCGAAGGCGGATTCGATTATGTCTACGCCGACGTCGCCAACCGCAGGCTCTACGTCCCGCGCCTCGGCTCCGGCGGGCGGGTGACGGTGTTCGACCTGGATACGCTGGCGCCGGCCGGCGAGATCGCCGGCGTCAGCGGGCATGGCGCGGCCGTCGACGCCAGGTCGGGGCATGGCTTTGCGAGCAGCAGGCCGGTGGCCATGTGGGACGCCAGGACCCTGGCGCCGATCAAGACCATCGGGGTCCAGGGCAATCCGGACGGCATTCTGGCCGACCCGGCCAGCCGGCGGATCTACGTCCTCAGCCACAGCGCTCCCAACGTGACCGTGATCAATGCGGCGGACGGGTCGGTGGCCGGCGCCATCGATCTGGGCGGCGCACCCGAACAGGCGGTCACCGACGGCAGGGGCCACCTCTACATCGACCTTGAGGACAAGGACCAGGTCGCCGTGGTGGACGCCAAGCGCATGACCAAGACCGGCGCCTATAGCCTGGACGGGAAATGCGGCACGCCGGCCGGCCTCGCGTTCGACGTGAAGAACCACGTCCTGTTCGTCGCCTGCCGCAATCCGGCGACCATGACCATGCTGAATTCCGACAGCGGCAAGATCCTGGCCGTCCTGCCGATCGGGGCGGGAGTTGACGGCGCGGCCTTCAACCCGGCGACCAGCGAGGCGTTCAGTTCGCAGGGCGACGGGACCCTGACCATCGTCAAGGAGCTGAGCCCAACGCGGTTCGCGGTGGAACAGACCCTCCAGACCCAGGTCGGCGCCAAGACCCTCACCCTGGACTCCAAGACCGATCGCGTCCTGCTCATCGCGGCGGAATTCGGCCCGCCCCCGACGCCGGCGCCCGGAGCGGCTCCCGGCCGGCCCCGGCGAGGTCCGATGCTGCCGAATTCGTTCGCGATCCTGGTGGTGGGCAGGTGATACGGCCTGCCGCCCTCGGACGTCGGAAAGCGCGCTCCGGTCACCTCATCCGCAGGGTCAGCGCCATCTTCAGTGACGTCTCGGCCTGCGCAACCGATCGCGGGGCGGTGTTGACGATCAGGATGCTGATTGGCGATGCGGACCTTCGTCCGTCCGAGTCCAAGGCGATTCCAGTTCCGGCCGCAGCCGCCAGGGTCGCCGGCGGCTCGATGGCCCTCGCCGTGACGGCCGCCAACTCGGCGCGCGGCAGGGGCGATGCGCCGATCGACACCGGCGAGGGAAGCTCAACTAACCAGACGACGATGGCGGCCAAGCCCGGCATGGCGACCCCTGCCCCGGACTCATCAACACCTGGGCGGGTTAGGATTGGCTGAATCGCCGGGCCGCGCGGTTATCCGCGGACCCCGGCGGACGACCTCCGCGCCAACGCAGCGCCCTTGCAAAGTCGAGCGAACACCAGGCCAAATGCCTGCGAACGGGAGGCTGCGGGGGCAGGCGATGGCGACATTCGAAGCGGACGCTCGGCGCCGCGGGGCGGCGGGGATCACCCGCCGCGGGATGCTGAGCGCGGCGGCGGGAACGGCGCTGGCCCTCGCCGGCCCGGCGTTTGGCGAGCCGCGGCGCCTGGCCCCCAGCGACCGGGTCAATGTGGCGGTGGTCGGAGCCGGCGGCCAGGGCGCCAACAACATGGCCAAGCTGACCGGCCAGAACATCGTGGCCGCCGCCGACGTCGATTACGACCACGTGCTCCACGCGCTGGTGGACAAGACCGGCTGGATCAGCCCCGCGCGCCAGCCGCTGAAGGACGCCTATGACAAGGCGACACGCTACACCGACTACCGCCGGATGTTCGACACGCAGAAGGACATCGACGCCGTCCTGATCGCCACGCCGGACCACCATCACGCGGTCGCCGCTCGCATGGCCATGGAGCGCGGCCTCCACGTCTACGTCCAAAAACCCCTCACCTATACCATCGAGGAAGGCCGCCGCCTGGCGGCGCTGGCCCGGGCCAATCCAGGCCTCGTTACCCAGATGGGAAACCAGGGCCACTCCGGCGACGACGGCCGCCGCGTCGTGGAACTGATCCGCGGCGGCGCGATCGGCCCTGTGCGCGAGGTCCACGTCTGGACCAATCGCCCGGTCTGGCCGCAGGGGATCGCCCGGCCCGCAGGTGTGACGGCGCCGGGAAGCCTTGACTGGCCGACCTGGCTCGGCCCCGCGGACGTCGACTGGGGCTACAATCCCGCCTACGCACACTTCAACTGGCGCGGCTGGCTGCCGTTCGGCTCCGGCGCGCTGGGGGACATGGGCGCGCACCTGATCGACTTCCCGGTCTGGGCCCTGGAGCCCGGGCTGCCCACCCGGGTGGAGACGCGCCACTCACGCTGGGCCGGCAACGCCAGCCTGTGGGACACCAAGCGCCCCGCCGAACTCACCAGCTATCCGCTGGCCAGCATCACCCGCTACGAGTTCGGCAAGGCGAAGGGCGGCCCGCTACGCCTCACCTGGTACGACGGCGGCCTGTTGCCGCCGACGCCGCCGGGCTTCCCCGCGAACATGGCCATGAGCGGCGACGGCGGCGTGCTGTTCATCGGCGCGCACGGGATGCTGATGCACGAGACCTATGGCGAGAAGCCGATGCTGATCGGCGAGGGCCTCGACGAGAAAGCCCGCAAGATTCCGCACTCCCTGCCCCGCATCCAGGGCGGAATGGCCGGCCACGAAATGAACTGGATCCGCGCCATCCGTGGCGAGGAGAAGATCTCCTGCCCGTTCGAATACGCCACGCGGCTCAACGAGACGATGATCCTGGGCGTCGTCGCCCTGCGCGCCGACCAGCCCATCGACTATGACGGCGCGGCCGGCCGAGTCACCAACGTCGCCGACGCCAACCAATATCTCAGCCGCACCTACCGCAAGGGATGGGAACTGTGATCCTGGCTTAGGCCTGCCGCTCCGCCGCGCCTACGCCGGCCGCTTCATCCGCACTTCGCGGGCCGTGCGGGTCGCCGAATTCAGCACCAGGGTGTGGGTGTGGACGAAGCCGTCCTTGACCTTCACGCCGTCCAGCAGGGCGCCGTCGGTGACCCCGGTGGCGGCGAAGATCGCGTCGGCGCGGACCATCTCATGCAGGTCGTACTTCTTGTCGAAGTCGGTGATGCCGACACGGGCGGCGCGGGCCTTCTCGTCGGCGTTGCGGAACACCAGGCGGCCCTGGAACTGGCCGCCGACGCACTTCAGGGCCGCGCAGGCGAGCACGCCCTCCGGCGCGCCGCCGGAGCCGACGTACATGTCGACGCCGGTCGAGGGGTCGGCGGTGTTCATCACGCCGGCGACGTCGCCGTCGGTGATCAGGTAGACGCGGGCGCCCGCAGCCCGCAGGTCGGCGATGATCTCCGCGTGGCGCGGGCGGTCCAGCACGCAGACGGTGATCTCTTCGGGCGCCACGCCCTTGGCCTTGGCCAGGGACTTCGCATTCTCGGAGGGCGACTTGTCGAGGTCGATGATCCCGGCCGGATAGCCGGGCCCGCAGGCGATCTTGTCCATGTAGGTGTCGGGGGCGTTCAGCATGGTGCCCTTCGGCGCCCAGGCCATGACCGCCAGCGCGTTGGCCATCGCCTTGGCGGTCAAGGTGGTGCCCTCCAGCGGATCGAGCGCGATGTCGATCTTGTGCTTGCCGCCCTTGCCGACCTTCTCGCCGATGAAGAGCATGGGCGCCTCATCGCGCTCGCCCTCGCCGATGACGATCTCGCCGTCGAGGTCGAGGTCGTTGAGCGCGGTGCGCATGGCGTCGACGGCGGCCTGGTCGGCGGCCTTTTCGTCACCGCGGCCCACCAGCTTCCAGGCGGCGATGGCGGCGATCTCGGTGACGCGGACCGCGTCCAGCACCAGGCTGCGGTCTAGGACTTCGGAACTCATGTCTTCAGCGTCTCCGGCCAAATCTTATGGTGAGGAAATTCAGATGCGGGCGATGCGTAGCAGGCGCGGGCGGTCGAGCACAGCGGGCAGACCGGCGATGCGCTCGATCGCCGCCTTCAGCACCGATTCCGCCACGGCGTGGGTGGTCAGCACGATGGGCACGCCGCCCCTGAGCGACTCCGGGGCGTTCTCCACCGGCTTTTGCAGGAAGCTTTCGATGGAGACGCCGGCTTCGGCCAGGGTCTCGGACACCGCGGCGATCACGCCCGGTTGGTCCTTGACCGACAGGCGCAGGTAGGCGCGGCCGATGCTCTTGGCGGGATCGACGGGCGTGAACGGCCTCAACTGCCCGGCTGGGGCCTGGAACACCGGCCGCGCCGCGCCGGTCATCGCGTCGGCGATGTCGGCCGC
This sequence comes from Caulobacterales bacterium, assembly GCA_044445675.1. Lineage (GTDB taxonomy): Bacteria > Pseudomonadota > Alphaproteobacteria > Caulobacterales > Caulobacteraceae > Phenylobacterium. The sequence goes on along the minus strand of JBIOED010000076.1, from coordinate 8,012 downwards.
GACGGCCGCCGCCGTGGGGCCGGCGCCGGCTCCGGGGCCCTGGATGAAGATGCGGCCGGTGCGCGCGCCCTCGATAAACAGCGCGTTCAGCGCCCCGCCGGCCTGGGCCAGCGGATGGGCCAGCGGCGCGAGCGATGGATGCACGCGGACCAGCACGCCATCCGGCGAGCGGTCGGCGGAGGCCACCAGCTTGATCCGGTATCCGAGGTCGCGGCAGAGCTGGATGTCCAGCAGGTCGACGCTCTCGATCCCCTCGATCTCCGCGGCCGCATAGTTGGGGGCGCAACCGAAGGCCAGCGCCGCCAGGATCGAGATCTTGTGCGCGGCGTCGAAGCCGCCGACATCCATGGTGGGGTCGGCCTCCGCATAGCCCAGCCGCTGAGCCTCGGCGAGCACCTCGGCAAAGGCGCGGCCGGAGGCTTCCATCTCGGTCAGGATGTAGTTGCAGGTGCCGTTGAGGATGCCGGCGATCGAGCGGATCTCGTCGCCGACCAGCGCCTCGCGGACGATCTTCACGGCCGGCACGCCGCCCATGACGGCGGCCTCGAAGAGCAGCGGAACGCCCTTGGCCTCGGCCAGGGCCGCGAGTTCGGCGCCGTGTTCGGCGATCAACGCCTTGTTGGCGGTGACCACGGGCTTGCCGGCCCGGAGCGCGGCCTCCACGGCGGCCTTGGCCGGCCCGTCCGACCCGCCGATCAACTCCACGAAGACGTCGGTCTCGGCGGATGTCGCCAGCGTCACCGGATCGTCGAACCAGGGCAGACCCGCGATGTCGAATGGCCTGGGCCGCGAACGCGAGCGGGCCGAGACGCCGGTGACGGTCACGCGGCCGCTGGCCGGAGCGAAATCGGGGCGATCGTCCAGGAAGCTCAGCAGGCCCGCGCCCACGGTGCCCAGGCCGGCGACGCCGACGCGCCAGGTTTTTCCGGCGCTCATTGGGCGACCAGGGCGTTGTGGTGGCGCGCCAGGATCTCGTCGGACTGGCCAAGGAATTTCTTCACGTTGCGGGCCGCCTGACGGATGCGGTGCTCGTTTTCCACCAGGCCTACGCGAACGAAGCCCTCGCCATATTCGCCGAACCCGACACCGGGCGCCACGGCCACGCCGGCTTCCTCGATCAGCAGCTTGGAGAATAGCAAGGACCCGGCGTCCTTGAATGGCTCGGGCACCGGCGCCCAGGCGAACATCGAGGCGCCCGGCGACGGGATGTCCCAGCCGGCCCGTTTCATGGTCTCCACCAGGACGTCGCGGCGCGACTTGTAGATCGCGCGGATCTCGTCGACGCAGTCCTGCGGGCCGTTGAGCGCGGTCGCGGCGGCCACCTGGATCGGGGTGTAGGCGCCATAGTCCAGGTAGGACTTCACCCGCGCCAGCGCCGCGCAGATCCGTTCGTTACCGACCACCATGCCGACCCGCCAGCCGGCCATGGCGTAGGTCTTGGAGAGCGAGTTGACCTCGACGGCGATATCCTTGGCGCCCTCAACCTGCAGGACCGAGGGCGGCGGGTTGTCGTCGAAATAGATCTCCGAATAGGCGATGTCGGAGATCACCAGCATCTCGTGCTTCTTCGCCAGGGCGATGGCGTCCCGGTAGAAGTCGAGATCGACGCACTGCGCGGTGGGGTTCGACGGATAGGAGAGGATCAGCACGGTCGGCGGCGGCGCGGAGTGCTTCACGGCCCGGCTGACCCCTGCCAGATAGGCCTCCGGCGTGAGCGCCGGGACGTGGCGGATCACGCCGCCGGCCATGATGAAACCGTAGGCGTGGATCGGATAGGCCGGGTTCGGGCAGACGATGACGTCGCCGGGCGCGGTCAGGGCCTGGGCGAGGTTGGCGAACCCCTCCTTGGAGCCCAGGGTCGCGATCACTTCGGTGTCGGCGTTCAGCTTCACCCCGAACCGGCGGTCGTAGTAGCCGGCCATGGCGCGCCGGAGGCCCACGATGCCCTTGGAGGCGGAATAGCGGCCGGCCTTCGGGTCCCGCGCCGTCTCCACGAGTTTGTCGACGATGTGCGTGGGCGTCGGCATGTCAGGGTTGCCCATGCCGAAGTCGATGATGTCCGTGCCCTGCGCGCGCAGGCGCGCTTTGATACGGTTGACCTCTTCGAGGACGTAGGGCGGCAGCCGGCGGATGCGATGGAAGTCGGGGGTCATGTGAATAGTCTTGCGCCGCGGAGCGCCCAGATGCGGCTTTTTCGAAAGCTACGTCGGGCCTGGATAGACTCCGGGCGGGAGCCAGCCAAGCCATGGTTCGATGAATTCAGCCCCCGCGGGCGCCTATTTCGGGCGCGGCGGAGGCGGCGTAGCTCGGGCCTTCGCGCCCTTGGCGAAGGCTTCGGTGTCCGACAGCTGATCGGACGACAGTTCGGGACCCGCATCCGAACGGGCCTGGGCGGCGAAGGCGTCGGTGTGGCGCAGCGTCCAGGTGCTGTCGCTGGTCTCCGCCGCCAGGTCCGCGGCCTGCTTCTCGATGGCCGCCGCCTGCACGCCGTACTGCCTGTGCGGCCGCACGTCTTTCGGGAGCGGCGGGATTCCGCGGAACGTAGGATAGGGCGCGTCGGGCCGCACGCTGCTCGCCACTTCGGCGGCGATCGGCGAGCGCGGATCGACCTTGGCGTCCGCGAACGGGTTGCCGACACAGCCCGACAGCAGGGCGCACGCGCCCAGGCTCACAAACACGCCCGCAGCCAGGCGGCTGCGTCGGACGTTCACAAAAGGGCTCGACCGGACAGGCATTTTCCGATCCGGTCTTAAGCGATGATCGTGATGGGCGAAAGGGCGCGCGCGCTTTCGCCGCCGGAGGACCCAACCGATGCGCGAGAGCAGCTCGCCGACCAAGGCCGCCAAACCCAAGGTCTCCAAGGGCGGCAAGGCCAAGGCCGCGAAGCCCAATGGCCAGCCCAAGCTGAAGCCGCCGCTTCCTCAGGAACAGACTGCCCCCGCGGATCTGCAGGGCGCATCCGCTGCGAGACCTCCGCCGCCATCTACGACCCCCAACCTCGACGTCGCGGCGATGACCGCCGAGCATCGCGCGGCGCTTGAGAAGCTTTCCATGAATCTGGCCCGCGCCGCGCTGACCGCCCAGGGCGCCATTGCCGAGATGGCGCTGCGCCAGGCCGACCGGCCCGCCGCCTTGTCGCCGGACCCGTTCCATGTCGCCCCGGCCCTGACTGAGGTCATGAGCCGGCTCGCCTCCCAACCGGACCGGCTGATGCGCGCCCAGGCCGACCTGTTCTCGCAATACCTCGACCTGTGGCAGGCCACCGCCCGTCGGATGGGCGGCGAAACGCCCGCCCCGGTCGCCTCCCCTACCCGCGGCGACAAGCGCTTCGCCGACTCCGACTGGGCGGAGAACCCGGTCTTCGACGTGATCAAGCAATCCTACCTGCTGACCGCCAACTGGATGAACGGCCTGGTCGCCGAGGTGACCGACGTCGACCCCACGGCCAAGCGGCGGGTCGAATTCTTCATGAAGATGCTCACCGACGCCTTCTCGCCCTCCAACTTCCTGGCTTCCAACCCCGCGGCCCTGCGCGAAGTCATGGCGACCAGCGGCGAGAGCCTGGTGCGCGGCATGGAGAACTTCGCCGCCGACCTCGAGCGCGGCGGCGGGCAATTGTCCATCGCCCAGACCGACTATGAGATGTTCAAGATCGGCGAGAACGTGGCGACCGCGCCAGGCAAGGTCGTGTTCCGCAACGAAATCATCGAATTGCTGCAATTTTCTCCCACGACGGAAGGCGTCTGCGAGATCCCGCTAGTGATCTTTCCCCCCTGGATCAACAAGTTCTATATCCTCGACCTGCGCCCGGAGAACTCGATGATCCGCTGGCTCGCCGCCCAGGGGATCACAGTGTTCGTCGCGTCCTGGGTCAACCCCACGCCTGAGCTCTCCGACCGCACCTTCGAGGATTACATGCGCGAGGGCGTTTACGCCGGGACGCAAGCCGCCATGGACCAGTGCGGCGTCAGCCAGGTCAACACCGTCGGCTATTGCATCGGGGGCACCCTGCTCTCCTCCACCCTGGCCCACATGGCGGCCAAGAAGGACATGCGGGTCGCCTCGGCCACCTTCTTCGCCGCCCAGCAGGACTTCTCCGAGGCCGGCGACCTCTTGCTGTTCACCAACGAGGACTGGCTGGCCGACCTCGAGCAGAAGATGGATGCAGGCGGCGGCGTGCTCTCCGGCCAGGCCATGGCCGACACCTTCAACGCGCTGCGGGCGAACGACCTGATCTGGTCGTTCTTCGTGAACAACTACCTGCTCGGCAAGGAACCCAAGCCCTTCGACCTGCTGTTCTGGAACTCCGACCAGACGCGGATGCCGAAGACCCTGCACCTCTATTACCTGCGCAAATTCTACGGCGAGAACGCTCTGGCCAAGGGCGAGCTGGTGCTCGACGGCGTCAAGCTCGACCTGAAGCAGGTGAAGACCCCGATCTACGTGCAGTCGTCGAAGGAGGACCACATCGCCCCGGCCCGCTCGGTCTACCAGGGCGCCAAGCTGTTCGGCGGCCCGGTCACCTTCACCCTGGCCGGCTCGGGCCATATTGCCGGCGTGATCAATGCGCCGGTGGCCAACAAGTACCAGCACTGGACCCTCGACCACCTGCCCGACACCCTGGCCGAGTGGCAGGCCCAGGCCAAGGAGACGCCCGGTTCCTGGTGGCCCCACTGGATCGAATGGCTGAAGGCCCGCTCCGGCGGCCAGGTTCCAGCCCGCGACCCCGCCAAGGGCAAGCTGCAGCCGCTCGGCGACGCGCCCGGGACCTATGTGAAGGTCAGGAGCTAAGGTCCTTCCCTCCCCATCTTGAGGAGAGTGGCGAGGCGGCAGGTGGAGACGTGTGGGCCGGAGGGCGGGCTCAGCGCTTGCACGCGAGTTTCTCCACCCTGGCCGCTCACACGGCCTGTCCCTCCCCATTGGAGGGAGGGAAATTTCCATTACTAACGTTTAATGCCCACTACCTTGCACCAACCACTACCTTGCGACAGGTCTTGGCTTCGCAAGGAGGCGCCGACGTGCCCGAGGCCATCGAGATCCAGCTGAAGAAGGGGGCGCTCGAGCTTTGCGTCCTCGCCCTCCTCTCGCGGCACGACAGCTACGCCTATGAGATCGCCAGCCAACTCTCCGAATCGATCGGCATGGGCGAGGGCACGATCTATCCCTTGATGCGCCGGCTGCAGACCGACCGGCTGGTCGAGACCTACCTCGTGGAATCGACGTCGGGCCCCTCGCGCAAATACTACCGGCTGACCGAGGCCGGGAAGGCGAGCCTGGCCTCGCAGAAGTCTGCCTGGAGCTTGTTCTCCGGCGCGGTGGAAACCATTCTTGGAGGGGCGAAATGACCCGGCAGGCGTTCATGGCGCGATTGCGGGAAGGGCTTCGCGGCCTACCCCCGGCCGCGCAGGCCGACATCGTCGCGGACTATGAGGTGCACTTCAACGAGGGCATGGCGGCCGGCCGCAGCGAGACCGACGTCGCCGCGGCCCTGGGCGATCCGGGGCGCCTAGCGCGCGAGCTTCGCGCCGAAGCGGGCCTGCGCCGCTGGGAACAGGAACGCAGCGCCTCGGCCGGCGCCTCGGCGGTGTTCGCCGTTCTGGGCCTGGGCGCCATCGACATCCTGATCCTGCTGCCGATCCTGATGGGCGTCGGCGGGACGATCTTCGGCGTCGGCGTCGCGGTGATCGCGGTGTTCTTCGCCGGCGGCGTGGTGTTCGCGGCCGGCCCCTTCACCGGCCTCCCCGGCGGGCCGGCCGCGGCGATCCTGGCCGGCATCGGCCTGATGGCCGGCGCGGCCTCACTGGGCGCGCTCTTGGCCATCGTCACCATCGGCCTGGTGAACGCGCTCGTCTGGTACGGCCGGCTTCATTACCAGCTGCTCAAGCCCGCGCTCGAACCCCAGCCCGTTGGAGGCCTGCAATGATCCGCGTGCTCGTGATGATCGCCGTGACCGGCTTCCTGGTCTCCGTGGTCACCCTCTCGACGGCCATCGCCATCGGCGGCCCCGACCTCCTCACCGAGGGCGCCATGAACGGCTGGCGTGGCGGGCACTGGGGCTGGTCATGGTCCGACGACGACCAGCCCTGGTCGCACGGCGATCGCGGCGCCCAGGCGACCCGCGATGTCGCCTGGACCGGCGGCGACACCCTGGACCTCGATGTGCCGGCGGACGTCACCTATACTCAGGCGCCCGGCGCCGGGAAGCTGGTCATCTCCGGCCCGCAACGCGAAGTCGCCAATGTCGAGGTGCGGGATGGCCACGTCCGCTTCGCCCACCACGGCCGGCGCCGCGGCGACCTGACCATCGTCATGACCGCGCCCGCCGTCACCCGCTTCAACCTGAGCGGCTCGGGCAAGCTCGCCATCGAAGGCTACGACCAGGACAAGCTTAGCGTCGACGTCTCCGGCGACGCCGACGTTAGCGCGACGGGCCAAGCCAAGACGCTCGCGCTGTCGATTTCCGGATCGGGCGCGGCGGACTTCACGGGCCTGAAGGTCGCGGACGCCAACCTCGACCTGGACGGATCCGGGGACGCGACGCTGGCGCCTACCGGCTCGGCCACCATCAACATCTCCGGCTCGGGAGACGTGACGCTGCTAAGCCGCCCGGCGCGGCTGGAAAGCAACGTCTCGGGGTCCGGCAGTATCCACCAGAAGGACGGCCCGGCTTCTTCCGCCCCGCCGCCCTCGCCGGGCCCGGCGCCGAAGGCTAGGCGGGCACGAACTTGAGCGCGACGCCGTTGTTGCAGTAGCGCAGGCCGGTCGGCTTCGGCCCGTCGTTGAAGATGTGGCCGTGGTGGCCCAGGCACTGGGCGCAATGGTATTCCTTGCGCGGCACGCCGATCGCCATGTCGGTCTTGGTGAGGAACGCGCCCGGCAGCGCCGTGTAGAAGCTGGGCCAGCCGGTGCCGCTCTCGAACTTCCAGTCCGACTTGAAGAGCGGCAGGCCGCAGCCCAGGCAGGCGAAGACGCCCTTGCGATGCTCGTTGAGCAGCGGGCTCGTACCCGCCCGCTCGGTGTCCTCGTGGCGCAGCACCTCGTAGGAGGCGAGCGGCAGACGCTTCTTCCACTCCGCGTCGCTGATCTTGCGGAACGGCGACGCGGCGAAACGATCGGCGGCGGCCAGGGCCAGGCCGGGGACCGCGGCGGCGAAGGCCGTGGCCATCAGAAAGCCGCGGCGGGATTGATCAAGCATGCTCATACCTCGAATACGTAACGCTCGCCCGCAAGGTTACAACCGATCTCGCAAATCCGCATGTCAGGGCCGCCATTCGTAAAGGGCGTCGGGAGTCCGCTCTTCGTTGTCGGCTCCATCGGTGAGCTGGAGCAGTTTGAACCCCCGAGCTTCGTAGAAGCGCCGGGCGCGGGCATTCTGCTGGAAGGTCCAGAGGCGCCGGCTTTTGCCGTCGGCGAGCGCCAGGGCCAGCAACTGCGGCCCGATCCCCCGGCCCTGGAAGTCGGGCAGGACATAGAGGTGATGGATCCAGTCGGCGTCGAAGGCCACGTAGCCCACGATCCGGCCGCCCTCCTCCGCCGCCCAGACATGGTTGTTCGGTAGGATTTCGCGGGCGGCGTAGCCGATCACATCGGCTAGGGTATGCAATTGAGGCAGGAATGGCAGCGAGATGCGCATGGTGTCGCGATGCAGCGCCCCGATGGCCTCGGCGTCGGCGGTCGTCGCCCGACGCAGGATCACAGTCCCGCGCCCTCCTCCAGGCCCAGCATCAGGTTGAGGTTCTGCACCGCCGCGCCAGAGGCGCCCTTGCCGAGGTTGTCGAGCAGCGCCACGAGCCGCGCCTGCGTGCCGTCCGCATTGCCGAACGCGAAGAGCTTCATGCGGTTGGTGCCGTTCAGCGCCTCCGGGTCGAGCGCCTGGACATAGCCGCCCGCCCCGGCCCGGGTCCTCTGGAGTTCGGCGCATTCCAACCCGCTCGCCACCTCGACGAACCGCTCGCCGGCGTAGGCCGCCTCCAGCGCCACGTGCAGGTCGGACGGATCGGGCCGGCCGGGCA
>JBIOED010000075.1:0-15997 GCA_044445675.1 Caulobacterales bacterium | reverse complement strand
GGCTGACCGTGTAGGTGGTCCCGGGATCGAGCATCACCCGGTCGCCTTCGGCCAGGTGGAAGTCCAACACCTTGTCGACGCCGGCGTCCTGCGAGCTGTGGAAGATGTCGGCGCCCGGGCCGCCGCTCTCGGTGGCGTTGCCGCGGTCGCCGGAGATGAAGTCGTTCCCCGCCCCGCCAACCAGCACGTCGTCACCCTGGCCGCCGCGCACCACGTCGTTGCCGTTCCCGCCGTCGAGGGTGTCGTTGCCGAGGTTGCCCAGCACGATGTCGTCGCCGTCGTCGCCGAACACCAGGTCGTCGCCCTTGCCGCCCACCACCCAGTCGTCGCCGGCCCCGCCGTGCAGGGTGTCGTTGCCCATGTTGCCGTTGATGTCGTCGAACTGCCCGCCGCCGGTGATCGAGTCGTCGCCGCCGTTGCCGCGCAGGTAGTTGGACCCGCCCGAGCCGCCGCTGATGGTGTCGTTGGTGTCCGGCGCCTGGATCGTGTCGCCGCCAAGCGCGCCCACCAGGACCTGGCCGCCCGTGGGGCTGCCCGCCGTGGACGACGGGCTGACGTCCACCCGATAGCTCCCGGCGTAGCCGTCGGCGAAGCTGCCGGCGTCGACGTAGTAGGTCCCGCCGGCCGGGGCGGTGAACACCAGGCGCGAGTCGGGATTGATCCCGCTGACGATGTCGTCGTTCGAGGCCGCCAGGTTCCCCAACGCGTCATGCACGCGCAGGAATGGGTCCGCCAGTGACCCGCCGCCGCCCGCGTGGCCGGTCTCGCTGATCGTGTAGGTCCGGCCCGCCTGCAGCTGCACGGCGAACCAGTCGTGGTCGCCCGCCTGCTGCAGCACCCCCGTGGCCGAGCCGCCCACCGCCAGCTGTCCGAACGGATGGGCCGCGTCGGTCAGGCTTGAGGCGAACTCGTCGGGCGCCGGGACGAACGGCCCGCCGGAGCTCCGCGGCGTCCAGCCCAGGACGTCCAGCACCTGCAGATCAGTGGCCGAAAGCGAACCGGGCGCCCCCGGGCCGCCGGGGCCAAAGGCGTCGCCGAAGGTGTGGTCCCAGTCCCCCAGGTCGAAACCATCCGACACGCCGGCCGCGCTGATCGCGTTGTGAAGGGCGAGGTTCGACACATGCGCACCGTCGATCCCGAAATAGGTGGCGACGCCGTCCGACCCGCCGGTGAAGTCGCGCTGCCCGCTCGCCGTAAAGCGAAACAGGTCCAGCGGATTCCACTTGGGCCCGTCGAAACCCAGGCTCGCGGTCCGGCCGAAGACGCCCTCGGTGATCTCGTGCTCGATCGCGCCAATCGCGTCCTGGCCAAACGTGAAGTTGAGGTCGCTGTTCAGCGTGACGCTGTCGTCGATATTGTTGCTCTGGGCGGCCAGGCCCAGCATGTGCGCCTGCGCCGTGGGGATATCGAAGCCGACGCCGTTCGAAGGGTCGCTCGCGGGCAGGCCGTTCACCGCCAGCACGTCGTCAGCGGTCGTGGCGTGGGCTCGGAGTGCTGCGGTGAGGGTCGCATAGCTGACTGAGACGGTGTCGAACTGGTTCTGCGCGCTGAAGGTCTTGCCCAGGGACGAAAAGCCGAAGTCCACGCTGACCGTCACCGGATTGGTGAAATCGCCCTGCAGGAGGTTCTCGGCGGCCAGGATCGCCCCGCGGTAGGCGTCGCTGACTCCGGCGCTGTAGTTGTTGAGGAAGACCAGGCCGCTGCCGGCGAGAGTCACCGCTTCGGTGGGTAGGGTCATGCCCGGCTGCTGCTCTCGGCCCCCCGGAGTTGCCTAAGAACCGATGGGGCTGGACGTCTCGCGGTTTGTCAATGCGGCGAAGGGCGCCGCGTCAGCGGCCCTTCGCGGAACTCGCCCTGGCCGGCCGAGGGGGCGGTGGTCGCGGACGCGCCGGCGGCGTGCCGGCAGACTCGACGGGGCGGTGGACGGCGCGCTGCGCGTGAGGCGGTTCGAACGGCCGCTGCGCCACCGCCACCTGGTGCGGATAGGGGAAGCTGAAGCCCGCCCCCTCCAGCCGGTCCCGCACCGCTTTCATCAGGTCGTAGCGGCCGTCATCGAAATCCTTGGGCGCGAGCCAGGCGCGCAGCGACACCGTCACGCCGCTGTCGGCGAGCGCGGTCAGCTTCGCCCAGGGCGCGGGCTTGGGCGTCACGCGCGGCTCGGCCGCCGCGCAGGCCAACATGATCTCCAGCGCGCAGTCCACGTCGTCGGCGTAGTCGATGGTGAAGTCGAGCTGGACGCGGCGCGCCACCGGCGAGCTCAGGTTGATGATGATCTCGCCGAACGCCTTGGCGTTGGGCACGAAGACGCTGAGGTTGTCGCCGCTGGCGAGCCGGGTGGAAAATAGGTCGAGGCCCTTCACGGTCCCCTGCTGGCCGTTGATCTCGACCGTGTCGCCCACGCGGTAGGGGCGCAGGATCAGGATCATCACCCCGGCCGCCACATTGGAGAGCGCGCCTTGCAGCGCCAGCCCGATGGCCAGCGAGGCGGCGCCCAGGACCGCGATCACCGAGGTGGCCTTGACCCCCAGTTGCTGCAGCACCGCGACCAGGCCCACGATGACCACCACATAGCGGACCAGCGAGGCGGCGAAGGTCTGCAGGGTCGCGTCGGTGGGGGTATGCCGGTGCGCGCGACGGATCGCCCTGGCCGCCAGCCGCGACAGCCAGTTGGCGGCCCAGATCGTGCCCGCCAGGATCAGGCCGGCCAGCGCCAGGTTCACCGCCAGCCCGCCCGCCGCGTCCGCCACCTGACGCAGCAGCACCCCGTCGCCAAACATCAGGCGCCGCGCCTGGTCGACCAGCGGCGGCAGGGTCGGGTTGGTGGAGATCGGCAGGGCCAAGGAGCGCTCGCTGGGCAGTTGATCCGAGCGGTGTCAACGCGCGCGCGCCGCAGGAGTGCCCGGGGCCAATTGCGGGGCAGGCGGGTCGGCGCCTTGGAGCCGAGCCCTTTCCGCCCTACTCAAGGTTCCCCGACAGAATCGCCGCCCGCCGTGACCTCCGCCCATCCTCTCGACCGCCCCGTCTGGAGCGCGCTCACCAGCCGCCAGGCGCACCTGGCGCTCGGCGACGCCCGAGCCTTGCGGATGGCGCCGGAATTCGGCCTGTTCGCCGCGGCGGCGGACGGGTCGGCGCAGAGCCTCGCCGCCCTTGCCGCGCTGGTCCCGGCCCTGGGCGCGGTGGCGACGGTCGGCGCAGCCGAGCCCGGGCCGGTTCCGGGCGCGGCGGCCGAGACCCACGCCATCTGGCAGATGACGGCCGAGCGCCTCACCGAGGCGCCCGCGCCGGGCTTCGCCATCGTCCCGCTGGGCGAGGCCGACGCCGCCCGGATGCTGGCGCTCGCCACCCTTACACAGCCCGGCCCGTTCTTCGCGCGCACCCACCAGCTCGGCGACTTCGTCGGCGTGAAGGCGCCCGACGGCGCCCTGCTCGCCATGGCCGGCGAGCGCCTGAAACCCATCGGCTTCACCGAGGTCAGCGGCGTCTGCACGGCCCCGGGCCAGCGCGGCCGCGGCTACGCCGGCGCCCTGATGCGGCAGGTCGCCGGCCGCATCCTGGCGCGCGGCGAGGTCCCGTTCCTGCATGCCTACGCCCACAACACCGGCGCCATCGCCCTCTACGAAAGCCTGGGGTTCACCCTGCGCCGCGAGGTGACCATGACCGTGCTGAGCCGGCCCGGCTGAGGCCTCGCCGTCAGATGCCACAGTCGCGTTTGCGGGCTCGCCCGGCGCCCTACCCCTTCGCCGCCTCCCGCCCGCGCCGATCCGCGCTCGCGGACTCCCGCTTGCGCCGCCAGGGCCGCCAGCTGTCGGCGGCGCTGAACGGGTCGCCCAGGTGGTAGTCCGCTACCACCTCGCCCACCGGCCCCCGGGGCTTCAGCTCGATGGGCCGAAGGCGGGCATAGCCGGCGTTGCGCAGCGCCTCCACGCCCGCCCCAACGCCGCCGGCCTTGCGCACGGCCGCCTCCAGGAGGGCGGCGTCGCAGCCCAGCCAATGCGCCAGCAGGCGCGTGCGCAGCCGCGCGATCTCGGCCCGGTTGCCGCTCCCCGCCCGCCCGGCGGCCTCGAAGCTCATGTCGCACTCTGTATCGAAGCCCATGGAGCGGTTGTTGATGTTGGCCGAGCCGATCCGCAGCAGCCGGTCGTCGATGATCGTCAGCTTGGCGTGGACGATGATGATCCGCCCCAGCGTGGTCACCGGGCTGTAGGCCTGGAAGCGGCCGTGCTTGTCGGCGCGCTTCAGCCGTTCGATGAACCGCCCTCGCGTGCCGTCCATGGTCAGCTGGTCGAAATAGCTGGGGGAGTGCTCGGTGCCGATCAGCACCACCTCAGGCCCGTCCGGCTCTCCCAGGCGCTTGGCGAGCGCGCCCGAGATCAGCGGCGAGGTGAAATACTGATTTTCCATATAGATGCAGCGGCTGGCGTCGCGGATGGCGGCCAGGTGCAGGGCCTCCACCTCGCGGACTGCGGGATAGTCGCGCCAGGCTGCGACCGTGCGCGAGAGGCCGACCTCGACACCCTTGAACTGCGCCGTCACACCGGCAGGCCACACCGGCTTGACAGGCGGCGGCTCGGCCAGAATCTCGCCCGTCGCCCGGGCCCAGCGGTCCCGGAACAGCGCTCCGAGCGCGCGGGCCGGCGCGCCCTCGACCACCCCCATCACCTCGTGGCGCGAGTCGAAGTCCCGCTTGTCGTTCTGCTTCTTGCTCCGCTCGCGCCGGGGGTCGTCGTCCAGGTGGGCGGCGGTGTCCCAACGGTCGGGACCGATGTCTCCGCCACCGCAGAAGGCGACGGCATCGTCGATGACGATGGTTTTCTGGTGGTGGCTCGCGCCCACCGGCAGCTTGCCGTCGAGCACGAACTTGACGTTGCTCCCGGAGAATTCCACCCGATCGGCGATCGGGAACCAGCGCTGTGTCGCCGCCACCGGGGCCGCCGACTGCCAGCACAGGATGCGCACGTCGAGCTTGGCGTTCTCGCCGGCCAGCCGTTTCAGGAAATTGGCGATTCGGTCGTCGTCGGGTCCGATACAGCCCGGTTGCGGGTGGAACAGGGTGTCGGGCTCGAACGCCCAGTTCAGCAGGTGGATGGAATGCTTCGCCTTGGCCATCGCCGTCATCGCCGCGTCGAAATAGTCGGCCATGTCGATCAGCAGCGCGGCGCGGGCGGACGTCTCGCGCCGCCAGCAGGTGGTCCCCGGTTCAAGCAGCATCGAAGGCCTCCCGCCACGCTGGAGTAAGCCCTTAAGGCGAAGGTTGTTCCACGCCGCCCGTTCCGGCCTCGCAGATCACCGGGCGATCAGTCCGCCGCCCAGTCCCCGCTCTTGCCGCCGGTCTTGGAGACCAGCCGCACGGCTTCGATGACCATACCCTTCTCGGCGGCCTTCAGCATGTCGTAGAGCGTCAGGCAGGCGACCGAGACCGCGGTCAGGGCCTCCATCTCGACGCCGGTCGGGCCGGTGGTCCTGACGCGCGCGCTCACCGCCAGGCCGCCGTCGGCGGCGTCCACCCGCACCTCGACCTTGGAGAGCGCCAGCGGGTGGCACATGGGGATCAGGTCGGCGGTCCGCTTGGCTGCCATCACGCCGGCGATCTCGGCCACCGCGCGCACGTCGCCCTTGCGGCCGTCGCCCGCGACCGCCAGGGCCAGCGTCTCAGGCGCCATCCGCACGAAGCCCGCGGCGACCGCCTCCCGCGCGGTGGCGGGCTTGCCGGAGACGTCGACCATGCGCGCCCGGCCGGTCGCGTCGATGTGGGTGAGCTTGCTCACGTCCCGGCAGTCCCTAGGTCTCAAGAAGGCGGGGCATCAGCTCCACCATGTTGCAGGGGCCATGGCGGCTGTCGAGCTGGGGGGCGATCACCTTGTCCCAGCCGTCCTTCACCGCCCCATTCGAGCCCGGCAGGCAGAACACGAACACCCCGCCGACGATCCCGGCCGTGGCGCGCGACTGCAGGGTCGAGAGGCCCACCGACTGGTAGCTGACCATGTGGAACACCACCGAGAAGCCATCCAGCCGTTTGTCGAACAGCGGCTCCACCGCTTCCGGGGTCACGTCGCGACCCGTGATCCCTGTGCCGCCGGTGGTGACGATCGCCTCGACGGCGCCCGAGGCCACCCAGCCTTGGATCTTCTCGCGGATCTCGGCGACGCTGTCGCGGACGATGGCCTTGCCGGCGAGTTCGTGGCCCGAGGACTTCACGCGCTCGGCCAGGACGTGGCCGGAGGTGTCGCTCTCCTCGTCGCGGGTGTCGGAGACGGTGAGGATGGCGATCCGCACTGGCTTGATGGTCCGGGTCTCGTCGATGCGGCCGCCGGGGGTCAGCGTGGTCATTCGGAGGTCTCCTCTTCCCACCGCTTCAGGTCGGCATGGTCTTGCGCGCGCGGCTCGATCCAGCGGGCGCCGTCGGGGCCGTGCTCCTTCTTCCAGAAGGGCGCCTTGGACTTCAAGTAGTCCATCAGGAAGTCGCAGGCTTCGAAGGCGGCGCGACGATGGCGGGCGGCGGTCGCCACGAAGACGATGGGATCGCCGGCCGGAATCTGGCCGATGCGGTGCAGGATCATCAGGTCGAGCAGCTCGAAGCGCACCCGGGCGCGGGCCGCGATCTCCTCGATCCGCGCCTCGGTGAAGCCCGGATAGGCTTCCAGTTCCAGCAGGGCGGTGGCGCCTGCGTCGGCGCGGGCGAGCCCCGTGAAGGTCGCCACGGCGCCCACCTCGCCGCGCGCCCGGCAAAACTCCGTGAGCAGCGCGCCCGGGTCGAAGGAATCGAAGGTGAGCCGGATCATCCGCCGCTCATCGGCGGCAGGAAGGCTACCTCGGCGGCGGCGTTCAGGGACGCGTCGCCGCGCACGATCACCTGGTCGAGCGCCACCTGAACGCCGGGACCGGCCAGCGCCTCGCCGAGCGCGGCGTCCTCGTCGGCCAGCCGCGCGCGCAGCGCGGAGAGGAACGGGCTGTCGATCTGCCGCTCGCGCCAGCCCGCCACGTCGCTCAAGCGCCCGAACAACAGGACGCGCGCCACCCTAGCCTCCCGTGGTCGACATGTGCCGCGCCACCGAAGGCCCGGCGGCGCGCGCGATGTGGAAGTCGTGGCCCTTGGGCTTGGCGTCGATGGCGCTGCGGATTGCGGCGACAAGGCCTTCGTCCGAAGCGCCGCTGCGGATCACGGCCCGAAGGTCCGCGGCGTCCTCCTGCCCCAGGCAGGTGTGCAGCGTGCCGGTGCAGGTCAGCCGCACCCGGTTGCAGGCCTCGCAAAAATTGTGGCTGAGCGGGGTGATGAAGCCCAGGCGTCCGCCGGTCTCGGCCACCGCCGCATAACGCGCCGGGCCGCCGGTGGACACCGGCAGGTCGGTGAGGGTCCAGAAGCTCTCCAGTTCGGCCCGCAGGGCCGCCAGCGACAGGTACTGGTCGGTTCGGTCGGCCTCGACCTCGCCCATTGGCATGGTCTCGATCAGCGTCACGTCCACGCCCCGTCCATGCGCCCAGCGGATCAGGTCGGGCAGTTCAGCGGCGTTGTCGTCCTTCAGCGCCACGGCGTTCAGCTTGACCTTGAGGCCGGCGCCCTGCGCCGCGTCGATCCCGGCGATCACCTTGCCGAGGTCTCCGCCGCGGGTCAGCGTGCGGAACAGGTCCGGCTTGAGGGTGTCCAGGGACACGTTGATCCGCCTCACCCCGGCGTCGGCCAGCGGTTGGGCGAACTCCGCTAGGCGCGTGCCGTTGGTGGTCAGGGTGATTTCGTCGAGCGCGCCGCTCTTCAGATGGCGCGAGAGACCCTGGATCAGGCCCATCAGGCCTTTGCGGACCAGGGGCTCGCCTCCGGTGATGCGCAGCTTGCGGGCGCCCAGGCCCACGAACGCGCTGGCGATCCGGTCCAGTTCCTCCAGCGTCAGCACCTGAGCCTTCGGTAGGAAGGTCATGTGCTCGCTCATGCAATAGACGCAGCGCAGGTCGCAGCGGTCGGTGACGGAGACCCGCAGATAGGTCACCGTACGGCCGAAGCCGTCGGTCAGGGCCGGGCCAGAAGAGCGCCGGTCTTGCGGCGATGGGGCGTCATAAGGCGTCATGCGGCCTAGAACATAGAGAGGATAGGGCGGTGGCGACAGGGGTGGCCTTTGAGGCAGTGGTGCTGGCCGCCGGATCGGGAACGCGCTTCGGCGGCGGAAAGCTGCTCGCGGCCTGGGGCGCCGGCGTCCTTCTGGAAGGCGCCCTGGCGGCGGCCTTCGCGGCGCCCGCGCGCAGCGTGACCGTGGTGATCGGGGCCGACGCGGAGGCCGTCGCCGCCGCGGCGCGCGCCTTCGATCCGCGCACCCTGGTCGTCCATGCGCCGGACTACGCCGAGGGCATGGCCGCTTCCCTGCGGGCCGGCATCGCCAGCTTGCCGCCCGACGCGGAGGGCGCCTTCGTCTTCCTGGGCGACATGCCGCGGGTGCCGGCCGCCGTGCTCCAGAGCTTGGCGCAGGCCGTGGCGGCCGGCGCCCAGGCCGCCGCCCCGGTGTTCAAAGGCCGCCGCGGCAACCCCGTCCTGATCGGCCGCGCGATCTTCCCGCAACTCCTGGCGCTGACCGGCGACGCCGGCGCCCGCGGCGTGCTGCAGGGCCTTGGCGACCGCCTGGCCTTGATCGAAAGCCCCGACGACGGGGTGCTGTTCGACGTGGATCAGGTCGGCGATCTCAACAAGTAGCCGGGGAACCCAAGGCCAGGTCGTCGGCGTGGACCAGCGGGCCGGAGGTGTAGCCCAGCGTGGATTCGATCGCCTCGCTCTTCAGGCCGCAGATGCGCGCCGCGTCCTCGGCCTCGTAGCGCACCAGGCCGCGGGCGATCTCGCGGCCGGCCTCGTCCCGGATGACCACCGCATCGCCCTTGTCGAACCGGCCTTCCGTGCGGCGCACGCCGGCGGCCAACAGGCTCTTGCCGCGCCGTACGGCCTCGGCGGCGCCGGCGTCCACAACCAGGGCGCCGGCCGGCGCCAGGGAGCCCGCGATCCAGGTCTTGTAGGCCGCGCCTGGCGTCGTAGACGGTTCGATAATTGTCGAACGTTCCCCATCCTCCACGGCGAGGAGGGGCGACGGACGGCGCCCCAGGGTGATCACCGTGGCGCAGCCGGCGGCGCTGGCGATGCGGGCGGCCGCCAGTTTGGTGGCCATGCCGCCGGTCCCGACCCCGGCCATCAGGTTGGCCCCGCCGGCCATGGCTTCGATCTCGGCGCTCAGGCGGGCTACCCTCGGCAGGTGCCGCGCCGACCGATCGCGCCGCGGATCGGCGGTGTAGAGGCCGTCCACGTCCGACAGCAGCACCAGCATGTCGGCCCCGATCATCTGGGCCACGCGGGCCGCCAGACGGTCGTTGTCTCCCACCCGCAATTCTTCGGTGGCGACCGTATCGTTCTCGTTGACCACCGGCACCACGCCCAGGGCCAACAGGGTCTCGATGGTGGCCCGCGCGTTCAGGAATCGGCGGCGGACCTCGGTGTCGTCGCGAGTCAGCAGAACCTGGGCGGCGGCGAGGGCGTGGGGCTCGAGCGCCTCCTCCCAGGCGCGCATCAGGCCCGATTGGCCCGCGGCGGCGGCGGCCTGCTTCTCCGGCAGGGTCAACGCCCGCTTCGGCAGGCTGAGGCGCCGGCGGCCCAGCGCCACCGCGCCGGAAGACACCACCAGCACCTGCTGGCCGCGGGCTCGCAGCCGCGCAAGGTCGGCGGCGAAGGCGGCCAGCCAATGCGCGTCGGCGCCGTCCTCGCCCACAAGCAGGGCCGAGCCGACCTTGACGACGACCCGCCTGGCCTGCGCCAGCCCGCTCACGGCGCCCAGTCCTCGGGCGCCTGGCCGCTGGCCTCCAGGGCGTCGGCGGCTTCCTCGCCCTTGCGTTCGCGGACCAGCGCATAGGCCTCGCGCAACAACTCGGTCACGCCTTCGCCGGAGACGCCGGAGACTTGGCGCACCGCGGCGCCGGAAGCCTTGGCCAGCGCCCTGGCCTTGGCTTTCCGGGCATCCTTGTCCAGCGCATCGACCTTGGAGAGCGCCAGGATCTCGATCTTGTCGCCGAGCTCTTCGCCGTAGTTTTCCAGCTCCTGGCGCACGGTGCGCCAGGCCTCCACGACATCGTCCTGCGTGCCGTCCACCAGATGCACCAGGGTCGCGGTGCGCTCCACGTGGCCCAGGAACCGCACGCCCAGCCCCGCGCCCTCGGAGGCGCCTTCGATCAGGCCGGGGATGTCGGCCAGGATGAAGCGCTCGCCCACCGACAGGTCGACCATGCCGAGGTTGGGGGCCAGCGTCGTGAACGGATAGTCGGCGATCTTTGGCTTGGCGGCGGATGCGGCGGCCAGGAAGGTCGACTTGCCGGCGTTGGGCAGGCCCACCAGCCCCACGTCGGCGATCAGCTTCAGGCGCAGCCAGATCCACTGCTCCTGGCCCTCCTGGCCGGGGTTGGCGTGGGTCGGCGCCTGGTTCACCGGACCCTTGAAATAGGTGTTGCCGAACCCGCCGTTGCCGCCCTTCAGCAGCCGCACCCGTTTGCCGGCCACATCCATGTCCAAGAGCAGGGTCTGCTTGTCCTCGGCGAACACCTGGGTGCCCACGGGCACCTTCAGGGTGGAATCGGCGCCATTGTGGCCGTGGCGGTTGCGGCCCATGCCGTGGACGCCGGTCTCCGCCTTGAAATGCTGGTGGTAGCGGAAGTCGATCAGGGTGTTCAGCCCCTCGACGGCCTCGATCCACACGTCGCCGCCCTTGCCGCCGTCGCCGCCGTCAGGACCGCCGTACTCGATGTACTTCTCCCGCCGGAACGACACGGCGCCGCCGCCGCCGTTGCCGGAACGGATGTAGATCTTGCACTCGTCGAGAAATTTCATGTCGAGGGGCCTTTAACATGAAACCCGGCCGTCATCCCGGCTTGCGCGCAGCGGCTTGTCCGGGATGACACCTGTTGGCGGCGTCTACGCCAGCCACACCATCATCCGGGTCGGGACGTCGTTGCGGCTACGGGCCACGCAGGGCCGACGCTCGATGTCGCCGGTGTAGAGGAAGCCCGCCTTGCACAGCACCTGGCCAGACGCCGGGTTGTCGGCGAAGTGGCCGGCCACCACCACGTGCTTGCGCCAGTCGCGCTTGACCCACTTCAGCGCTCCGCGCACCGCCTCGGTGGCGTAGCCGCGGTTCCAGAACGGCCGGCCGAGGGCATAGCCGATCTCCGCCCGGGGCCCGCGCGCGTGATCAAAGCCCAGCATGCCGACCACGCCGAAGACCCGGTGCTCGATGACGAACAGGGCGTCCTTCTCCCAGTCGCAGCCCCAGGCGCGCGCGATCCAGGCCTCGGCGTCGGCCAGGCCATAGGGGTGCGGCATCGAGGTGGTCATGCCCGCCACATTGCGATCGCCGCCGATGGCGCTGATCGCCGCGGCGTCGCTCATCATCGGCCCGCGAAGGATCAGCCGTTCCGTGGAGACTACGGGGGTCACTTCAACTGCGCACATGGTCTACCTCCCGGCCCTCTAAGCGGGGCCCAAAACGAAAGCGGGGAGCCCGGCTGTCCGGACTCCCCGCTTAGGTTCGTCTGTCCGGTTCAGCCCGCAGGCGGAACCGGAGAAAGGCGGTTCGCCTACTTGGTGGTGTTGTCCGCCATGATCACGTTCACGTAGGTGCGGTCGTCCCGTTTGGTGGTGAACTGGACCGCGCCGGTGGCGGTGGCGAAGAGGGTATGGTCGCGACCGAGGCCGACGTTGTCGCCCGGCCAGAATTTCGTGCCGCGCTGGCGCACGAGGATGTTGCCGGCGAGCACCGCTTCGCCGCCGAACTTCTTCACGCCGAGGCGCTGGCCGGCGGAATCGCGCCCGTTGCGCGAGGAGCCGCCTGATTTCTTGTGAGCCATGGTGCTCTCCTAAACCTGAGCCGGCCTTACTTGGCCGACTTGTCCTTCTTGGGGGCGGCGTCGGCCTTCTTCGGCGCAGCAGCCTTCTTTTCGGCGGTCGCGGCAGCCTTCGCCGGCGCGGCCGTCTTCCCGGCAGCCGGCTTGGCTGCGGGCTTCGGAGCCGCCGCCTTCTTGGCGGGCGCCGCCTTGGCTTCGGTTTCCACCGGCGCGTTGGTCTGCGCGGTCTTGGCGGCGGCCTTGACGTCGACGTCGGCGGCCTTCGGAGCCGCTTTGGCCTTCGCCGGCTTGGCGACCGCGCCCTTGCGCGGCGTCTGGATCTTGGCGGCCGCAGCGGCCTGCGCCTGGGCGGTCGGGCTCACGAACACCAGGCCGCGGGCGCGAGCGTCGAGTTCACCCTTGGTGGTCAGGTCGACCTTGCCGTCC
This sequence comes from Caulobacterales bacterium, assembly GCA_044445675.1. Classification (GTDB taxonomy): domain Bacteria; phylum Pseudomonadota; class Alphaproteobacteria; order Caulobacterales; family Caulobacteraceae; genus Phenylobacterium. The sequence goes on along the minus strand of JBIOED010000075.1, from coordinate 3,718 downwards.
CACTTGGCTTCCTTGCCGTCGGCCCCGGTGACGCCCACCACACGCAGCACGGTCTCGTGCTGGCGGTGGCCGCGCGTGCGGCGGTAGTTCTGGCGGCGGATCTTCTTGAAGATCTTCACCTTCTCGCCCTTGCGGGTCTCGATCAGGGTCGCCGAGACGCTCGCGCCGGCCACGGTCGGGGCGCCGACCACGACGGCCTCGCCCTCGCCCACCATCAGCACGTCGCCGAACGCCACGTTCGAACCGGGCTCGCCTGCGAGCTTTTCGACAACCATCAGATCGCCGGGGGAGACCCGGTACTGCTTGCCGCCGGTCTTGATCACCGCGTACATCGTTCGCGCCTTCAAAATCACTGTGTATGTGCAAAACGGAATGCGCCCGCGAGATGGCCCGCGGGCGAGAGCGGCGGACTTATACGGATAGCCGCGGCGGTGTCAACGAAAGAGGCCGCGGATTGGAGCCTAACGCGCGGGCGCCCACCTCGTGGTGGATATCCATCTTCCGGCGGCCGTCCAGCGCCAGATCGTCCGTCAGGCCGACGAAGAAGTAGCCGATCTCGACCTCGAGCGCGTTGGCGAGCTGCCAGAGCATGACCACCGACAGGCGGCACACGGCGCTCTCGTACTTGTGGATCTGTTGGAACGTCACCCCGCAGGCGGCGCCTAGCGCCTGTTGCGAATAGCCCAGGAGCCGGCGACGTTGCCGCAGCCGCTGCCCCACCAGCACGTCGATCCGGTTGTCCATTTCACACCCGCCTCCGACAGCAGAATATGGTCGATGAACAGGGTTAGCTCAACGAGAAATTGTGGGCGCCCGATATTTCCTTGGGAAGGGCCAGTCGGAAGCCGGCCGGACGCCTAGGCGAAGTCGCGGCCGAGTTCGGCGCGGGCCGCAGGCGTCAGGCCGGCGAGGTGGCTATAGGCCTCGTGGCCGCACCCGATCAGGATCTGGGTCGCGGGATCGCGGAAGCGGGCGATCTGATCGGGGCTGAGCGGGAACCGCAGGAAATGCACCGACGAGGTCTTGCCGTCCGCCCGCGTGCGCTCCACGTCGCCCTCGGGGACGCCCACGGCTCGCTCGGCGCCGACCTGGAGGAAGAAGTTGTCCTCCACCCCGCCCAGCCGCGCCAGCGTCTGCTCGCGACGCACTTCGTCGACAATCTCGAACATCACCGTGGCGACCAGTTCCGAGCCCTGCGGGATCAGCGGGTTGTAGGCAGCCAGTTCGTCGGGGACCTGGGCCGCGCCGCCCTTTTCGGTGAGCAGCATCTCCTGCACCTGGAAAAGCATGGTGTCGTAGCTCTCGAAGATCACCGTGCAGATCGGACCCAGCGCCACCCGGCGGAGGCGCTTGACCGGCAACAGCGCCAGCCGGCGGTCGCGGCGCTCGCGCGCATAGTCGGCGTCGGGGATCAGGTCGGCCGGGGTGATCTGGCGGGCGCTGGCGGGCATGGGCGAAGCTCCTTCAGAACGCCCCGTAGGCGCGGGCGAAGATCTCGATGGGATGAGCCTGGCGCGGCGCCGCGTGCGCGTCGGCGCGGGTCTCGGCGCTGAGCAACTGGCCCAGGTGCTTGCAGGCCAGCGGGCAGTCCGAGCAGAGGGTTTCGGTCTCCTTCTGCGCGATCTGGCGGGCGGCCGGGCGGCCGACCTTGTTGGCCACGGGGTGCGTCGCCTTCATCACCCCGAAGGTGCCGCCGTGGCCCGAGCAGCGCTCGACGAGCTCCACCCGCGTGTCCGGGATCAGCCGCAGCATCTCGGCCGACTTGGCGCCCATGTTCTGGGCCCGCGCGTGGCAGGCGTGATGCAGGGTGACGCCGCCTTCGACCGGCGTCAGACCCTCGGCCAGGCCATAGGTCCTCTGCAGGTCGACGACATATTCGCAGATGTCCTTGGTCGCCGCCGAGAGGGCCACGACGTCCCGGTTATCCGGCTCCATCAGCGGCCATTCGAACTTCATCATCAGACCGCACGAGGCGGTGAGCGCGACCACGTCGTAGCCGTCGGCGATCAGCGGCGCGAACACCCCGGCGACCCGTTCCGCGCGGCCGGCCACGTCCTTCAGGTCGCCGGCCTCGAGCTGCGGCATGCCGCAACATTCCGGGTAGACCAGCTTCACCTCGACGCCCTGCAGGGCCAGCACGCGGGCGGCGGCCATCGCGGTGTCCGGTTCGTTGTAGTCGACGAAGCAGGTCGCGTAGAGCGCCACCTTGCGTCGGCCGAACGCCGGGCCGGCGGGGTCGGGCGCCAGCGGCCCCTTCAGCCGATCGGTGGCGGTCTTCGAGTGGTACGTCGGCAGCTCCGCCTCGGCGTCGATCTGGGCGATGGCCTCCAGCAGCTTGCGCAGCGGCGTGTTCCTGCGCGCCGTCATCCAGTTGGCGAGGCCGGCCACCGGCTTGGCCAGCTTGCCGTTGCGGTCGGTCAGGCCTAGCTGCTCGCGGACGAACTGCCGATCTCCTGCACGGCGACGGGCGGCCCGATAGCGCAGGATCAGATGCGGGATATCGATGTCGAAAGGGTGCGGTGGGACATAGGGGCACTTCGTCAGGAAGCACATGTCACAGAGCGTGCAGGCCTCGTCGACCTTGGCGTAGTCGGCCTTGGCCACGCTATCCAGTTCGCCGGTCTTGCTCTCGTCGATCAGGTCGAACAGCCTGGGGAAGCTGTCGCAGAGATTGAAGCAGCGGCGGCACGTGTGACAGACGTCGAACTGCCGGGTCATCTCGGCCTCGACCTTTTCCAGGTCGTAGTAGTCGTCGTCGCGCCAGGCGATCGGATGCCGGAACGGCGCGTCGAGACTGCCCTCGCGCGGGGGGCCGGCGTCAGCGCTTGTCTCGATCTCATCGCTCACAGGTCACCCGCCGCATGCTGCAACAACAAAAGGCTGTCATCCCGGTTTCGCGGTACGCGAAGACCGGGACCCATAGGCGCCAGCGCTGCAAGGTTCGCCCGGCGCCGCCGCAGCTCGTCCGGGCCACGCGGAGTCTATGGGTCCCGGTCTTCCGCTGCGCGGAAACCGGGATGACACACCGAGGATCAGTCCAGCGTGTCGAGGGCGCGCTGGAAGCGGCCGGCGTGGGACTTCTCGGCCTTGGCCAGGGTCTCGAACCAGTCGGCGATCTCGTCGAAGCTTTCCTCGCGCGCGGTGCGCGCCATGCCGGGATACATGTCGGTGTACTCGTGGGTCTCGCCGGCGATGGCGGCCTTGAGATTCAGCGAGGTGCCGCCGATCGGCAGGCCGGTGGCGGGATCGCCGACGGCTTCCATGAACTCCAGGTGGCCATGCGCGTGGCCGGTCTCGCCTTCCGCCGTGGAGCGGAACACCGCGGCCACGTCGTTGTAGCCCTCCACGTCGGCCTTCTGGGCGAAATAGAGATAGCGGCGGTTCGCCTGGCTCTCGCCCGCGAAGGCGGCCTTGAGGTTGTCGAGGGTCTTGCTGGTGGCCAGGCTCATGGTGGTCTCCCTGTGGCGGTCCGCCGGCCGACGCCGGCGCGAGGTCTTCCAATGCCGCACTTAGGCCGCCCAGAACAATAGAGCCAATCGTTTTATTCTATAGATATGATCGACCTGCTCTATTCGGAACCTCGTCCGCGGCGCGGGGTTACCCCGAAGACCGACACGGAGGCTTTGGCCATGACCGACAAGACCCAGATCCAGGGTGAAGGCAATTACGACGCCAGCCGCAAATTCGACGCGGAAGAGCGCGCGTTCGTGGAGTCCGG